>JAUHXL010000102.1 GCA_030426945.1 bacterium
CTGGGCATCGGCGTCGGCGCGCTGTTACTGGGGCTGGCCTTCCGGGCCGCGGCCCGCGGTCCGGCGTGAGCACGCCCGTCCGGCGCGTCGTGCGGGTCGGCGTCGTCGCCACGCTCTTCGGCATCCTCGGCTTCTTGTGCGCGGCGTTCTACGGCTTCGTCCAGCCGGGCCCCATCGAGGCCTACCCCGCCCCGTGGCGCATCGCGCTGACGCCCGACGGCACCGCCCTGCGCCTGGCGATGGTGTACGACGTGGTGCACGAACGCTTTCCGAAGCACGGGCCGGCCTGGCACGAGGCCGTCGTCGAGCGGTCGAAGGCGCGCATCGCGCAGATCGAGTCCACCGATCCCGCCGGCCTGTTCGAGCCGGCGGCGCTCGACCTGTTCGACGACCAGGCGGTGGCGCTCGACCGACTGGGGCGCCCGACCGAGGCGATCGAGGTGATGCGCCGCAAGAAGGCGCTGGTCGAGCGCCGCTGGCCCCACATCGAGCTGCCCCCGCCGCGCACGGACGCGCTGGCGGCCTACCGCGAGATGGTCACCCGCGCCGAACAGCTGACGCCGCCCGAGCGCGCCTGGTACCGCACCTACGCCAACCTGGGCACCGTGCTGATCCACGGCGGCTTCGGCGGCGCGCTGCGCGGCGACCCCGACGCGAAGGCGATGCTGGTCGAGGGGCTGGGCTTCATCCGGCAGGCGGTGCGGCTGAACCCGGGCGCGCACTTCGGGCGCGAGCGCTGGCAGGTCGTGCTGGGCAAGCACCTGCTGCGGGCGGTCGAGGAGCCCGAGTGGCTGCTGCGCTTCACGGCGCTCGGCGCCGCGCTCGAGGACGAGCCGCCGCCCTCCGTTCGGCCGGACTACCGGGTGATGTTCGGCGTCGAGGGGCTGGTGACCGGCCAGAACACCGACCTCGAGGCGCGCTGGGCCACGCGGCAGGATCGCGTGCCGCGGCTGGTGCCCGCGCCCGAGTGGGCCGAGGTCACCGGGGCCGACGCCGAGGGCGCGCCCTTCGACGAGCCGGTGCTGGGCGTCCTGGGCATGTGGATGCTGGGCGGCGGCGCCAACCCGCACTCGGCCGCCGCGCTGGGCGACGTGATGGAGCGCATGGAGCAGCGGCGCATCGCCTTCGCGGCGTACGCGCGCGCGCTGGATCTGAAGGATCGCTTCTGGCCCGACGCGAACATCCGCGACACCTGGGCGCAGCGCATCGAAGGACGCATGAAGCGCATCGCCGCCGATCTGGGCGAGCCCGAAGAGGCCCTGCGGGCCGAGTACCGCGCCGCGCTGGCCGAGGGCGAGCGCTACCAGCAGAAGCAGGCCGCCTTCGAGGCCAAGGTGCGCGCCGACGGGGACGACCTGCTGGCCGAGGGCGCGCTGGCGCCCTTCGTCGCCGCCGAGGGCCCCATCGCCTCGCCGCCCGGCGCCGCCGACACGATCTTCGTGCGCCCCGGCGCCGGCCGCGTGGTCGCCCACCGCCTGGTCATGTGGGCGCTGCTGGCCGCCGCCCTGGGCGCCTGGCTCGGCGTGCGCGCGGTCAACCGACGACGCCGCTGAGCGGGGCGTCTACTCCGCCTTGCCCATCACCGCCACCATCCAGACGTCCTTGCCGCCGGCCTCGTAGCGGTTGACCGAGACCATCTTCCACGCGACCTCGGCCTGCTGGCCCATCAGCGCCATCGTGGGCGGATCGTTGTCCTCGTGGCGGAAGACCATGACGCCGGGCAGCTTGCCGTAGCGGCCGGCGTAGTAGTCGAACACCTGCTGCGCGCTGCCCTTCACGGTGGCGGTGACCATCGAGGGGCCGCGGAACATCTCGCGGGAGCCGGGCATGAGGGTGACGCCGAAGGCGTCGGTCCGGCGCGGCGCGGGGGGCTCGACGAGGGCGTTGCGCATGCCGATGACCAACAGGTCGCCGGTGGCGTCGCGGCTGAAGCTGACGAAGGTGTAGGGCGACTTGGGATCGTTGATCTGCACGCCGTTGGGCATGCGGGTGATCGGGCCGAAGGCCTTGGGCAGGTGGGCCAGGTAGAAGGCGAGCACCTGCTGGGCGGGGTCGGTGACGCGGATCGCGACGGCCTGGGGGCTGGTGTAGAGCAGGGTCGAGTTCGCCGGACGCGGCAGGCCCTCGATGGGGTCGCCAGCCTTCAGGGGCGGGCCCTTCGGGGCCGGCGCGGCGGCGTCGACGGCGGGGTCGACGGCCTCGACGGGGGGGCGGACGTCGGCGGTGAGGCCCCCGTCGTCGACGGTGGGCACGGGGGGCGCGACGTCGGGGACGAGCTCGCCGGTGGCCGTCGCGGTGACGGTCCGGACGGGCGGAGCGACGTCGGCGGGGCGACCGCCGTCGAGGCGGCGCGCGGCGTCGACGCGGGCGGCGCCGGTGGCGTCGAAGCGGCGGCCGGCGTCGAGGGGGCCCCGCGGGCGGGCCGTGGCGTCGAGGCGGACGCCGGCGTCGAGGGCGGCGCGCTTCGGGGCGGCGTCGGCGCCGGGCGCGCGGGCGGCGTCGGCGGCGTGGGGCGCGACGAGGGCGCCCGCGTCCGCCGGCGGCGCGGAGGAGGCCGCGTCGGCGACGGCCGGCTCGTCGGGCGCCGCGACGAGGGCGATGACGCCGAGCGTGACGCCGAAGCTCGCGATGAGCACCGCGGCGGGCAGCCAGCGGCGCGCCTTCGCGCGGTGGGCCACCGGGCCGGCCGGCGTCGGGGCTGCGCGCGCGTAGTCGGGCAGGTCGCGCAGGGCCTCGCGGGCGACGCGGCGCAGCTCGGCCGCCGACTGGAAGCGGTCGGCGGGATCCTTGGCCAGGCAGGTCTTGAGGATCTGCTCGACGCGCGGCATCAGCGTCAGGTCCGGGAAGCGCGCGCTGGGCAGCACCACCGGCGCCGACGCGTGCTTCATCAGGAAGTCGAGCGTGCTGCGCGCCTCGAAGGGGTGCTTGCCGCTGAGCATCTCGTAGAGCACGACGCCCAACGCGTAGAGGTCGGTGCGGGCGTCGACCTTCTCGCCGCGGCCCTGCTCGGGCGACATGTAGCGCGGCGTGCCGAAGATGGCGCCGTCGTGGGTGACCCCGGCGCGCTCCTCGGCGTCGACCATCTTGGCCAGCCCGAAGTCGAGCACCTTCACGTAGTCGCGGTTGCCGTGCCGGTCGGCCAGCATGATGTTGTCGGGCTTCAGATCGCGGTGCACCAGGCCCGCGCCGTGCGCCTCGACCAGGGCGTCGCACACCTGCTCGACGATGCGCAGCGCGCGCGCCTCGGGCAGGCGGCCGCTGCCGATCATCAGGTCGGTCAGCGTGTGGCCCTCGACGTACTCCATCGCCAGGTAGGGCTGGCCGGTCTCCATCTGCCCGAAGACGTGCACCTGCACGATGTGCGGGTGGTTCAGGCGGGCGACGGCCTTGGCCTCGCGCTGAAAGCGGGCGCCGGCGGTGTCGCTGCCGGCGACGAGCTCGGCGTGCAGCACCTTGACCACCACCTGGCGGTCCATGCCGATCTGCTCGGCCAGGTAGACGACGCCCATGCCGCCGCGGCCCAGCTTGCGCAGCAGGCGGAACTGGCTGTTGACGACGCGGCCGCTGAGATCCTGGGTGCTCTCGACGCCGCTCACGCGCGCAGCTCCGCGGTGACGCCGGGCACCTGGGCGACGGCGGCGGCCAGGTGCGCCTCGACGGCGGCGCGGTCGAGGGCGCGGGGGGCCACCAGCTTGCCCTCGACGGCCTGGGCGTCGCGGCCGCCCATGACGTGCTCGTCGTGGACGTAGACGAAGCAGCCGGCGGGCAGGTGGGCGTCGAGGGCGGCCAGGGCGCCGCGCGCGGGCTGGGTGCCGCGCAGGCGCCAGGTGGCGGCGCGGCCGGGCGCGAGGACGCTCAGGGCGTCGAAGCGCGGCACGCGGCGGCCGTCGACGTCGCGGAAGCTCAGCGGGGCGGGATCCCAGAGGACGCGGTCGTCGAAGTCGAGGGGCAGGGCGTGCACGGTCGGCGTCACGAGGCGGCCGTGGCAGGGGCTATGCGGTTTGACCCAGACGACCTCGACGACGCCGGCCTCCGGGGCCGCGCCGCCGCCGGGCAGGCGGCCGCTGACCACGACCTCGACCGGTGGGGCCTCGAGCAGGGGCAGGCCGTCGTCGCCGGCGCCGACGTCATGGCCGAGGGCGCGCCAGGCGTCGGTCGCGGCGGCGCCCTCGCCGACGGCCGTGGCGGTGACGCCCAGCATCCAGTGGACGGGATCAGTCGGCGCCTCGAGCGTGGCCGCGTACTCAGCGGCCGCGCGCGCCTTGTCGAACCGCCGGCGGCGCAGGTGGTGGCGCGCCACGGCCAGCCAGCCCGGCACCGAGTCCGGGGCCAGGTCGAGCGCGGTCTCGAAGGCCTCGAGGGCGTCGTCGTCCCAGCGCGGGCCGGCCGCGGTGAGCCCTTGCGCAAGCTCCAGAAACAGCGGCGCCGCGCGCGGCACCCGGCGGACGCCCTCGAGGCAGCGCCGCAGCGCCTGCGCCCCCTGCACCACTGGATCGTCGTCGGGCACGTCGAGGTCGAGCGGCCGCTCGGCCGCCCAGGCGATGCACGCGCGGCAGACGTTGGCCATCACCTCCGGGTGCTCCCCCCAGTGCCAACCGAAGCGGACGATCTCGGTGGCGAGGGCCTTGCCGCTCGGCACCGTGCCCAGCATGGCCGACCAGGCGAGGGCGAGGCGCTCGTCGTCGGGCAGCGCGGCGACGTGCGGCTCGAGGGCGCGGAAGGCGGCGGCGGCGTCCCCGGCCGCATAGGCGGCGCGGGCGGCCGCGACGGCGGCGTCGATCAGATCGGACATCGGCGCAGCTTAACCCGTCCGCATCTCGGGGGGCAGCAGGCGGTGCATGTTCACCGGCGCGTCGAGCTGGGTCATCACCGAGAAGAAGCCCCACTGCAGGCGGTTGAGGAAGGTGTAGTCGACCGGCATCGGGGGCAGCTTGGGGATGCGCGGGATGAGGCCCTTCTCGAACAGCAGCTCGGACTTGGCCTGCAGGACGCGGTCGATGGACTCGCCGGTGAAGGCCTCGGTGAAGTGGAAGGGGGCGTCCTCGAGGATGGGGCGCAGCAGGTAGAGCATGAACTCGCGGTAGACGCGGAAGACGGTGGGCTCGCCCGGGTCGAGGCGGAAGGCGGCGATCAGGGCGTCGTCGAAGGCGGCCCAGTCGGCGGGGGCGTCGGTGCGGGTGGCGCGGATGGCGGTGGTCACGTAGCGGCGCATATCGCCGCACATGGCCTCGGGGATCTCCTTGACGCAGCCGAAGTCGAGCAGGACGACGGTGCCGTCGTCGGGGAAGAGGTAATTGCCGGGGTGGGGGTCGGCGTTGAAGAGGCGCCAGGTGTAGAGGCCGTGGACGACGGCGCGGGCGAGGGCCTCGCCGTAGCGGCGGCGGGTGTCGGCGTCGGCCTCGGCGCGCACGGCGTCGAGGGTGCGGCCCCGGACGAGCTCGCTGGTGAGGACGCGGCCGGTCGAGTGGGCGGGGTAGACGCGGGGGACGCGCAGGTCGGGATCGTCGGCCAGCAGGTCGGCGAAGCGCTGCTGCATCGAGGCCTCGCGGGCGTAGTCGAGCTCCTCGTAGAGGCGGGCGCGGATCTCGCCGAGGATGGCCTTGCCGTAGGTGGCCGTCTGGCCGCCGCCCAGCACGGTCATGAAGGCGCGGGCGGCGCCCTCGAAGCTGCTGGCGTTGTCGAGATCGCTCTCGATGGCGCGGGCGACGCCGGGGTACTGCACCTTCACGGCGACCTCGGCGCCGTCGTGCAGGATCGCGCGGTGCACCTGCCCGATGCTGGCGGCGGCGAAGGGCTCGGGCTCGAAGGACGCGAAATGATCGGCCACGGCGCCCAGCTCGGCGACGAGGACGGGCTCGACGGCCGACCAGGGCATCGCCGGCGCGGCCTGCTGCAGCTTCGTCAGGGCCTTCTGGTAGATGGGGCGGTACTCGGGCGGCAGGGCGCCGTCCATGTAGGACAGCATCTGGCCCGCCTTCAGCGCGAGGCCCTTCAGATCACCGAGGGTCGCGAGGGCCTCCTCGGCGATACGCGTGTGCTTGGCCACCTTCTTGGGCGACAGCGCGGGCAGCTCGACGCCCTGCAGCGTCTGGCGGGCGCGCTTGATGGCCAGGGGCACGGCGTTGCGCCCCAACCAGCCCATGCGCACCAGCCGCCCCATGCGCGAACCCTGGACCTCGTCGTCGGCCACGGCCTGCCTCCTTTGGCGGGGGCCATCGTCGCAGCCGGACGCCGGGCGGGGCAACGCGGTCGCCGGTTGACGGCGCGGGGCGGCCCTCGCAGGATGCGCCGCATGAGCGAGACGACCCGCACCGTGAGCCCGGGGCCGCGGCCCCACATCCTGCGCGCCGAGGACGGCACGCGCCTGACGCCGCCCGAGGGGTGGGTGCTGCTGCCGCCGGGCGACGCGATGGTGACGCGGCGGGTGAAGGCCGCGGGGCCGCACTGGGTGGTGCAGGAGAAGAAGGGGCGCAAGACGTTCTCGCGGGGCGTGTGGGCGCCGAGCGAGGTGGTGGAGCGCGAGCAGCGGCGGGCCGAGCGCGAGCGGATGATGCCCGGCTACCAGAAGAAGCTGGACGCCGGGCGAGCGCGGCGCGAGCGCGACCACGAGGCGTACGTTCGGCAGTTCCGGGCCGAGGTGACGGCGTTCCTGGCGTTCCACCCGCGCTACGCGGCCGAGGCGGCGGCGGTGGCCGAGCGGGTGACGACGCACGCGACGCCGGTGGGCAGCGGGACAGTGGCGCGGACGCAGCGCATTCCGGTGGCGCAGCGGGCCGAGGCGGCGGTGATCGCGTGGATGCGGCACCAGACGACGGCGTACGACAACATGCAGATCCCGCGCGAGAAGGGCATGCGGCGCGAGGTGCGGCGCATGCTGGCGGATCGGTCGCGGCGGCTCTTGGGGGCGTATCGGCGGGGGGACGCGGTGGACGCGGGGTGTCCGCTGCAGAAGGCGCTGGCGCAGCCGGCGCCGGCGGCCGAGGGGTAGGCTCGGGGACGCCCGCGCGGCGGGTCCGAGGCGCAGCGTCGGCGATGACCACGGGGTCGCGGACGGGAGGTGTGAGATGCGCGCGCTCCACCGCGGCGCGCTGGCGCTGCTGGCGGCCGGCCTGGTCTGCGGGTGTGACGACGGGACGCTGAGGCGGGACCTGCCCACCGACGACGCGAGCGCGGCGGCCGACGCCGGGCGCAGCGCGGACGCGGGCGGCGCGCCGGACGCCCGAGGCGCCGCGGCGGACGCGGCGCGGCCGCGGGACGCCGCGCCGGACGGGGCCGTTGATCGGCCCGACGGGGCTCCACGTGATGCCTGGGCGCCGGCTCGAGACGCTGCGCCGCTGTCGGACGGAGCGCCTTCCGCCGACGCCGCGTCGCCCGCTGACGCCGCGCCACCGCCGGACGCCGCGCCCCCCCTGGACGCGGAGGCCCCGCCCGACGCCGCGCCGCCCCGCTGCCCCAGCGCCGCGGGCTGCGGCCTGCCGCCCGTGGACGAGCACCACATCGTCACGCTGCACGACTGCCGCTTCGCGCTCGACTTCGACGACCGGCGCGCCGCCGCCGACCGGGTGCTGGCGGCGCTCGGCGACGGCGGGCGCCGCGTGCTGCCCATCGAGGCGGTCAACCTGAATCGTGAGGGCCGCGCGGGCATCACCGCCGACGCCGCCGACCGCCTGCGCAACCACCCGCACGAGGGCTTCCGCTGGAACGACGGCGACATGGGCACCACGGACTGGTACCCGCAGGGCATCACCGGCGTCAGCGACGCGCGCGCCGAGGCTGGGCCGCCCGCGCGGCGGCTGTTCCTCGTCAGCTGGTACGACCACCGCGACGTGCAGCCGGCCAAGGGCGTGCGGGTGTCGCTCGTCGACGCGAGCGACGCAGGCGACATCCGCTACCGCCACGTCCTGCTCGCGCAGCCGAGCGGCGACAGCTTCGGCCCGGTGCTCACCGGCGGCGGCGGCGCGCTGCACGCGGGCGGCATCGTGTGGTTCGGCGACTGGCTGTACGTCGCCGACACGACGGGCGGGCTGCGGGTGTTCGACCTGGGGCGGCTGCTCGAGGTGACCGACACCGGCGATCGCGACCGCATCGGCGCGGCGGGCGGCCGCATCGACGCGCACGCCTATCGCTACGTGGCGTTCGAGATCGCACGCTATCGGCTGGCCGCCGACGCGTGCCCGGTGCGGTTCTCGTTCGCCGGGCTGGATCGCAGCGCCCGGCCGCCGCAGATCGTCACCGGCGAGTATCACGGCGACGACGCGCTCGGTCGGCTGGTGCGCTGGCCCGTCGACCCGGACAGCGGCTGGCTGCAGAGCGACGGCGGCGGGCGCGTTTGGGCCACAGACGCGGCCGTCGGCGCGCAGACGCGCATGCAGGGCGCGCTGACCTGGGACGGCGACACGTACATCTCGTCGTCGAGCCAGGCCGGCCGGCTGGGACGGCTGTACCGCACGCGGCCGGGGCTCGAGAGCCGCATCTCGGCGTGGGTGTACGGCTGCGAAGACCTCTACTACGAGCGCCACACCGACCGCATCTGGACCGCCGCCGAGCACCCGGACGCGCGCGACGTGGTGTCGATCGTGCGGCTTCCGCCCTGAGACGGCGGGTCGCGCCGGGCTTGCTCGCGCGCCCAGTCCGGCCGATGCTCGCGCGCATGGAGACCTCGGACTTCCTGGCGCCGCTGTGGCGTCGCGTCGCCTTCGTCGCGCTGGCCCTGGTGTGGCTGGGCGTCGAGCTGTGGCGCGGCGGCCTGTTCTGGGCCCTGGTGGCGGGCGCGCTGCTGGCGCTGGCGGTGTTCGAGCTGCTCGCGCGCCGGTGAGGCGAGACAGGAAAGTGGGCAAAGATACGAATTTTTTCGTTTCTTTGCTCCGACCTGGGCGGCAAAAAAGTGGGCAAGGATACGAATTTGTTCGTTTCTTTGCTCCGACCCCGGCTGCTCCGACCCCGGCTGGCCTGGTCGAGGGTCCGCGGCTGGCGAGACGTCAGGCGGGCAGCCGCTCGCAGGGGTAGGCGGCCAGCGCGGGGTCGGCCGTGCACAGGACGAGGCGCTCGGTCACGGCCTGGGCCGCGAGCAGGCGATCAAACGGATCGCGATGATGAGCGGGCAACGTGGCGACGTAGGCCGCGTGGTGATGCTCGACCGCGAGCGGCTCGACGCCATCGCGCACCAGGCGGGGCGGCACGAAGTCCGCGGGCGGTTGGGGCAAGGGCAGCTTGCCCAGCTGGTACTTGATCGCCATCTCCCAGACGCTGGCGGCCGACAACAGCAGCGCGTTGTCGCGGCTGGTGAGCGCCGCCCGAGCCGCCGGCGCCAGGCGCGCGGGGTCGCTGACCATCCACAGCCAGACGTGCGTGTCGAGCAGGATCCTCATCCCTCGAAGGTGTCCAGTACGTCGTCCGGCAGCGGCGCGTCGAAGTCGTCCGGCACCCGAAAGAGCCCGGCGTCCAAGCCCAGGCGGCGTTCGCCCGGCGCCACCGTCACCGCCGACAGCCGCGCCACCGGCCGCCCCGCCCGGGCGATCACCACCTCTTCCCCCGCCTCGACCCGCGCCAGCAGCCGCGAGAGCTGCGTCTTCGCCTCGTGGATGTTCACCTGGATCATGCGTCACCTCGCCGCCTCGTATGAACTAAGCTAGGCCCGGCACCGGACCAAGTCAACGCGGACGCCGGGCGCCCTGCACCCAGGGGTCTGGTAGAAGATCAAGGGCTCTCTTTGACCCCCGTGAAGGGGGCGCCAACCCGCACGAGTCCTCTCTGCCCGCCTTGGGGCGTGGACGAGGCACGTGCTGGGGCGAGAGATCGCGGTGACGAAGGCCCGGCGGTCGGCGAAGGCGGTGGTCCAGTCGATGGGATCCGTCAGGCGGGCAGGTCACCACAGCGCCCGGTTCAGCGCCAGCGGCGCCCGCGCCGCGCGCCCGACCCGTAGGCGTCGAGGCGAGAGAGTTGGGTTCGTTTGGCACGACCCCCCCGGTCCCAGCGGCGGGGGTTGGTTCGTTTGGCCCTACCCACAGAGGCGGGTCAGGCGCGCAGCAGGTCGCGCCAGGCTTTGATGGCCTCGTGCTGGTCGGTGCGGGCGGCGAAGTCGGCGAGTACGGCGGGGTCGAGGTCGGGCAGCAGAGTGCTGCGGGGGACCTGGACGTAGTGGTCGTCGCGCAGGGCGTGGAGCGTGAGGGTGCCGCGGGTCCAGAACCAGACCTCGGGGATACCGAGGCCGGCGTAGATGTCGAGCTTGTCGAGGCCACCGGAAGTGTAGACGACCCCGATCACGAGGTCCGGTCTTTCGCCTTCGGCGCGACCGATCAGGTAGCACTCGTCCGGCTCGGCGCCACGGGCGCGCTCCTCGCGGCGCAGGGTCCAGGACTTGACGCCGTGCATCGGAACATCTCGCTCGATGGCGTACATCTCCAACAGGCGAGCCAGCATCTTGGCGATTCGTTCGTGGAAGCGCGACGGACTCTCGAGCTCCAACGTGCCTTCGAGGAACGCCATGCGGGGGACGGGGCGGTCGCCTCGGATGTCGAGCAGGCGCAGGTAGTCGGCCCACGCGACGCCCGACAGCAACACGCGCTGCTCGCCGACGGGCTCGTGGGCTTCGGAGTGGGCGAGGGCATGCATGGGCTCATCCTAGCCGGGCGCGCGCGTCGGCGCACGCTGGCGCCTCACTCGACGCAGTAGTACCCGGCCTCCTCGCCGGCCCAGCCGCACGTCTGGTCGCGCTCGGCGCAGTCGGTGCTGTAGCGCTGGCCGTCCGAACACCAGACGGCGGTATTGCCTTCGCAGCGACCCTGGAAGTCGAGGCCCTCGCAGGGATCGGCGGCGGGGGGCGGGCCGGCGCGGTCGACACAGTCGACGCCGAGGGTGTCGTCGACCCAGGCGCAGGTCTGGTCGAGCACGTCGCACTCGATGCGCTGCAGCGCCTCGCCATCGCACCAGACGACGACGTCGCCCTCGCAGCGGCCGCGCGCGTCGAGGCCGCCGCAGGCGTCGGCGGGGGGCTGCTCGGGCGGGGGCTGCTCGGCGGGGGGCTGCTCGGGCGGGGGCTGCTCGGCGGGGGGCGCCTGGCAGTAGTAGCCGGTCTCATCGTCGACGTAGCCGCAGGGCGCGTTCCACTGGGCGCAGTCGACGCGCTCGACGCCGGCCTCGCCGCACCACTCGGCGACGCTGCCGACGCAGCGGCCGGCGTAGTCGAGGCCGCCGCAGTCGGCGGGGCCGGGGCGCGGGATGCCGCCGGGCGGCTGCTCGGGCGGCGGCTGCTCGGGCGGCGGCTGCTCGGGCGGCGGCTGCTCGGGCGGCGGCTGCTCGGGCGGCACGCAGAAGTAGCCCTCGAGCGCCGCGACATAGCCGCAGGTGGAGCCTTCCGCACCGCAGTCGCGGCGGGTGAGGCCGCCCCGCTCGCACCACACCGCGACGTCCCCCTCGCAGCGCCCCTCGGCGTCGAGCCCGGCGCAGGCGTCCGCGGGCGGCTGCGCGGGCGGTTGCTCCGGCGGCGGCTGCTCGCCGGCCTGGGGGGCGGCGCAGGCGTAGCGGGCGTCGGCCTGGTTGTACGCGCACACCAGCCGGCGCGCGGCGCAGTCCTCGGTGCGGAGCCGGCTGCCCGCGCACCAGACCACCAGGTCGCCGCGGCAGTCACCCGCGGGCCCGATGCCGCCGCACGGATCCTCGGCGGCGGGCGGCGCGTTCGGCGTTTGGGGGGTCCGGCTGGCGGCGGGGGGCTTGCTGGCCGGCGGCGCGTAGCTGCCGCTCGGTGGGCCGGCGGCGGCGTCGACGCCCAGCACGCCCGGCTCGTCGGAGGCCTCGCCGGCCGCGCAGCCGGCGAGCAGCGCCGCCGCCAGCATGCTCCATCGAACGGTTCGCCTCATCGCCACCTCCGGCGCGTTGGAGACCTCTGCGCGGCGAGGGTCGGGCGGGGAGGGCCCTCCCGCGAACGCGCCGCCGGCTCCCCGGCCGCAAGAATCGTTCCGGCGGCGCGCCCCGTCAGCTCGCCGCGCCGGGGTCGGTCGACCCCGGCGGGCGCCGCCGCGACGCGGCCCGCACGCCCCACGCGGCCACCGCCGGGAACATCGCCGGCAGCGCCCGCTTCAGCCGCCAGAAGATGCGCCCATCGCGCATGGGCACCGCGTAGAGCTGCCCCCGCGCCACGGCCTCGAGCCCGGCCTGCGCCACGCCCTGCGCCTGCACCTTGTTGGCCCGCATCTGGCGCTCGACGCTGCCGGTCATCTTCCGGTCGGTCACCCGCGCCGTCCGCAGCAGCCCCGTCTCGAAGAACGTCGGGCACAGCACGCTGACGCGCACGCCGCGGTCGGCGAACTCGGCGTGCAGCGTCTCGCTCAGCGCCACCACCCCCGCCTTGGCCACGTTGTAGGGCGCCATGCGCGGCGGCGCGAGCAGCCCCGCCGCCGACGCCACGTTCAGCACGAACCCCCTGCCCTGCCGCACCATGCGCGGCACGAAGGCGTGGCAGCCGTACACCACGCCCCACAGGTTCACGTCCATCACCCACCGCCAGTCGTCGATGGGGATCTGGGCGAAGTCGCCGCCCACCGCCACGCCGGCGTTGTTGATCAGGAGGTCGGTGCCGCCCAGCGTCTCGTCGGCGCGCTCGGCCAGCGCCCCGACCGCGGCCTCGTCGCGCACGTCGCAGCGCGTCACCTGCGCCTCGCCGCCCTTGTCGCGCACCAGCCGCGCCGTCTCGGCCAGCCCCACCTCGTCCACGTCGGCCAGCAGTAGCCGGGCGCGCTTCCCCGCCAGCTCCACCGCGAACGCGCGCCCCAACCCGCTGGCCGCGCCGGTGATGACCCCGCGGGTCGGTGTCGGCAATCCCATCTCGGCCTCCGGTCTGCTCACGCACCGTTGGTGGTTCGACCAGCCGGCTGTCAGCTATCAGCCTTCAGCGTTCAGCCGGGCCCCGTCCGCAGTGCCCGGCTCGCAACCGCTCGGCAAGCTCGAAACGCGGGGCTCTCCGGGCACACGGTACACGCGTCGCGACGGCGCTGAAAGCTCATCGCCCGGCCGTCTGGGCGGGGCGCGGGGCGGTTCATCGGGTCTGAACCACACCCTCGGCCTCCTCGATTTCGGCGGCCGGGCCGCCGTCGTCTCACAGCCGCAGGCGCCCCGCTTCGAGCTCGGCGCGCCGCGCGTCGTCGAGCGGCGCGTACCGCCCCGCCGCGTCGTCGCGCACGTACAGCGCGTCGGCGCCGGGCGCGTAGGCCTCGCGGGCCAGCCGCGTCTTCTTGAACTTCATCGTGCTGGTCTGGTCGAGCGCCGCGCACACCCGCACGAAGGCCGGGCGCGCGTAGCCGGGCAGCGTCTCGGCCGCGCGCCGGTACACCACCTCGCCGTCGAAGCGCGCGCCCTCGGCCAGCGTGACCGCCGCCATGCCCGCCCGCCCCTCGCAGCGGGGCACCTCGACGCCGTAGACCGTGACGTTCTCGAGGCCCGCCGCCCCGGCGAGCGCCTCGGCCACCTCCTGCGTGCTCACGTTCTCGCCCTTCCAGCGGAAGGTGTCGCCGATGCGGTCGACGAAGAAGAAGTCGCCCTCGGCGTCGCGCCGCAGCAGGTCGCCGGTGCGGAAGTAGCGGTCGCCGCGGCGGAAGCAGTCGCGCAGCACCTTGCGGTCGGTGGCGGCGGGGTCGAGGTAGCCGTCGAAGCGCTCGGTGGGCAGCGCGCCGATGCGCGACACCAGCTCGCCCACCTCGCCGTCGGCGCACCGGATCAGGTGGCCCTCCGCGTCCCGCGGGTGGGCGTCCCGGTCGACGTCGTAACGCACCAGCTCGAGCCCGTCGAAGGGGCCGACCAACAACGGGCGCCCGCAGCTGCCCACCTTGCCGTCCCGGTTGATCAGCAGCGCGTTGCCCTCGGTGGCGCCGTAGAACTCGACGATCCGCTCGACCCCGAAGCGGCGCTGGAACGCCGGCCACACGTCGGCGCGCAGACCGTTGCCGACGAAGGTGTGCACCCGGTGCGCGTGCTCGGCGGGCGCCGGCGCGGCGGCGAGAAGGTAGCGGCACAGCTCGCCCACGTAGACGCCCACCGTCGCGCCCACGGCGACCGCGTCGGCCCAGTAGTGCGAGGCGCTGAAGCGCGGCGCGAAGGCGAAGCACGCGTCAGCGGCCAGCGCCGTGCCCAGCGCCACGAGCTGCGCCGACGCGTGGTACAGCGGCAGCGGCGTGAAGACGACGTCGTCCGGCCCGAGCCACAGGGCCAACGACTGCAGCGCGGCGCCCACGGCCAGGTGGCGTTGATGACGGATGGGCGCGGCCTTGGGCAGCCCGGTCGTGCCGCTGGTGAACAGGTAGCAGAAGACGCTGTCGGGGCCGTGCAGCCGCGACCGGACCCGGCGGAAGGGCACGTCGTTCAGCGCCGCGGCGAGGTCGGGCAGCGGGTGCCCCGGCGGCGCGGCCTCCGGATCGCCGTCGAGCCAGACGCCCCGCGGCGCGTAGGCCGCCGGTGGCCCTTCGAGGGTGGCCAGCGCCGCGACGTGCGGCCCGTCCACCACCACCGCCTGCGCCCGCGCGGCCGTCAGCACGTGCGCCAGCCCCGCGCCGCGCAGGTGCGTGTTCACCAGCGCCGCCGCCGCGCCCAGCCGCGACAGCGCGAGCTGGTGCAGCAGCCCCTCCACCCGGTTGTCCATCAGCAGCGCGACGGTGTCGCCCGGCCCGACACCCCGCGCCCGCCAGAACGCCGCCCGGTGATCGGCCGCCGCGTCCACGCGTCCGTTGCTCAGCGTGCGGTCGGGCGTCCGCAGGCAGGGCGCGTCCGGCGCCCGCCGCGCCCGCCGCCGCACCAGCCCGTCCACCCCGAAGGCCAGGGCCGAGGGCACGGCCGGCGCCAGGCCGGTCAGCGCGCGCGCCGTCCGCGCGTGCCGCCGCAAGGTGTCGAAGGCGGTCATGGGAGTGGTGATGCCACACGGCGCGCGCCCGGGGAAGGGCGGCGGTCTGCTCACGAGGCGTTGGTGGTCGCTCCGACCGGCTGTGAGCGGTCGGCGGTCAGCCGGGCCCCGTACGCCGCGCCGAGTGCAAGACCGACCGGCAAGCTCGGGGCGCCGGGTTGCCCGGCCGGAGGTACGATCGCCGCGACTTGGCTGAGAGCCGACCGCGGAGAGCTGAGAGCCCGCCCGTCTCGGCGGGGCGCACGGCAGACCAACGGGCGTGAATCACACCGGAAGGGCGGCGGCGCGCGGCGGCCGGATCAGCCCTTCGCCACCCGCTCGGCAAGGGCGGCGCCAGTGGCCTTCGTGCCCAGGTCGCCGCCCAGGTCGCGCGTCACCTGCTTGTCGGCCAGCGCGCCGCGCACCGCGCGGTCGAGATCGGCCGCGGCCTCGGCGTGCCCCAGCGTCCGCAGCATCTGCGCGCCGGTGAGCACCATCGCCAGCGGGTTCGCGACGTCCTTGCCGGCCAGCGGCGGCGCGCTGCCGTGCACCGGCTCGAACAGGCTGACCCGCCCGGGGTGGATGTTGCCGCTCGACGCCAGGCCGATGCCGCCCACGAGCTGCGCGGCCAGATCGCTCAGCAGATCGCCGAACATGTTGCTCGTGACGATCACGTCGAAGTCCTCGGGCGCCCGCACCAGCTCCATCGCCGCGACGTCGGCGTACAGGTGTCGGCTCTCGATGTCCGGGTACTCGGCCGCGACCTCCGCGAACACCCGCTGCCACAGCCCGTGCGCGTAGGTCAGCACGTTGGCCTTGTCGCTCATGCACACGCGCCGCTTGCCGTGCCGCGTCGCATACTCGAAGGCCGCCCGGATGATGCGCTCGGTGCCCTTGCGCGTGTTGATCATCTCGTTGACGGCGATCTCGTCGGGGGTGCCCTTCTTGAAGTTGCCGCCGACGCCGACGTACAGCCCCTCGGTGTTCTCGCGCAGGATCACGAAGTCGAGATCGGCGGGCCCCTTCCCCTTCAGCGGCGTCAGATCCGGGTGCAGCAGCTGCACCGGGCGCTCGTTGATGTACAGGTCGAGCCGGAAGCGCAGCCCCAGCAGGATGTCCTTCGCGTGCGCCATGTCGGGCACGCGCGGATCGCCCAGCGCCCCCAGGAAGATCGCGTCGTAGTGGTCGCGCAGATCCTCGAAGGTGGCCTGCGGCATCGTCACGCCCTCGGCGAGGTACTTCTCGGCGCCCAGGTCGAACCACACGAAGTCCAGGTCCAGCCCGTGCTTCTCGGCGACCGCGTCCAACACCTCGACCGCCGCCGTCGCCACCTCGGGCCCGATGCCGTCGCCCGGAATCACCGCGATCTTCTGCGTCCCGCTCACGCTCTCCCCCGTCTCGAACCTGGATGAATCAGCCGCGCCGCGTCCCACCGGCCACCGCGCCGCAGTACAGCGCCAGCAGCCGCAGGGCCGCGCGCTCGAAGCCGCGCGCGGCGTTGGTCTGCATGTCCGCGGCCGAGGCGGCGACCTGCTCGTTGCGGAAGCCGTCCTCCTCCTGCTCGAGCTCCTGATCGGCGAAGGAGCGCTGCAGCTCGAACTCCTCGCCCCTGAGCTCCGCCACGGCCTCGGCGGCCGAGCGCTCGGCGTCGCGGGCCTCTTTCAGCGTCTTGGTCAGCGCCGTCCGCTCGCGTAGCAGGCCGTCGACCTCGGTCTGCACGGCCAGCACCGCCTCGAGCTCCGTGGTCTGCACCGTCTCGCCCACCTGCTCGCGCAGCACCGACAGCCGCGCGAAGTAGCGCTCGTCGTGCGCGGTGACCGCGTCGGCGGCCGCCTCGACCCCCCCACCCGCGTCGCGCAGTCGCGCCTGCATGCGCGCCAGCGCGCCGCGGAT
>JAUHXL010000103.1 GCA_030426945.1 bacterium
CGCCGCCCATGCCGCCCGCGCCGCCGCCCATGCCGCCCGCGCCGCCGCCCTCACCGCCGGCGCCGCCGCCCATGCCGCCCGCGCCGCCGCCCTGGCCGCCCGCGCCCGGCGAGGCGTCCGCGATGAACGGATCGGCCGTGTCGTCGCAGCCCGTGGTCCACAGCGCCAAGGCCGCGACCATCAGGCCCCATCCCAGCTTGCTCCTCATCTTTCCCCCGGTTCCCAAATGCACCGCGTGGTGCGGTTCGCCTCCCTTCCATCAAAAAGTGGTGATCTCGCGCAAGCCTTTTCGGCGGGCAGGGAAGGCCCGCGAAGAGGTTGCGCCCCGCGCGCGCTCGGGGGACGCTCGGCCCGATGGCGCGACTCACCCGAGGGCAGGCGTGGATGGTCGGCGCGGGCGTCGCCGGCGTCGTCGCCTGGCTGCTGACCCGGTTCTTCGGCGCCGGCCCCCTGCGGGCGGACGCGGTGCCGGTCGGTGCGCTCGTCGGGGTGCTCGTGCTCGGCGCGCGTTTCATCCGCCTGCGGCCCCCGCCCGACCTCGGGCGGCGCACGAAGGCGGTGCTGAGCCCGCGGGCCAAGGGCGTGATGCTGGGCATCGTCGGCGTGGCCGCCGTGGCCGCCGTGCTGCACGCGGTGGCGCAGGCGCGCGAGGGCTACCTGCCCCTCGAGCCCGCGATCATCATGGGCCCCGAGGACGTCCCGCTCGACTTCTACGCGGCGACCGGCGTGCCGATGCACGAGGCGCTGTACCGCATCCGCGGCACCGAGGGTGATCGCTACCTCGTCCCGCTCGACGCCTACGAGGGGCGGCTGCTGGTGGTGACCAACGAGGAGCCGCCGACGGTCAAGGTGCGCGTCACCGGCCGCCTGCGCGACGACCTGCGCACGGTGCAGAAGACGCCCGAGGGGCAGGCCGAGGGGCCCTTCGTGCCGCTCTATCGCGAGCACATGGGCCTGCCGGACAACGCGCGGGTGTACTTCCTCGACACCAGCGTGCGGGCCGGCCTGAACGTGAAGTCCATCGCCCTCGCGGTGACGCCCCTGTACGTCTTCCTGCTGCTGCTCGGCGCGCCCACCCGGCGCCCGAGTTGATCTGATACCCTTCGCCGACACGCTCAGGGGTGGAGAGCCCGCCGGATGGCCGACCAGCGCAAGCCCCACGACCCGCCCGCGGGGGGGGGCACCGCCGTCATCGCGCAGGATCAGACCGACGGCTGGGACGCCATCCCCGAGGCGCTGCCCATCGAGCTGCCCGGCCTCGAGGATCGCTACGAGGTCGTGCGCGAGCTGGCGCGGGGCAGCATGGGCGTGGTGCAGGTGGCGCGCGATCTGTCGCTGCAGCGCCTCGTCGCCCTCAAGAAGCTGAGCACCGAGGCGCGCGTGCCCAACGCGGCGGCGCGCTTCCTCGACGAGGCGCGCATCACCGCCCAGCTGTCGCACCCCGGCATCGCGGCGGTGTACGAGATCGGCGTGGGCAAGGACGAGGTGCCCTTCTTCTCGATGCAGCTGATCGAGGGGCGCACCCTGCACGCCATGCTCGAGGGGCTGCGCGCGGGTGATCCCGACGCCGTCCGCCGCTTCAGCCGAGCGCGCCTGCTGAACCTGTTCATGCAGGTGTGCATGACGGTCGCGTACGCGCACGCGCGCGGCGTGATCCATCGCGACCTGAAGCCCGAGAACATCATGCTCGGCAACTTCGACGAGGTCTTCGTGATGGACTGGGGGCTGGCGAAGATCGTGTCGACCGACGTGCCCCAGCCGGTGGTGGGCGGGCGACCGGACGACGCGGTGTTCCGCACGCGCGTGGGTGACATCCAGGGCACGCCGGCCTACATGAGCCCCGAGCAGGCGATGGGGCTGGTGGACGCGCTGGGTGATCGGACGGACGTCTACGCGCTGGGCGCCATCCTCTACGAGCTGCTGACGCTGCGGCCGCCCTTCGGGGGCACGACGCAGGAGGTGCTGCGCCTGGTGCGCCAGGGCGCGCTGGTGCCGCCGGCGCAGGCCGCGCCGGACGCGGGCATCACCGCGGAGCTCGAGGCGGTGGTGCTGCGGGCGATGGCGCGCGATCCGATGGACCGCTACCCGACGGCGGCGGCCCTGCGGGACGAGGTCGAGGCCAGCCTGGTCGGCACGCGCACGTCCATGCACCGGGTGCGCGGCGCGGCGCGCGCGCTGAGAGAGGCGGCGCGGGCGGGGCAGACCTTCCGGGAGCTCGCGCGGCGGCGCCGCCGCGTGGCCCGCGAGGTGGCCGAGGCGGCGTCGCTGCGGCTGCCCTTCGACGCGCCCGACGAGCTCGAGGCCCTGTGGTCGCGGCAGGCGGCGCACGCGGCGCTCGAGCGCGACGTGGCCCACGCCTTCGAGAACGCCGTCGCGCACTATCAGCAGATCCTCAACGAGGTGCCGGATCACCGCGAGGCGCACGAGGGGCTGCGCGATCTGTTCTGGTATCGATTCCTCGAGGCCGAGCGGGCGGACGACCGGCCGACCATGGTGCTCTACCGCGGGCTGGCCCAGCAGCACGACCGCAGCCGCGCGCTGCAGGCGGCGCTGACCGGGGACGGCGCGCTGCGCCTGGCGACGGATCCGCCCGGCGCGGCGGTGACGCTGTACCGCCACACGCCGGCCGGACACCGGCTGGTGGCCTCGGATCCCCGCGCCTGCGGATCCACGCCCCTGACCCTGGAGCCGCTGGCGATGGGCAGCTACGTCGTGGTGCTCGAGCGGCGCGGGTTCCACGAGCTGCGCGTGCCGGTGCACCTGACCCGCCAGGAGACCGCCGAGGTCGAGGTGCGGCTGCTGCCCGAGGGCGCGCTGCCGGCCGGCATGGTGCAGGTGCCCGCCGGGGCGTGGTGGTCGGGGGACAACAACCCGGAGCTCGAGACCGCCCCCCGCGCGCGGCAGGCGGCGGCGGCCTTCCTCATCGGCCGCTGCCCGGTCACGGTGGCCGACTACGCGGCGTTCCTCGACGCGCTCTTCGAGGGCGGCGACGCGGGCCGGGCGCAGCGCCACGTGCCCGGCGGCGGGGAGGGCTGGCAGACCGGCCCCGATGGGCGCGCGCACCCGGATCAATACGGCGGCAACCCGGTCACCGGCGTGTCGCTGGTCGACGTGCAGGCCTACCTGGCCTGGCGCGCCGAGCGCGACGGGCTGCCCTGGCGGCTGCCGACGGCGGCCGAGTGGGAGCGGGCGGCGCGGGGCGCCGACGGGCGGGCCTATCCCTGGGGCGATCGCTGGGACGCGACGCTGTGCCGCTGCGCCGACGGGCCCGAGGGCGGCGCGCCGAGCGCGGTGGGCAACGAGTCCGACGAGAGCCCCTTCGGCGTGCGCGACCTCGCCGGCGGCGTGCGCGAGTGGACCGCCAGCGAGCACCCGCGGGACGCACGGCAGCGGGCGGTGAAGGGCGGGGGCTTCGACTCGCGCCGCGCCGAGTGCCACCTGGCCGTGCGGCGCTTCGCCAAGATCGACCGGGGCGCGCGGGATCTCGGGTTCCGGTTGGCGCTGGACATCGAGGCGGCGCTTCAGGGCCGCGGCGGGCGGTAGCCGGGATCGTCGTCGGGCGGCGCCGCGCCGCCGTGCACCGGCCGGCGCGGGACGTGGCCGCCGACGCGCGTGACCACCTCGTAGTTGATGGTGCCCGCCCAGTCGCCCAGCATCTCGGCGGTGACGACGTCTTCGCCCTGGCGGCCGAGCAGGACGACCTCGTCCTCGAGGGCGACGTCGGGCACGTCGGTCACGTCGACCATGATCAGGTTCATGCACACCCGGCCGCGCACGGGCGCGCGGCGGCCCCGCACCAGGACGTGGGCCACGTTGCTCAGCTTGCGGTCGTAGCCGTCGAAGTAGCCCACCGGCACGATGGCCAGGCGCGTGGGGTGAGTGGTCATGAAGGTGCAGCCGTAGCCGACGAAGGCCCCCTCGGGCACGGCCTTCACCTGGGCCACGCGCGACTTCCAGGCCAGGGCGGGGCGCAGGCGCAGGTCGCCGCGGCCGGCCAGGGTGGCGGCCACCTTCGTCTCCTTCGAGGGCCACAGGCCGTAGGCGCTGATGCCCACGCGCACCATCTCGAAGCGCTGATCCGGCCACAGCAGGGCGGCGGCGCTGTTCGAGAGGTGGCGGACGGGCACCGCGTGGCCGGCGGCGCGCAGGGCGCGGACCGCCTGCTCGAAGGCGGCGAGCTGGGCGCGCGCGTAGCGGTGGTCGGTGGTGTCCTCGATGTTGGCGAAGTGGCTGGCGACGCCCTCGAGCTCGAGGTGCGGCGCGGCGGCGATCCGGTCGGCGAGGGCGAGCGCCTCGGGCAGCGGCAGACCCTGCCGGTGGTTGCCGGTCTCGATCTTCAGGTGCAGGCGCGCGGGCACGCCGAGGGAGGCGAGGCGGTCGACGGTCTCGCGGTTGTAGACCACCAGGCGCGCGCCGAGGGCCGCCGCCGCCGGCAGATCGTCCAACAGCACCGGGCCCACGACGTACAGCGGCGCGTCCACCCCGGCCGCGCGCAGGGCCTTCACCTCGGCGACATCGTGGACGCAAAGCCAGTCGGCCCCGGCCGTCAGGAAGGCGTGGGCGGCGAGCAGCAGGCCGTGCCCGTAGGCGTTGCCCTTCACGGCGGGGGCCAGGCGGACGTCGGGGCCCACCAGCCGGCGGACGGTGCGGATGTTGTCGGCGAGGGCGTCGACGTCGACCTCGCACCAGACCGGATCCATCGATGGCCCCTCTGCGCGGTGGCGGCCCACCGTTACGACGACGGGGGCGGCGGGTGCAAGGCCCTGGGTGGTGGGCGACGCAGCGTTCAAGCGGGTGGGGTCGAGAGGCCGTTGCCCAGACACGAAGAGGGGGAGGTTCTCCATGAAGGCACGAGATCGCGTTCCGGGCTTCGATCCCTTCCTGCGCGACGTGCGCGGCGCCGAGGTGCTGCGGGGGCCGGGTGACCTCTCCCGGGCGGTGGCGCGCCTCGTCGGCCGCGAGGTGCTGGTGGCGGGTGACGGCGGGCGCGTCGAGGTGGCGCGCCTGGTGGGGCCGCTGACGCTGCGCTTCGAGGTGCCGTGCCCCTTCGCCGAGGGCGAGGCGGTCGCGCTGACCGACCACCGCGGGCTGCGCTACACGGGCGTGCGCACCACCATCTCGAGCGTCTTCACGACCGAAGGTGCGCCCACCGCGCGCCTGCGCGTGCCGAGCGTGGCGGTCTTCTATCCCGGCCGGCGCGACGTGCGCATCGAGGGTGATCTGGGCGCGCGCATCGAGCTCGACCATGAGGGCGAGCGCACGCCGGCGCGCGCGCTCGACATCTCGATGGGCGGCGTCGGCTTGCAGATCGACGCCGCCGACGGCTTCGTCACCGGGCAGGTCTTCACCGTGTGCCTCCACTTCCGCGACGGCGAGCTGCAGCTGCCCGCCCGCGTGCGCTCGGCGGTGGTCGACGGCGACGCGATCCGCCTCGGCGTCGAGTTCGCCGCCCACGCGTCGGTCGACGCGCTGTCCCGGCGCCTGCACGGGGCCCTGGCCGCCGTGGCGTAGGATCGAGCGCGACGCCCGCAGCGCACGACGAGCCGATCGATAGATCGTGGTCGTCGTCGTCGTCGTGGTCGTCGTCGAATGTGTTCCTCCTGGAGCCGCACCCGCCCCATCCGCCCCGGTCTGCGGGCCCTGCTTGGTCCCGCGTCCGCTCAGGGACCGGATCGACCACGACCACGACGACGACTACGACGACGACTCTTGGGGGCGGGGGCGGTTCGACCGTGGGGTCAGTCGCCGGCGCGCAGCCAGCCCCAGGTGAGGCCGACCAGCAGGCCGGCGGCGGGGGGCACGAGGCCGTGCCACACCAGCAGGTGGACGCTCGAGCAGTCGGCGCAGGCGTAGTGCAGGGGCACCAGGGCCAGCAGGCCGGCGCCCACGCCGACCAGCAGGCCGGTGGGGGCGTGGCGGCGCAGGGCCTTGCCGCCCACGCCGAGGGCGACGCCGGCGACGGCGACCGAGACGCCGAGGCCGGTGCCGAGGCACATGGCGCCGGCGAGGAAGGGCATCGCGGTGCCGGCGAAGGCCTGCGAGACGCCGAAGAGCAGCCCCAGCGCGCCGGCGGCCCCCAGCACCACGACCGGGCGCAGGCGGCGACCGGCGGGCAGGGTGACGCCGAAGGCGAGCGCGCACAGGCCGACGCCCAGCCCCAGGAAGCCCAGCATCGCGGCGCGGTGAGGCCACGTGCCGACGCCGGGCGAGCGGTGGTGCATCGCCATCACCAGCGCGGCGCCGCCACCCAACGCGAGGATGAGGAAGGCGCCCAGCAGTCGTCGCCGGCGCGCCGCGAGGTGGGCGCAGTCGCGCTGCACCTCGTCCAGCAGCGCCTTGGGACAGGGCGGCGCCCCCTCCGGGGCGCCTGATGTGCGTTCGTCCACCACGTCAGGCCTCTCGGCTGAAGATGCCGGCGAGCGCCGTGCGGAGTCGGTTGTACCCGCGGTGCGCCCGCACGCGCGCCGCGCCCTCCCGGATGCCGAGGCGCTCGGCGACCTCGGCCAGGGGCAGCCCCTCCAGCTTGTGCATCGCCACCACCTCGCGCTGACCGTCGGGCAGGGCCTCGATGGCCTCGCGCACCGCGTCGACGATCCAGGCCGTCGACTCCTCCTCGACCTCGGGCATCACCGGCACCTCGGGCACCTCGCCGTCCCCGGTGATGCGCACACGCGCCGCGCCCTTGCGGCGCAGGGCGTCGATCGACAGGCGGCGCGCGATGGTGACGACCCACGGGCCCACGGGCGCGCCCGGCCGGTAGCGATGACGGGCGCGGTGCACCCGATAGAAGGTCTCTTGGGTCAGATCGCTGGCGAGGGCCGCGTCGCCCACCCACCGCATCTGACAGCGCAGCACCACCGGGGCCAGGGCGTCGTAGACCACCCGGAACGCCGCGACGTCACCGTCGACGTAGCGGCCCATCGCGTCGGTCAGCGCCTGGTCGTCTCGGGTGGGGGGTACGGCCATCGGGTGGGCACGTTACCACAGCGCTCGCGCGCCGCTGCGCGGGGTTTGTGGCGAGGCGGGACGGGCCGGCTGCGTCCGGCCCGCCGGTCCTCGCCGCTCGGTCGGATTGTCAGTCCACTACGTCTTGTAGTAGAACCCCGGCGATGTCGATCCACGGCCCCCTCGAAGAGCGTGTGCTGACGGTCCTGTGGGATCGCGGCGAGTCGACCGTGCGCGCGGTGCTCGACGCGCTCGGCTCGGAGCACGCCTACACCACGATCCTCACCGTGCTCGACCGGCTGCACGCCAAGGGCGCGGTGCGGCGGCACAAGGAGGGGGTGTCGTGGGTGTACGCCGCCGCCGCCAGCCGGGCCGAGATGGTGGGCCGCGAGGTGGCGCGGCTGCTGCTCGACGGCGGGCGCGGCAGCGAGCGCCTGCTGGCGGGCTTCCTCGACGAGGCGCAGAGCCTGGATCCCGACGCCATCGATCGGCTGGAGCGCTTGATCAAGGCCCGGCGCGCGGAGCGCGACGCGTGAGCGGCTTGGGGCTCGTCATCGTGCTCGCGGCGGGTGTCCTGGCGGTCGCCTGGCCGGTGGCGTGGATCACCGCGCACGCCTGGGACCGCCTGCTGACCCGCGCGCCGGCGGAGCAGGGGCTGCGCCGCGCCCGCTGGAGCCTGGTCGTCCTGGTCGCGCCCCTGGCGCTCGGCGTGGTCGTCACCCTGGCCGCGGCGGGCGCGTTCGAGCACGGCATCTTCTGTCACTGCGGGCCCGGCGAGGGCGTCCACCTGTGCCTGGTGCACCCGGCGCAGGCCGGGGCGCTGGTGCCCTGGGCCCTGCTGCTGCTGGCGCTGGGCGCGCCGCGGGCCGCCCGGCGCGGGCTCGGCCTGCTGCGCGGCTGGCGTCTGTCCCGCCGGCTGGTGCGGGTGGCGGCGTTGGCGCAGGCCGACGCGGGGCTGCGCCTCGCGGCGCTGGGCCGGCCCAACGCCTTCACGGTGGGCCTGCGGCGCCCGGTCGCCCTGGTCGACGCCGACTGGTGGGGCGCGCTCGAGCCCGCGGAGCGCGCCATGGTGGCCGCGCACGAGCAGGCCCACGTGCGCCGCCGCGATCCGCTCGGGCTCGCCTGGGCGCGCCTGGCCGCGGGCGTCTTGCCGCCGGCCGCCGATCGGGTGGTCGAGTGGTGGCGCGCCTCGGCGGAGCACTTCGCCGACCGCGCCGCGGCCGTGGCGGTGGGCGATCCCCTCGAGGTCGCCGCCTTCCTGCTGCGCCAGCACGCGCGGGGCCGCCCCGCCGAGTGCCTGGCCTTCCACGGCGGCAGCATGGCCCGGCGCATCGAGGCCCTGGCGACGCTCGACGTCGCCGCCGCCCCCGCGCCGGGCGGCGTCCGCGACGGCGCGCTGGCCGGCGTCCTGGTGCTGTCCGGCCTGGGCGCGCTGACCGGCGCGGCCCTGCACGGCGTCGCCGAACGACTGCTCGCCTTCTTTCACTGAGTCGAGGTTCTCGATGGCCCCGCGCCTGCGTCGGCGTACGCTTTGGTCTACTACGCTGTGTAGTATTCTCGCACTGGCGGCCAGCGCGGCGGCGCAGGGCGCCCCGCTCGACGACCTGACCCTGGCGCGACGCTGGCTCGAGCGGCCGGCCGTCGCCGCGCGGCTGCGGGCGCGGGACGCGGCGGTGGACGCGACGCGCGCGGTGCCCTCGGCGCTGCCCACGCCCCGCCTGGCGCTGCGGCGCGAGCAGGCCTTCGGCGACGACGCGGGCTTCACGACGACCGTGGCCGGCCTCGAGGCCGATCTCGATCTCAGCGGCCGGGCCGATCTGCTGCGCGCGGCCGGCGTCGAGCGCGCGGCCGTCGCGCGGGCCGAGCACGAGGCCGCCCTGGTCGAGGGCATCTGCCGCGTCCGGCAGCGGGCGATCACGCTCGACGCGGCCGACGCCGTGGTGGGCATCCGGTCGGCGGGGCAGGCCGAGCTCCAGGCGCTGGCGGCCGAGGTGCGCCGCCTGGTCGAGGGGCGCGAGCGCGCGGCGCACGACGCCGATCGCGTGGCGCTGCGGGTCGAGCTGCACGCCCAGTCCCTGCGCGACGCCGAGGTGGACGCGGCCGCGGCCCGCGCGGCGTTGAGCGCCCTGGTCGGGCCGGTCGCGGGCCCGGTGGCGCCGGATCCGCAGGCGCCGCCCGATCGCGCGGCCTGGGCGGCGCGCGCCGTCGAGCAGCACCCGGCCCTGCGCGCGCTGCGGCGGAGCGCGCAGGCGGCGGCGGCCGACGCGCGCGTCGCCGACCGCTGGTGGGTGCCGGGCGTCGGCGTCTACGGGGCCTTCCGGCGCGACACCGCCGTCGAGGGCGAGGCGGCCCACGGGTACGAGGCCGGCCTGACCGTCGACCTGCCGCTGGTCGACCGGGGGGCGCCGGCGCGCGCCGAGGCGGTCGCCGCGCAGCAGAACCGGGCGGCCGCGTTGCAGGAGGCCGAGGCGCGGCTGCGCGGCGAGCTGGCCGCGATCTCGGCGGCGCTCGACGCGCTCGAGGCTGCGGCGCCGGCCTCCCGCGTGGATCCGGCGGCGACCGTCGAGGGCGCCCGGCGCCGCTATCGCGGCGGCGTCGCGCCCCTCGCCGAGCTGCTCGACACGCTCGCGGCCGTCGAGGCGCGGGCCGAGGCCGCCGCCGCCCAGCGGGCGCGCCGCCACCACTTGCGCCTGCGCCTGGCCTGCGCCGCAGGCCTGTTTCCCGAGCCGGCGCTGGCCGCGCTCGTCGAGGAGGTGAGCCGATGAGGCGGGCGCTGACGGGCCTGGTCCTGCTGGTCGTGCTGGGCTGCCACCCGCACGAGGACGCGGCGGGGCACGGCCACGACCACGGCGACGAAGGGCACGGCCACGGGCACGGGCACGGCCACGGCGACGAGGAGGAGGGGCCCCAGCCCGTCGCCGTCACCCGCTGGACGCCCACGCACGAGCTGTTCGTCGAGTTCGACCCGCCCGTCATGGGCCAGCCGGTGCAGTACCACGCGCACGTGACGCGCCTGGCCGACAACCACGCCGCCACCGAGGGCACGCTGGACGTGACCTGGCTGCGCGGCGACGCGGCCGCCGCGTCGTTCGTCGCGCGCGAGGTGGCGCGGCCCGGCATCTTCGCCTTCCCGGCGCCCGCGCCGGACGCGCCCGGTGAGTACGCGCTGCGCTTCACCTACCGGCGCGGCGACGAGCGGGCGGTGTGGGACGCGGGGCGCTTCGCCGTGGGCGCCGAGCCCGCGCCGCCGCCCGAGGCCCCCGAGGGCGAGATCAGCTTCCTCAAGGAGGCCCAGTGGCGCATCCCCTTCGCCATCGCCACCCCGACGCGCCGCGCCATCGCCCGGTCGGTGCGGCTGATCGCGGTGGTCGAGCCGGCGCCGGGGCAGCTCGAGGTCGTGGCCGCGCCCGCCGCCGGTCGGCTGAGCTGGGGGGGCGACGCGGCGCTGGCGGTCGGCGCGCGGGTCGCGGCGGGTCAGGTCGTGGCGCGGGTGTACCCGGCCGCCACCGACGCCAACTGGAGCACGCTGCGGCTGCGCGTGCGCGAGAGCGAGGTCGAGCGGCAGCGGGCCGCCGCCGAGGTCGAGCGGCTGCGCGGCCTGGTGCGCGACGGGCTGGTGCCCGGGCGGCGCCTCGACGAGGCCGAGGCCGCGCTGGCGCAGGCCCGCGCCCGGCTGGACGCCGCGCGCGAGCAGCGTGACCAGACGCGCGGCGCCCAGCCGACGGGCATCGAGGTGCGCGCGCCCGGGGACGGCGTGGTCGTCGAGCTGGCGGCCCCCGACGGCGCGCCGGTCGCGCCCGGTGCGCCGCTGCTGCGGCTGGTGACCGAGGGGCGGCTGCGGCTGCGCGCCGAGGTGCTGCCCGCCGAGCTGCCCGGCGGACCGGGCGACGTGCGGGGCGCCTGGCTCGAGCCGCGCGGCGCCGATCCCGTCGAGGTGCCCCGCGACGGCCTGGCCACGGCGCGCCTGGTGGCCGATCCAGAGAGCGGGCTGGCGCCGCTGGTGTTCGCCGCGCCGCCCGGCCCGTGGGGGCTGGGCGCGCAGGCCCCCCTGCGGCTGACCGTCGGGCCGCCCACCGAAGCCCTGACCGTGCCGCGCGCCGCGGTGGTCGAGATCAACACGCAGCCCTTCGTCTTCGTGATGGTCGGCGGCGAGTCCTTCGCTCGGCGCCGCGTGCGCCTCGGGCCCGGCGACGCCACCCACGTCGCCGTGCTCGAGGGCGTCGAGCCGGACGACCGCGTGGTCACCCGCGGCGGCTTCGACGTCTACGTGGCCTCGCTGTCCGGCACCCTCGAATCGCATCGGCACTGAGCGATGTGGAACCACCTGATCCGCTTCTCGCTGCGCAACCGCCTGCTGGTCGTGGGCGGCGCCGTCGCGCTGCTCGTCTACGGCAGCTGGGTCGCCACGCGCATGCCGGTGGACGTGCTGCCCGATCTCACCGCGCCCACCGTCACGGTCATCACCGAGGCGCACGGCATGGCGCCCGACGAGGTCGAGCTGGGGGTCACGGTGCCCCTCGAGGCGGCGCTGAACGGCGCGCCGGGTCTGCGACGGCTGCGCTCGGCCTCGGGCATCGGCATCTCGATCGTCTGGGCCGAGTTCGACTGGGACACGCGCCCCTTCGTCGCCCGCCAGGTGGTGGCCGAGCGCCTGCAGGCCGCGCGCGCGCGCTTGCCGCGCGACGCCGAGGCGCCGTTCATGGCGCCGATGTCGTCGATCATGGGCGAGATCATGTTCATCGGCCTGCGCGGCGACGCCTCGCCGATGCAGCTGCGCGACGCCGCCGAGCTGCAGGTGCGCCGCCGCCTGCTGGGCATCCCGGGCGTGGCCCAGGTGACGCCCATCGGGGGCGCGCTGCGGCAGTACCAGGTGGTGCTGCAGCCGGAGGCCCTGCGCGCCCTGCGCGTGGGCGCCCGCCAGGTGATCGCGGCGCTGCAGGGCGCCTCGCAGAACGCGCCCGGCGGGGTCTTCGTCAGCGGCCACCACGAGTACCTCGTGCGCGGCGTCGGCCGCGCCGCCACGCTGGCCGAGCTGGGTGAGGTCGTGATAGCGCGCCGCGCCGGCCAGCCGGTGCTGCTGCGCCAGGTGGCCGAGGTGCGGGTGGGGCAGGCGCTGGTGCGCGGCACCGCCGCCATCGACGCCGAGCCGGCGGTGGTGCTGGCCGTCCAGAAGCAGCCCGGCGCCGACACGTTGGGGCTGACCGAGGCCGTCGACGCCGCCCTCGACGATCTGTCGGGCGCGCTGCCCGAGGGCGTCGAGCTGTACCGCCAGGGCTTTCGCCAGGCCCGCTTCATCGAGGTCGCGCTGAGCAACGTCGGGCGGCACCTCGTCGAGAGCGCGGCGCTGGTGGTGGTGCTGCTGGCGCTGTTCCTGCTGAACGCGCGCACCACCTTCATCTCGCTGGTGGCGCTGCCGCTGTCGGTGCTGGCGGGCGTGGTCGTCCTGCACTGGACCGGCGCCAGCATCAACACGATGACGCTGGGCGGCCTGGCCATCGCCATCGGCGCGCTGGTGGACGACGCCATCATCGACGTCGAGAACGTCTACCGCCGCCTGCGCCAGCGGGCCGCGCTGCCCGAGGGCGAGCGCCCTGCGCTGCTCGACACCATCTTCGAGGCCTCCGCCGAGATCCGCGGCTCGATCGTCTACGCCACCGCCATCATCGTCGTCGTCTTCCTGCCGCTGTTCTTCCTCAGCGGCCTCGAGGGCCGGCTGATGCAGCCGTTGGGGCTGGCCTACGTGGTCAGCATCGCCGCCTCGCTGGTGGTGGCGGTGACGGTGACGCCGGCCCTGTGCGCCCTGCTGCTGCGCGACGTGCCCCTGCCCGAGGCGCGCCGCGACAGCCCCGTCGTGCGGGGCCTGCAGGGCCTGTACGGCCCCACCCTGCGCGTCGCGCTGCGCTGGCCGCGCACCGTCGTCGCGCTCTCGGCCGTCGGCGTCGTGATCTCGGTGGTGCTGATCGCCTCCTTCGGCCGCGGCTTCCTGCCCAAGTTCAACGAGGGCAGCTTCACCCTCGCCGGCGCCACGGTCCCGGGCGCGACCCTCGAAGCGTCCGACGCGATGGCCCGGCGCCTCGACCGCGCCCTGGTCGACCTCGACTTCGTGACCTCGGTGGTGCGCCGCACCGGCCGCGCCGAGGGGGACGAGCACGCGCAGGACGTGCAGTTCAGCGAGCTCGAGGTGACGGTCGATCCCGACGTGCCCGTCGCCGAGGCCGCGGCGCGCCTGCGCGAGGCCGCGGCGTCCGTGCCCGGCCTGGTGGTGTCGGTGGGGCAGCCGATCGGCCACCGCATCGAGCACATGCTGTCCGGCGTGAAGACGGCCCTCGCGCTGAAGGTGCAGGGCCCCGATCTGGCGACCCTGCGCCGCGTGGCCGTCGAGGTGCGCGACGCCGTCGCCGACGTGCCGGGCCTGGTCGACCTGGCCGTCGAGCCGCAGACCGACATCCCCCAGCTGCTGGTGCGCCCGGACTACCCGGCGCTGGCGCGCCTGGGCCTGACGCCCGGCGAGCTGGCCGAGCTGACCGAGGTGGCCTTCCTGGGCCACCCGGTGGGGCAGTGGTGGTTCGAGGGCTTCCCCTACGATCTGGTCGTCCGCTACCCCGACCACCACGCGGCGAACTTCGAGGCGCTGGCCGCGACGCCGGTGGACGGCGGCGGCGAGCGTTTCGCCACGCTCGGCGACGTCGCGCGCCTCGATCGCACGCTGGGCCCCAACCTGATCAACCGCGAGGACGCCCAGCGCCGCATCGTGGTCATGGCCAACATCGCCGGCGGCGACACCCACGGCGTGGTCGAGCAGGTGCGCGCCCGCGTCGCCGAGCGCGTCGACCTGCCCGAGGGCTACGGTGTCGCCTACGGCGGGGAGTTCGAGAGCGAGGCGCGCGCCAGCCGCACCATCGGCCTGCTGTCGTTGGTGGCGGGCCTGGCCATGCTGTTGCTGTTGTGGATGGCCTTCGGCAGCGCGCGCGACGCCCTGCTGGTGGGCCTGAGCTTGCTGCTGGCGCTCATCGGCGGCGCGCTGGTGGTGCGCGCCACCGGCGGCGTGCTGTCGGTGCCGTCGATGCTCGGCTTCGTCACGCTGTTCGGCATCGCGGCGCGCAACGGCATCATGCTGGTCAGCCACTACCGCCATCTGGTCGAGGTCGAGGGCGAGGATCTGCGGGGCGCCGTCGTGCGCGGCAGCCGCGAGCGCCTGGTGCCCATCCTGATGACCGCGCTGGGCACGGGGCTGGCGCTCGTGCCCATCGCGCTGGCTCTAGGCGAGCCGGGCAACGAGATTCAGGCGCCGATGGCGTTGGTGATCCTCGGCGGTCTGGTCAGCTCGACCGCCCTGTGCATGGTGACGCTACCGGTGCTGTACGACCGCTTCGGGCGGGCGGGGGGCAGCGCCGAGCGAGGCTGAGCGTCGCGTGGCGCCGCCCGGCGCCCCGGCTCATTGCACCATGCCGGCGCTCTCGACGAGGTGCGCGGGGTCGATGCCCAGCTGGGACAGCGCGCGTGACCAGACCTCGTCGGCGGGCCACGCGAAGACCATCGCGGCCGTCGTCTCGGCGACGATCCACGAGCCGGCGGCGATCTCGCGCTCGAGCTGGCCCGGGCCCCAGCCCGCGTAGCCCACCAGCAGGCGCAGGTGATCCTCGCCCCCCTGGCACATGCGGGTGAGGGCCTCGCGGCTGCGGCTGACGCTGACCCCGTCGGCCACGCGCATGGTCTCGTCGAAGCCCCACCCGTCGTCGTGCAGCATCCACAGGGACTGGGGCTCGACGGGGCCGCCGCGCCGCAGCCGGCCGGTGTCGCCGCCGGGCCAGGGCAGGCCGAAGCCCGCGGCCACGTCGCGGCAGCCGTGGTGGGTGGGGTGGTTGACGATCAGCCCGAGGGCGCCCTCGGCGTCGTGCTGCACCATCACGACGACCGAGCGGTGGAAGTTGGGATCTTGGAGCTGAGGCACCGCGATCAGGGCGCCCGGCGCGGTGGAGAAGTCGCTCACGGTGTCACCTCAGCCCCATCTGCGCCACCACGGTGGAGGGGCGGCGGATCAGCGCGCGCAGCACGAGGTCACCGAGGCCCTCGGGCGACAGCGTGCGGTGGACGGTCCACTCGCCGCCCTGGCCATCGTCTTCGCCGAGCTGCACCCGCGCCTTGCGCTCGGGCACGACCTGACCGGCCCGCGTGCGCATGCGCTCGACGACGATGTGGCGGCGGCCGCTGACCGGCGCGGGGGTGGCCCCGTACACCTTGCGCCCGCGCAGGTGGTCCACGTCGGCCACGACCCCGAGATCGCCGTTGTGCAGCTCGACGACCGTGCTCACCGGCAGGAGGCCCATTGTCGCGACGAAGACCCGCACGAGGCCGGGGTCGAGGTGCGAGGGGGGCGCGCTCAAGAGCTGCAGGCCGACCTTCAGCGGCGACTGCGCCGGGCGCTTGCCGTCGCCGCGCACCTGGCTGAGGTAGCTCGACGCGAGCGCGACCAGCTGGCTGGGCGCGATGGGCTGGGGCGGGCCGGTGAGGTACGGGGCGCCGCTGCTGGTGGGCCCCACCGCCCACTCCAGGGCCGCGGCGACGCGCAGGGCGAGCGGCGGTGACACCCGCGTCGCCTCGGCGAGCTGCCGCACGGCGAGCACGCCGACCGCCTCGGGCACGGTGAACTCGGTGGGATCCGGGTTGGGGTAGGCGTGGCCCTCGACGTGCAGCAGGGCCAGCATCGTCAGATCGGCGCACTCGGTGCGGGACAGGCCCAGCCCGCGGGCGGTGGCGGCGACCAGGACCGCGACGTCGACCGCGCGGCGGTGCGGCTCGTCGCCGCTGGCGAGCAGGGGCATCGCGCAGAGGAGATCCTGCTCGACCGTGCAGGTGTCCACGAGCTCCTGGGCGATGCGCCGCGCCGACCGCACCTCGACGGGCACCAGGCGCAGCACCTCGCTCATCGCCGCCGCCGACTTCGCGTAGTGCCACAGGGTGGCGACGCCGCGCACGCCGGTGCCCACGCCGTCGAGGGCCAGGGGCTGCGGCGCGAGCTTCATGTTCTCGACGCCGGCCGCCTCGATGGCCTCGGCCAGCGCCTTCATCTGATCCTTGGCGCCCTCGGGGGCACGGAAGCGCGCGAACTGCGAGAAGAACTGCCGAATCTCGGGATCCTTCGGCTTCTTCTTGAAGATGATGCCGCCCGCCTCGCGGCGCGCCAGCCACTGTTCGAGCTCGCCGGCCTGCTCGACGGCCCCCTTGTCGAGCCAGAGCGCGTGGCTGTTCACCTTGGCGATGCCCTCGTGCACCAGGATGGTGATCGCCTGCCGCTCGAGCTGCAGGAGCTCGCCGAGGGCGTCGAGCATCTTCTCGATGGGGCGCAGCCAGGCCTCGTTGTTCATCTCGTGCGCCTCGCCGGTCTTCATCAGCGAGAAGGCGTAGATGAGCAGCCCCTTGCCGGCGCGCTGGATGCGGTCGTGGGCCTCCTTGGGCGTCGACACGTCAGTCCCCCAGATCCAGATCGAGGAAGTCGCGCAGCAGGCTGTCGACCGAGTGGCTGGGCTTCGGTTCGTCGTCGGCCGGCGGCGTCGGCGGCGGCGGCGTGCGGCCCGGCACCGGGGGCGGGCCGAGGGGGCGGCGTGGCGGCGGCGGCGGCGGCTCGAGGGACGGGGGCTCGAAGTCCGGGGGCGCGTCCAGATCGAAGTCGGGCGGCGCGGCCAGGTCGAGGTCGGGCGGCGCGTCGAGGTCGGGCGGCGCGGCCAGATCGAGATCGGGGGGCGCGTCGAGGTCGGGGGGCGCGTCGAGGTCGGGGGGC
>JAUHXL010000104.1 GCA_030426945.1 bacterium
TGAACGTGATCGAGCAGGTGATCAACGTGGCCCACACGACCGTGGTGCAGGACGCCTGGGATCGCGGCCAGCCGCTGTGGATCCATGGGTGGATCTACGCGCTCGAGGATGGCTTGTTGAACGACCTGTCCGTCTGCGTCGACGCCGACACCCGGCCCGCGGACGCGCGGCGCGCGGCGGTGGAGGCGTGCCGCGTCCGCCCCCGCTGACGTCAGGGCACCTCGCCGCGCCCGAGGACGAAGAGCACGAGGTGCTCGCCGTTGGCGTCGACGACGTCGCACGCGAAGCTGCCCGCGGCGCCGTCGTGGTTGGGCGCGCAGCGCACGGCGTCGGGCGTGGCGGTGAGCTGGCCGGCGACGTGGGCGCGGGCGTAGGCCTCCGCCTCGGTGGCCGTGGCCGGCAGCGGCGTCGGCTCGCCGAGGGGCACGAAGGCCAGCAGGCCCAGCGCGACGACGCTGGCTCCGACCGTGAGATGGGTCCTGGTCACCGGACGCCCCTGGTTGCCCGTCGTGCTCACTGTCGCGGCGGATCACGCGAGGGTCAAGGCGCGCCTCGACAGGGGACGCCGCGCCCGCCATCATGCCGCGCACCCTGGGGCGGCCCGGCCCGCGGTCCGGCCCCGCCCCCGAGCCTCGCGGCAGGAGAGCCACGTGGAGAGCGTCCCGCCCGACGCGGCGCTGATGTTGCGTCACCTGGTCACCGGCTGGAGCGCGGCGCTGCTGCTGGCCGTCGTCGTCGGCTGGCTGGGGCGCGCGCGCCTGTCGGCGGGCCTCGGCCTGCTGCTGGCCTGGGCGCTGACCGCCATCGTGCTGGTCGTCACCGGCCCCTTCGTCGTCGACCTGCACGCCGCCTGCATGGCGCGCGTGGCCGTCGAGGGCTCGCCGGGCGTCGCGCCGGTGGACGCCTGCGGGCGCGGGCTCGCGTTCCTGGCGGCGAGCGGCTGGGCGCCGTTCTTCGCGGTGCCCCTGTCGGCGGTGGGCTACAGCCTCGGCGGCCTCGGGGCGGTCCTCATCGAGCGTCGTCGGCGGGGCTGACCCCGTCCGGACGCCACAGGGCGTCACGCAGGCCCGAGGCCCGCTGCACCGTCTCCTTCAGCGCCGCCACGAAGGCGTCGTGCTCGGCGACCAGGGTCACCCTCTTCTTGGCCCGCGTGACGCCGGTATACAGCAGCTCCCGCGTGACGATGCGGCTGGGGCGCGCGGGCAGGACGACCATCACCGCGTCGTACTCCGAGCCCTGGCTCTTGTGGATGGTGAGCGCGAAGCAGGTGTCGTGCTCGGGCAGGCGCGCCGGCGGCACGTAGCGCACCAGCTGCGCGTCGGGCGCCGGCGGACCCTCCCCCGGCCCAGGCAGCGCGTCGGGGCCGGGGAAGGCGACGAAGGTGCGCTCGGCGCCCGCGGCGTCCCGGCGGGTGACCACCAGACCGATGTCGCCGTTGTAGAGGCCCACCTCGTAGTCGTTGCGGCGCACCAGGATGGGGCGGCCGGGCCAGAAGGCGCCAGCGGTCGAGCGCCCGCCCGCGGTGAGGGCCTGGCGGACGGCGGCGTTGACGCCCTCGACGCCCAGGGCGCCGCGGGTGTGGGCGCAGAGCACGCGGAAGCGGTCGAAGCGGTCCAGCGTGTGCCGGTGGAAGGCCGGCTCGTCCTCGGGCGCGACGTGCGCGGCCGCGTCGAGGTGCGCGTAGGTCGCCGCGTAGCCTTCGAGGATGGCGGCCAGGACGGCCTCCGGCAGCGCGCGGCCGTCGCCGGGAGCGAAGTGGGCGGCGTCGGTCGACTGGGGATCGAAGAGCGGCGCCGCGGCGCGCCGGGCGTCGAAGTCGGGCGCCAGGCAGGCCATCGCGAAGCGCCCGATGCTGCTCTGGCCCTCGAACCGATAGGTGCGGTTCAGCTGGACGACGGCGTCGGGCAGCGCCGTGGGGCGGTCGACGACCGCGTCGCCGAGGGGCACGTCGTAGGTGGCGAGGGCGGCGCGCAGGGCTGGGCTGGCCTGCAGCGTGGCGGCGTCCACCGGGCCGCAGAGGTCGGCCAGCACCGTGCCGGCCTCGACGCTGGCGAGCTGGTGGCGGTCGCCCAGCAGGACGAGGCGGGTGGCGCCGCGCACGGCGTCGACCAGGCGGGCCATCATCGCGAAGTCGACCATCGAGGTCTCGTCGACGATGACCACGTCGTAGGGCAGCGGGTGCTCGGCGTCATGGCGGAAGCGCGTGGGATCGTCGCGCTTGACCCCCAGCAGGCGGTGCAGGGTGCGGGCCTCGAGGCCCAGCAGGAACGCGCGCAGGCCCTCGGCGTCGGGCACGACGGGGGCGGCGCCCGTGACGAAGCCGTCCAGGTTCTTCAGCAGCGACTCGCGGACGCGCGCGGCGGCCTTGCCCGTGGGCGCCGCCAGGGCCACGCGCAGCGGACCGCGGGTGGGATCGTCGCGCAGCCGCGCGGCGTGCTGGGCGTAGAGCAGGGCCAGCACGTTGCGCACCGTGTGCGTCTTGCCCATGCCGGGGCCGCCCGTGATGACCGTCAGGCGCCGCAGCGCGGCCATGGCGCCGGCGATCTGCTGGCGGTCCACGGCGGGCGGCCCCTCGTCCTTCGCGCGGGGCGCGAACAGGGCGGCCAGGCCGCGGCGCAGGGCGGCCGGATCGGGCGGCTCGGCGACCGGCGCCGCCGCCATCGCGCGCAGGCGCTCGACCAGGCGGGCCTGATCGTCCCAGAGGCGCGCGGTGTACAGGCGCTGGCCGTCGAAGACGAAGGGCCGCCGGCCTGCCGGGCCGCGCAGCGCGTCGGGCGCCCCGACCAGCGGGCTGGCCTCGAGCGCGCGGCGGGCGACCCCCGGCGTCGGCCAGAGGTCGCGGTGCTCGACCTCTCCCGGCCAGGGCTTCTCGGCCTTCAGGTCGACGCAGATGTGGCCCTGCCGGGGCGCGCGCACGGCGGCGGCGCAGGCCACCAGCGCGTCGGGATCCCACGCGTCGACCAGGCGCCCCAAGCGCGTGACGACGTGCAGGTCGATGGGATCGAGCAGGCCCGCCGCGCGCAGCGCCTGCAGGCGCTTCGCCGCGGCGTCGGCGGCGGACCGCTGGGCGGCCGGCAGGCGGGGCAGCACGTAGAGCGATCGCGGCGGCGCGGCCATCAGATCCCCTCCATCAGCTCGTCGAGGGCGCGCAGCACGGCGGCGTCCGGGCGCAGGTGGTACACGCCCTCGCGGCCGGCGGCGCCCACGGGACGCTCGGGCGCGGTCATGCCCCGCAGGAACAGGTACACCGCCCCGCCGAAGTGGTCGGCGTAGCTGTAGTCCGGGCCCAGGCGGTGGCGCAGGTAGCGGTGCAGCGCCAGGGCGTACAGGTGCGCCTGCAGCAGGTAGTGGTGCCGCTCCATCTCGCGCTGCAGATAGCCGTGGGCGTAGTGGCCGAGGGGCGAGGTGCCCGTGCGCGCGGGATCGACGCGGTTGCTCTTGTAGTCGGCGACGTACCAGCGGCCCTCGTGGCGGAAGACCAGGTCGATGGCGCCGGTGAGGAAGCCGGCGAGGGTGTCGAAGCCGAGCGCGCGCAGGCCCTGGACGTACTCGGGGCGCAGGCCGCCGGCGCCCGGCGCGCCGCGGGTGAAGGCGTCGGCGAAGGCGCCGCCGGGCACGCGGGCGACGGGCAGGTCGAAGCGCAGCTCGTCGAGGCGATCGGCGCGCTGCAGGTCGATCAGGCGGAAGTCGCCCAGGGGCCCGCCGAGGGGCACCCGCAGGGCCTCGGCGAGGTGGCCGGCGAGACCGGCGGTGCGCTCGGCGGTGAAGCCGTGGCGGGGGCCGAGGTGGTCGATGGCGGCCTGAAGCGCGCGCACCCGGTCGGGATCGTCCGGGGTGGGCGCGAAGTCGACCTCCTCGAGCACCGCGTGCAGGAAGGTGCCGGCCTGGGTGCCGCCCGCGAAGGTGGCGAGGGGCACGTCGTGGGGGGCTGGCAGGGCGGGCACGTCGACGTCGACCGGTTCGTCGCCGGCGCCCGGGCGGGCGGCGAGGGGATCGTGCAGGAGGCCCTCGTCGACCTCCTTGTCGCGGGTGAGGCTGCTGTAGCTGTGCACGCGCCAGGCGGCGTCGAAGGGACCGCGCGCGTACCAGCGCGTGCGCAGTGGCGGCGCCTCGGCCTCGGCCGGCGGTGTCCAGCGGGCGCGCCCGGCCGCCGCGCAGCGCGTCGCCCCCAACGTGGGGCCGCCGGCGCGCTCGGGCGCGGCGTCGGCGAGGCGTCGCACGTCGTCCCACAGGCGCTCCACGTCGTGGGCGTGCTCGATGTCGGCGTGCAGGCGGCTCGGGGCGTCCGCCGGCGCGTGCAACAGCGCGGCGATCGGGCTCTGCCCGTAGAGCACCTGACCGCCGTGCGTCGAGGGCCCGGCGTAGACCACGCAGCGATGTACGGCGCGGGTCAGCGCGACGTAGGCCAGCCGCATCTGCTCCTGCGCGGCCTCGACCTCGGCGCGCGCCAGCAGCGCCGCGCGGGGCTCGCCCGCGTCGTCCACGTCCGCCAGCAGCAGGCGCTGGGCGGGCGCGTCCGGGTTCGGCACCACCAGCGGGTGGGTGGCCCGCACCCGCCGCCCGTCCCACAGGTAGGGCGCGAAGACGATCGGGAACTGCAGCCCCTTGCTCTTGTGCATCGTCAGCAGGCGCACCGCCGCGTCGTCGCGCTCGAGCCGCAGCTCCGCCTCGCCGGTCTCCTCGGCCTCGACGCGCGCGCGCTGATCGGCCAGCCACTCGAGCGTCGTCAGGGGCGACATCCGATCACGCTGCTGGGCCGCGTGCGTCAGCTCGGCGAGGTGCAGCAGGTTGGTGACGCGGCGCTCGCCGTCCGGCCAGCCGAGCAGGCGGGGCATCACCTGCGCGGCGTCGAGGGTGGCGCGGAAGGCGACCATGAACCCCCTGCGGACGAACTGGTCGGCCGCGCGCTGCAGGAGGGCGAGCCAGGTGTCCCAGCGGGCGACCTCGGCCGGCGCGTCCGCAGACAGCTGCACGAGATCGGCGGCCGTCCAGCCGAACAGCGGCGTGGCGGCGGCCCGGCGGGCCGGGCCGTCGCGCCCGGCCTCGGCGACCGCGGCCAGCCAGCTCTGCAGGTGGCGCGCCTCGTCGCTGGCGAAGACGCTGGCCGCGCCGCTGCGCACGGAGGGTACGCCGCGGGCGCCGAGCGCGCGCTCGAGGGCCTGCGCCTGGAAGTGGCTGCGCACCAGGATGGCGACGTCGCCGGGGCCCACCGGGCGGTCGTCGAGGGTGAAGCCGGCGTCGAGGAGCTCGACGACGTCCTCGGCCACGCGATCCGCCAGGGCCGGGCCCAGGGCGCCGGCGCCGAGCAGGTCGGTCGGCTCGCCGCCCCGCTTCAGCGCGCCGTCGAAGAAGCGCACCTGCAGGGCGGCGCGGCGCGCGTCGTCGGCTGGCCAGGTGTCCGGCGGGCGCAGGCGGTCGGTCTGATGCTGCGCGTCCACCTCGACGTAGGCGATGGCGTCGTCGCCGAAGACACCGCGGTGGTCCAGCAGGTGGTTCAGGCCGTCCACCAGCCGGGCGTCCGAGCGGAAGTTGCGGGTCATGGTGAAGACGCGGCCGGGCGCGCAGCGCACGGCGTCGAGGTAGACGTGCACGTTGGCGCCGCGGAAGCCGTAGATGGCCTGCTTGGGATCGCCGATGAGGTACAGGTAGCGGTCGCGGTCGTCGCCGCCGAACAGGGCGCGGAAGATGGTCCACTGCACCCGGTCGGTGTCCTGGAACTCGTCGATGAGGGCGGCGCCGAACTGGGCGCGGACGGCGGCGGCGAGGCGCTGGCGACGGTCGGCCGGCACGTCGTCGCCGAGGGCGTCGGCCAGCAGGCGCAGCAGATCGTCGTAGGTCTGCACGCGCTGGGTGCGGGCGCGGCGGGCCAGCTCGGCGCGGGCCCAGCGGACGACGTCGGCGCGCACGCGGCCGGCGAGGGCGGCGCGCTCCGCGGGATCGGCGGGCACCTGCAGGTGGGCCGCGCTGGCGTCGCCGACCAGCACGCCCGCGCTGTCGGCCGGCAGCACGGCGGCGTCCGGGTGCCGGCTGGCCTCGCTCAGCAGCGCGTCCAGATCGCCGGCCAGGCCGCAGCCGCCCTGGGACGCCGCGGCGTCGAGGAAGCCACGCAGCGCGGCGTCGGCGTCGTAGCGCAGGCGGGCCAGCAGATCCGCGCGGATGGCGTCGCGCAGGGCGCGATCGTCGGTCATCAGCTCGGCGTCGGCGTCGGCCAGCGACTCGAAGGCGTTCTGCTGCAGCATGCGCTGGCAGAAGCCGTGGATGGTGGTGATGGTCGCCTGGTCGAAGCGCTGCAGGGCCTCGTGCAGGCGCTGGGCGATGGGTAGGGCCGCGGGTCCGCGGGCCCGATGCCAGAGGTGGGCGGCCACGGGGTCGAGGCCGTCGTCGGTCGCGCCGCGCACCGCCGCCAGCACCTCGCGCAGCCGGTTGCGCACGCGATCGACCAGCTCGTCGGTCGCCGCGCGGGTGAACGTGACCACCAGCACCTGATCGATGGGCAGACCCACCTCGGCGACCAGCCGCGTGACCAACGTGCTGATCTGCCAGGTCTTTCCGGTACCCGCGCTGGCCTCGAGCACGGTGATGCCGGGCGCCAGGGGGGCGGTGGGCTCGAAGGCCGGGCGTGCGGCGCTCATCGGCGGCCTCCCGCGAGGTCGGGCACCTTGCGCAGGACCTTGCGCGCGGCGACGAGGGGGCGCCACACCGCCAGGGCGGCGCGGGCGAACTCGGGGTCGAAGGCGTCGCCGTCGTCGGCGAAGGCCGGGCAGCGGTCGCCGAACAGGCGCGCCACGGCGGGATCGTCGCGGTCGCCCCGCCGCTTGTAGGGCGCCCAGGCGCCGCGGACCGCGTTCAGCGCGCGGTCGAGCGGGCCGGGATCGACGGCGGCGAGGGCCTCGGCCACCGCCTCGACATCGTCGGGCAGTTCGGCGGGCAGCGCCTTGTGCAGCTGGTAGGCGAACAGGAAGCTGCCCGTGGGCAGCAGCGGGACCGGGCGCACGTGCGCCGCGTCGTAGAGGCGCAACAGGATCTCGAGGTGATCGGCCGCGGCGTCGAGGGGCTGCGCCTCAGGCAGCGCGAAGCCCCGCCACTGCGGCTTGATCTCACCCTTGGCTTCGCTGGCGTGCAGCACGACGACCTGTGCTCCGGGGTCCGGCGCCTCGAGCTGGCGGCCCAGCAGGCGCACCCAGGGCGCCAGCGCCCAGCTCCAGGGCCCGGTCGTGGTGTCGCCGCGGAAGCGCGTCACGACCTCGGCCGCGCCGCGCAGGCCGCCCACGTGACCCACCAGCGCGCGGTCGGCCAGCGTCCGCTGGATGGTCGTCTCACCCTCGGGCGGCGGCAGCAGCGCGAGGTGGTCGACCAGCAGCTCCACGATGGCGCGCGGCTTGTGCAGCGCGACCTCGGCCCCCGCGCCCAGGGGCAGTCGGCCGGCCGCGCGCAGGCGGGCCTCCACCTCGGCCGTCGAGCGCCCGGCCAGTCGACCCTCCAGCAGGTCGGTCTGCAGCTGCCACAGCTCGAGGCCGGCGGGGCCGTCGAGGGGCTCGCGGTCGGGGACGTCGTCGGCGGCGTCCTCGATCTCGAACAGGCCGAAGCGCTGGCGCAGCAGCGCGGCGTGCGGGGCCTTGAGGAAGCGGGCGAGGGTGTCGAGCTCGAGGGTGGCCGGGCCGTCGTCGTCGGCGTCGACGGCCGAGGCGGGCAGCGCGTCGCCGGGGGTGAAGAAGGGGCGCTCGGCGCGGTCGGCCGAGCGCGCGGCGCGGGCCGCGCGGGCGAGCCGGCGGTCGAAGCCGAAGGGCTCCGCGCCGTCGCCGAAGTTGCGTGGGCTGAAGGATTGCAGCGGGTGGTGGTGGGTCAGGTGGGCGCTGGGCGCGACGCCGTCGACCGGGGCGAAGGTCGCGTCGATCACGTCGCGCAGCTCGCCGATGGGCACCGCGGGCGGACAGGGCTCGTTCGAGCGCGGATCGCGGCCGGTGTAGAGGACCACCAGGTGGTCGCGCGCGGCGAGCAGGGCCTCGAGCAGCGCGCCGCGATCGTCGTCGGCGGGATCGCGGTCGCCCAGGGTGGGGCGCAGGCTGACCAGGTCGAAGGCGCGGCGGCCCGGCTTGCGGGGGAAGCTGCCCTCGTCCATGCCGAGCAGGCAGACGACGCGGTGGGGCAGGCCGCGCATGGGCACCAGCGAGCTGAAGGTGACGCCGCCGGTCTCCATCGGGCCGCGGCTGTTGGGCAGGTCGAAGCGGCCGGCGAGGGCCGCGTGCAGGGCGGCGACGTCGATGGGGCGGGTCTGCCCGGCGGCCTCGGCGGCGGACGCGAGATCGGCGAGCGTCTCGTGCACCTTCCAGCTCATCCACACGGCGCGGTCGTCGGTGGCGGTGAAGGCGTCGAGCACGCCGGGCGCGTCCGGCTCGCCCACCAGCAGCGCGACCCAGTCGGCCACCGGGCGCGGCGCGCGCAGGGCGTCGCGCAGGTCGACCAGCCGGGCGACGAGATCGGCCAGGCGGCCCAGCAGCGGGGTCTGCCCCGGCGCGAGGCGGTCGAAGGGGCGCACGCCGGCCAGATCGCCCGCGTCGTCGTCGGCCACGCAGACGCCGAGCAGCAACCGGTCGAGGCCGAACTGCAGGGTGTTGAGGGCGTCCTCGGGCTGGCCCTCGGCGGCGCGGTCGGCCGCGTCGGCGCCCCACCGCATGCCGCTCTCGACGATCCAGGTGCGCAGATCCCCCAGCTGGTCGGGCGCGATGTCGAAGCGGCGGCGGATGGGATCCTGGCCCAGCAGCTCGAGCAGCGCGGGGGCGGTGAGGCGAGCCTCGGGCAGGGCGAGCAGCCGCAGCAGCGCCTCGGCCACCGGGTTCGAGCGGCGCAGGCTGAGATCGGCGACGGCGTAGGGCACGTGCGGAGCGCCGGCGTCGCCCCAGTCGTCCTCGTGCGGCGAGACCGGCGTGCGCGGGCCGCCTTCGAAGACGGCGCTGATCAGCGGGGCGAAGGTCTCGATGTCCGGGGACATCACGACCACGTCGCGCGGCTCGAGGGTGGCGTCGGCGGCGAACAGGCCCAGCAGCACGTCGCGCAGCACCTCGACCTGGCGGGTCGGGCCGTGGCAGGCGTGCAGCTGGAGCGACGGATCGGCGGGGTCGAGCGCGAGGTCGATGCGCTGGCGCGCGTGCAGGACGTCGGACTGGAGCTGGGCCAGGGCGGTCGGGCGCAGCGTCGCGGGATCGGGGAAGTCGGGATCCGGCTGGGCCGGCGCGTGCTGCTGCTGGGCCATGTCGACGAACACGTCCCGGCGATCGCGCAGGTCGGTGTCGGGCAGGCCCTCGAGGGCGATCTGGAAGTCGCGCATCACCCGCCCGAAGGCGGCCAGCAGCGGGTTCCGGGGCTCGGCGTCGGCGTCCCGCAGCGCCGCGCCGACGGCGTCCCGGGGCGCGTCGCGCAGCGCGGCGAAGCGGTCGCGGCGGCGGTGCAGGTCGGCCCAGTAGGTGTCCGAGGGGCACAGCAGGTACAGCTCGACGGGCATCCGGCGGGCCAGCCGCGTGGCCTGCTGCAGCATGGCGGGGGGCAGGCTGCTGAGGCCGAAGACGCGCAGGGGCTGGTCGAAGTCGACCTGCTCGACGCCGCGCAGCGCGGCCTCGAGCGCGAGGGCGCGCGTGGCGGCGTGGTCGCCGCCGATGCGCGCCACGAGGCGGCGCCAGAGGGCCGGCTGCCAGGCCAGGGTGGGGGACAGGTCGCCGGCGGGGCGGCCGGCGGTCCAGTCGAGCGCGAGGCCGGCGCGGTAGGTGACGTAGCGGTCGAAGACGTCGGCGATCTGGCGCGCGAGGCCATAGGCGCGGGCGGTGGCGGCGCCGCCGCGGGCGCGGGCGGCGTGGGGATCCGCGCCCAGGTAGTCACGCAGGGGCGCGAAGGCCGGGTCGGGATCGCGCTGCACCTCGCCCAGCACCTCGAGGACGGTCCAGGCCAGCGCGTCCGGCGCCCAGGGATCGGCGTCGGCGGCCGGCACCGCGGCCTCGCCCAGCACCCGGCGCTCCACCTCGGCGAAGGCGCGGGCGGGGAACATCAGCTCCACGTTGGCCAGCACGCCCCAGCGCTCCGCCAGGCGATGCTCCAGCCAGCCGGCCATGCCCACGTTGCCCACCGCCACGCGGAGAGGGGCGATGGGATCGGCCGGACGCTGTCCGGGCTGCTGCGTCAGCCACGCGAGCAGCTCGACGAGCACCTCGAGGCGGTTGCTGCGGTAGACCGACAGACCAGGCGTCACGTCAGCGCCCCCTTGCGCAGCTGCTCGAGGTCGATGGTGCGCTCGGGCTGCAGCCGCGCGAACCGTCCGGGGTGGCAGGTGAGGATGATCAGCTGCATCTCCTTGGCGGCGTTGCGCAGGATGCGGGTCATCTGCAGGAAGCGCCCGTCGTCGGTCCAGCCCATGGTGTCGTCGAGGATCAGCGGCATCGCGGTGCCGTCGCGGGCCAGGACGCGGGCCAGCGCCAGCCGCACGATGACCGAGAGCTGCTCGCGCGTGCCGCCGGAGAGCTGATCGAAGGCCTCCTCGGCGCCGGCGCGCACCACCTTGCCCACCGTCAGCGCGGGGGTCATCTGGAGCTGCGTGCCGGGGCGGATCGCCTGCAGGTAGGGTCGGGCCTCCTGTACGACGGGCGCCAGGAAGCGGCGCTGGGTCTCGGCGTAGCGCGCCTCGACCGCCTCGAACAGGGCCCGCGCCGCGTGCGCGTCGCGCTGGACGCGGATCAGGCGATCCTCGGCGTCCGCGAGCTCGGCGCGGGCGTCGCCGAGCGCCTCGAAGTTGCCCTCGGCGGCGGCCCGGGCCAGCAGCGCCTCGAGCCCGGCGACGCGATCGCGCAGCGCCCGCGCCTGGGCGTCGTGGCTGGCCAGCGCCCCCTGCGCCCGCTCCACCTCGCCCTCGACCAGCGCCGGGTTGGCGGCGTCGAGCGCCACCCGCGCCGTCTCGAGCGCCGCGGCGGCCTCGCCGGCCGCCGCGCGGCGCGCGTCGGCCTCGGCGGCGAGGGCGTCGTCGTCGCGCACCTCCCGCTCGGCCGCCAGCCGCGTCTCGACCTCGGTGAGCGCCCGCGCGGCGGCCTCGGCGTGGGCCTCGGCCTGGGCGTGCTCGCGGGCCAGCGCGGCGCGCCGCACCGTGACCGTCTGGTGCGCGCGGCGCGCGGCGTCGCGCGTCGTCTCGGCCGCCTCGGCGGCGCGCTCGGCGGCCTGCTCGGCGTCGATCAGCGGCTCGAGGTCGTCGACGACGGCGTCGTCCGCGTCGGCGTCCCCGGCGCGCGCGGCCAACGCCTCGAGGCCGTCGGGCGCGCGCTCGGCGAGCTGGCGGTCGACCTCGGCGAGCGTCTTCGCGACGGTGAGGCCGCGCTCCCAGCGGGCGCGCGCGGCGTCGAGGTCCGCCGCCTCGAGCTCCGCGAGCGCCGTCGCCAGCGCGGCCGCCTTCGCGTCGCGGCGCGCGTGCGCCTCGGCGCCCCCGGCCCCGGGCTCGACCCGCCAGCGGACGCCCGCGTGGGTGCCCTCGGTCGCGGCGGTGCAGGCGACGCGCTCGCCCGCCAGCGTCAGCGCGGCCGCGCGATCGTCCACCTGCCGCTGGGCCGCGCCCAGCGCCTCGAGCGCGGCGTCCAGTCGCGCCAGGGCGTCGGCGGTGAAGGGATCGGCCTGCAGCGTCGCGCGCGCGGCGGCCAGGGCGTCCGCCGCGGCGTCGGCCTCGGCGCGCCGCCGCTGCGCGTCCGCCGCGCGGCGCGTGGCCTCTGCCGACTGTTCGGCCAGGGCGGCGACGCTCTTCGGGGCCAGGGCGCCCAGCTGGCCGATGGCCTCCTTCAGGGCGTCGTCGGCCTCGCGCCGCGCGCGGGCGGCTTCGCGGGCCGCCTCGACGGTGGCGACCCCCAGGCTCTCGAGCTGGGCGTCGAGGGCGGCGCGGGCCTCGGCGTGGCGGCGCTCGAGCGTCGCGAGGTCCTCACCGCCCGGCTCGACGGTGACCTCGGCGACATCGCCGATGCCGAGCACGGCGGCGCGGGTCAGCGTGAGGCGCGCGGCGCCGTCCTCGCCGAGCGGGCAGGCGTCGCCATCGCGGGTGAGGGCCACGGCGCCGCGCGGCTGGATCGTCACGCGGGTGGCGGCGCCGGCGCGGGCGGCCTCGCGGGCCGCCCGATCGGCGGCGAGGCGGTCGACCTCGGCGAGGGCGGCGGCGTCCACCGGCAGCGCGTCGCGCGCGGCGCGGCGCTCGGCGACGCGGGCCTCGGCGGCGCGCGCGTCGCGCAGGCGCTCGGCCAGGGCGTCGCGATCGGCCGCGGCCTTGTCGGCGGCCGAGCGGAGGGCCTCGACGCCGGCCGGCGCGAGGGCGGAGAGGCGGGCCTCGAGATCGGCGACCTGCGCCTCGCGCTCGGCGCGGCGGGCGCGGCCGGCGCGAGCGGCGTTCGGGATCTCGACGCCCAGCGGGCGCAGGGCCTCGCCGACGCGCTCGGCCGCGGCGTCCAAGGCGGCGCGGGCGTCGGCCAGGCCGGGCGCGGCCGGGGTCAGCTCGACATCGCCCAGCCCCTCGACGGCGCGCGCGGCGCGGCGGCCGACCACCCAGGTGAGGGTGGGCGCGGCGGCATCGCCGACGACGAGGCGCGTGCCGGTGTGGCGCAGCTCGGCGTCGGCCTCGGCGCGCTCGGCGTCCAGCGCGGTGAGGCGGCGCCAGGCGGCGTCGTCCAGCGCGGCGTCCGCCTCGGCGCGCAGGGCGTCGCGGCGGACCTGGAGGTCGCGGGCGGCGGCGAGGGCCTGCCGGGCGTCGGCGCGCTCGCGGGCGGAGCGGGCGGTGGCCAGGGCCTGGCGCGCGGAGCGCCAGGCGTCGCGCGCCTCGGCGGCGGCGGCGTCGGCGGCGCCGAGGGCGGCGGCGGCGACGTCCACCTCGGCGTCGAGCTGCGCCACCTGCTCGCCGAGGTTCGCGGCGGTGGCGGCGGCCTGGGCGCGCGCGGCGTCGCGGCGGCGGCGGTCGTCGGCCAGGGCCGCGCGATCGGACACCGCCGTGGCGGCGGCCGACGCGCGCTCCTCGGCGGTCTGGCCGCGCTCCTCGGCGAGCTGGAAGGCCTCGCGCAGGCGGGTGACGGCCCGGGCGTCGTCCTCCGCCGAGCGCACCTCGGCGGCCAGCTCGTCGCGCGCGGCGTCCAGCGCGTCGGCGCGGGCCTTCAGGGTGGCCTGGTCCTGAGACTGGCGCTCGACCTCGAGCACCTTGGCCTCGATGGTGGCGACGCGCGCCTTCGCCGCGTCGGCTGCGTCCTTCGCCGCCTTCAGCTCGCCGCTCGGGTTGCGCGAGGTGGGCGTCCAGTAGCGGCGGTCCTCCGCGACCACGCGGGCGTAGATGCGCTCGCCGTGGGCGCCGCCGAGCACCTGCGACACCTGGCGCCCGATGATGTCCTGCAGGGCCGCGCGGGTGTCGGCGTGCAGCGCGTCGCCGGGATCCGCGAAGGCGGCGGCGTCCTGGGTGACCCACAGCAGGCCCCAGACGCCCATGTTCTCGAGCTTGGCGCCGCGGTTGCCCGGGGCCGAGGCCTTCAGGTCGGCCCAGATGCGGGCGTCGGCGGCGTCGCCCGTGAGCACCTCGGGCGCGAGGCCGGGGGCCTCGATCGAGAGCTGGGCCATCGCGCCCGACAAGAAGCGCTTGTGCAGGGCGTAGCGGGCGTCGCCGATGCGGAAGTCGAGCCACACCTCGGGGGCCTCGCGGCTGCCGTGGGGCTGCAGCTTCTTGAGGCCGGCGTGGCCGGCGCCGTGCTTCTCGAACAGCGCCGCGCGGACCGCCTCGACGACCGTCGACTTGCCCGTCTCGTTGGGGCCGGTGACCAGGGTGATGCCGTCCGAGAAGGTGCCCAGGTCGATCTCGCCGGCCAGGACGCCGACGTTGGCCAGGCGAAGGGCGCTGATGCGCAGGCCGGTCATCGGGCGCCCTCCCGGTGGATGCGATACAGCAGGTGCAGCGCGCCGCGGGCCGCGTCGTCGACCTCGGCCTTGGGACGAAGATCGTCGATCACCTGGCGCACCCAGCCGTCGGTGGCGATGGCGTCCAGATCGGCGTCGTGCAGCAGCACGGCCAGGCTGTCGTCGCGGCGGCGCAGCCAGCAGAGGCGGTCGCCCTGGCGGGCCAGCAGGGCGTCGAGCGCCGCGTGGGTGGCGGCGTCGACGGTGCCCTCGAGGAAGAGCTCGACGAGGGTGTCCTGCTTGTCGGGCAGGGCGTCGAAGAAGGCGTCGATGGCGGGCAGGTCGTCGGCGGCGCCGACCGATAGGCGGTGCTGCACCCAGCGCTGGGTGGCGACGTCGCGCTCTTCGACGGTCGGGGTGGCGCCGGGGCCGTCGATGTCGACGAGCAGCACGTTGCCCGGCCTCTTCTCCTTGAACCGGGTGGCCTCGGGGGCGCCGCTGTACCAGGTGCGGTCGTCCACCTTCAGCGTGCCGTGCCAGTCGCCCAGCGCCAGGTAATCGAGGGCGCCGGCCTTCGCGGCGTCGATGCGGATGGCGTTCGCCAGGTCGTCCTCGCCGTCCATCATCGGCGCGAGGATCTCGCGGATGCCGCCGTGCGCGACGCCCACGCGGACGACCCCCTGCGGGCCGAAGTCGGGCGCGAGGTGGTCGGTGGGATCGTCCAGGGTGTGGCGCTCGAGCAGCGGACAGGGGAACAACCACGCGCCGCCGGGCGCCTCGACCGGCTCGGTGCCGGCGAGCACGTGCAGCTGGGCCGGCGCCTCCTTCGCCCACAGGGGGCTCTGGTAGAGGCTGTCCGGGGTCAGCGGATCGTGGTTGCCCGGCAGCAGGTACACCGGGCAGGGGTAGTCGGCCAGCGCGTCGAAGGTCTTGCGCAGGGTGGACGGGCTCAGCCCGTGGTGCTCGAAGACGTCGCCCGCGACGACGACGAAGTCGGCCTGCTCGTCCTTGGCGAGCTGGCCGATGCGCCGCACGGTGCGCAGGCGCGCGTCCCGCACGACCGCGCCGGCGTCCCCGGGGATGAAGCGGACGCGCAGCCCGAGCTGCCAGTCCGCGGTGTGGATGAACCGCGCCATGCTGCGTGCTCCCTGTCGCCTGTCGTCTGGCCGGACGCGCCCCCGCCCGCCAAGCGGACATCACCATGGGGGCGTCGGGGTCCGGCGGTCAACGGGCTCAGGGTGCGACGGGCCGCGGCACGCTACGTGCCGCGGGGCGAGAAAGGGGGAGAAAGGGGCCGGTCAGTCGGCGAAGACGTCGGCCAGGGTGGACGCGGTCAGGACCCGCTCGGCCCAGCGGTCGAGCTGCGCGGCGTCGGCGGCCTCGACCCGCGCCCGCGCGGCGTCGTCGAAGTCCGGGAACTTGAACGCGAGCTGGCGAGCGACGAGGCCGCGTTGGCCTCTGAGCTGCCCGGTCTCGATGCCCTGTTCGATGCCCTGCTCGATGCCCTTCTCGATGCCCTTCTCGATCAGCGCCTGGGCGATGGTCCGTGCCATGTCTTCCGCCTCCTCGCCCAGCAATCCGCCGAGCGCCTCCAGATCGCCGGCCCAGGCGTGCGGCCGGACGAAGCCAATATAGTCGAGCGCAGCCGCGATGTCTCCGCGACCCTCGGGCGTCGCGAGCACCGCGCGGGTGAGCGGGCGGTGCCGCCGCAGCACGCTGGCCAGGTCGCGCGTGTGCCGCCCGTGCTTCAGGCAAAGCAGGGCGAAGCGCGCCAGCGGCGTGGCGTCGCGGGTCGCCAGCTTGGCGTCGTCGATGCGCCACACGTCGTCGAGGTACATCGTCGGCCAGCGGCGTCCGTCGGGCCGGCTGAGCGCCGGGTGCGTGCAGGCCTCCAGCGTTCGGGGCGTCCGCCACCGGCGTCTGCCGTGGTACAGGACCACCGGCACCACGAGGGGCAGGTGCGTCACCGTCCGGGCCTGCCCCGCCAGCCACGCCTGCGTCAGCTCGTGCGCATAGCCGCGCAGCCGGTGCGGCATGAAGGGGTGTGGTCGGCTCTGGTGCTCGTAGTCGAAGAACACGGTCTGGCCGGCCGGCCCGGCGGCCCGGAACAGCAGGTCGGGGTAGGACTGGCCGAAGGTCCGGCTCACCAGCTCGGCCGAGCACCGCCCGAACGTGCGCCAGTCGATGGCCCCGACCAGGGCGCGCGGCAGCAGCGCACGCAGCACGCCGCGCGCGTGCTCTGGCCGGCCGAAGACCCGCTTGAAGTAGGCATCGTGCACCTTGCGTTGCATGAGGACTCCCGTGGAACGGGAGACGTCATCGGACAGCCGCGGCGCGTGTTGCGCGCGTCCCTCGATTTTCTCGAACTTCGCGGTGGCGCGCCGCCTCGGCGTCAGCCGCCGCCGGCGTGGAACCAGTCACCCAGGCGGCGGGTCATCGCGGCGTGGGCGTAGGGCGTCGGGGCGACGGGGAACGCGGCGGGATCGCGGATGGGGCCGTGATCGTCGCTCGTACGCTCGCTGGGGCGCACCGAGAACGCGGCGCCGGCGTCGTAGTGCAGGGCGCGGCGCCAGCGCAGCAGCGCCTCGATGGGCATGCGGTAGGGGTGCAGGCCGGTCAGCAGCTCACCGGCGACGTTGGCCAGCCAGGCGCGCGCGAAGTCGGGCGGGGGCACGCGCAGCGGGCGGCGCACGCGGCCACCGCCCGCGGGATCCGCGGTGGCGATCAACGCCGTGCAGCGCTCGTCGGGCGCCCGCTCGAGCGCGGCCAGGATCACCCGCGTCACGAACGCGGGCAGATCGTCGGTGGCGTCGGGGGCCTCGCGCGT
>JAUHXL010000105.1 GCA_030426945.1 bacterium
GACGTGGCCTACCCGGCGTGCAGCCCGAGCGGCGCGGCCTGGCTGACGCTCGACGGCGGCGCGACCTGCGAGACGCCCGAGGGCGGCCCCCTGCGCTGCGTCGGCGCGCGCCTGTGGGTGCAGCCCGCCGGCGGCCCGCCCGCCGCGCGGACCGGGCTGGCCGAGATCGGACCCCCGATCGTGGGCGACGACGCCGTGTACTGGCACGCCGTGGTCGGCGACCGCCCGACGCTGCACCGCGGCGCTCTGACGGGCGGCGTCGAGCCGCTGCACGTGGGCGAGGCGTTGAGCGATCCGACGCGGCCCTTCGACGGGCGCGTGGCCGTGCGCGCCTGGGCCAACGGGCAGGCCGACGTGCGCCTGCGGACCCTCGACACGGACGAGGAGCTGGTGCCGCGCCAGGCCAGCGCCGCGCCGGGCCCCCCGGCGCTGAGCGCCCGGTGGATCGTCTGGCCCGTCGGCGCCACCGTCCCGTCGCTGTGGGCCGTGCCGCTCGAGGCGCCGCGCGACGGCTTCCAGCTCACCGACGCCAGCGGAGCGCAGCGCGGACCCCTGCTCGACGGCGACCGCGTCGTGTGGCTCGACGAGAGCACGCGCCCGGCCACCCTGCGCAGCTTCGACCTGCAGACCGGCCGCGCCGACGCCGTGATCCAGGCACCCATCCACCCCGGCGACTACGACCTCGCCGGCGGCGTCGTCGTGTGGATCGCCGACGACGGTGACGGCCCCGCGCTGTACCACCACCGGCTCGACGGCCCCTGAGAGCCTCCGGGCCCGCGGGGTGTGATTCCAACCCGTTGGTCCACCGTGCGCCCCGCCAGGACGGTCGGGCTATCAGCTTTCAGCGGTCAGCTTTCAGCTCCGTCGCGGCGATTGCGCCGTCTGCCCGGAAGCCCGGCGCCCCGAGCGTGCCGAGCGGTTCCGCACCCGGCACTGCGTACGGGCCCGGCTGACAGCTGACTGCTGATAGCTGACAGCCGGTTCGACCGGCCACCGACGACTCGTGAGCAGACCCGACCCGCCGGCGCCTGTTGACTTCCGCCGATCCCCGTCCTACGTTCCCCCCGATCCTCCGGAGGTGCTCTTGACGCTCACCCTGCATGCCCCCCGCGGTGCGTCCGACGACGCCGGGCCGAGCGTGCGCCCTCCGTACCCCAACCCGTGCCTCTCCGCGCGCGCCGTCCGGCGCCGCTGCGGTTGAGACCCGACGAAAGACGCCCATGAGCGACAACGACGCGACGGGCCTCGCCCAGGGGGCGTGGCTGCCCGAGATCCACGAGGCGCTGCAGACGCTGATCGAACAGCACGGCATCAACAGCCCCGACTACGACCCCGAGAACCCGCCGGTGGCCGCCATCGACTGCGGTGAGACGCTGATCTGCAATCACCTGGGCGAGGCGATGATGCGCTACCTGGTGACGCGGCGGAAGCTGAACACCGAGCGTGGGTTCTGGCACGTGATCACCGATCGCGGCGCGCGCGACGCGCTGAGCGCGGCCTACAAGGCCGTCGCCGGGCGCGCCGACAGCGAGGTGCGCGACACCGCCGCCTACCGTCGCTACCGGGCGGGCATGCTGAACGTGTACGAGAACCTGCGCGAGACCGAGGGCGCCGAGGCCGCGGCGCTGTTCGCCGCGCGCATGCTGAAGGGCCTGCACGAGCGCACCGTGGCCGAGCTGGTCGAGGAGGTCCTCGATTACGAGCTCGGCCGCCCGCTGGGCCAGGAGGACATCGCGGCCGGCCCGCCCTTCGGCGGCCTGGTCGTGCCCAGCGGCGTGCGCGTGTACCACGAGATGCTGGAGCTGCTGCAGACCCTCGAGGTGTACGGCTTCCAGACGTGGATCCTGTCGAGCGCCAACGTCTACATCCTGCGCGCCCTCGCTCGCCGCATCGGCTTCCCCGAGGAGCGCGTGCTGGGCCTCGAGCTGCAGGTGCAGAGCGGCTGCTACACCGAGCGCCCGGTCGACGACGTGCCCGTCGGCGAGGGCAAGCTGGAGCTCTTCCTCGACACCGTCGGCCGCAGCCCGCTGCTGGCGATCGGCGACTCGATGAACGACTTCGAGCTGCTCGAGAACTGCGAGGGGCTGTCGATCGTGATCGATCGCGGCGACGAGGAGCTGATCGAGCGGGCGGAAGAGATGGACTGGCCGGTGCAGCCGCAGCTGTCGGTCTGATCGAGCGCGAAAAGGGGCAAGGGCCGGGGGCCCCCGATCGAGGTCCCCTTGACCTTGACCTTGACCTTGACCTTCCTCCCCTGGCAGTCCGTCCGAACCCTGCCCACCAGGGTCGTGCCGACCAGGGTCGTGCCACACAAACAAACTTGTGGGCACACTTTTCCACTTCTTCGCGACGACGCGCCGCGCGGCGACGCCAGTGACCGCAGCAGCCGCAGGGGCACGGTCAAGGTCAAGGTCAAGGGGCCGCAGGCGGCGCCCCCCTACCCCTTCTTCCGCCCGGTCACGATCGCGTAGATGATGCCGCCCGCCGTGTAGTAGGTCAGCGCCATCAGCGCCAGCACGAAGGCGATGGGGAAGGCGGCGCCGATACCGGCGAAGATGCCGCCGAGGGTGTGGCCGAAGCCGGTGTCGCCGGCGCCAGCGAAGCTGGTGGGCAAGGGCAACTGAGCCGCGGCGAAGCCGCGGAAGCTGGCCGGGATCTCGGTCAGCAGGCCGACGTAGTTGGCGCCCATCATGCCCGCCGCGTTGCTCGAGACGAGGCGCCCGATCACCAACATCGGCCACACCGTCACCGCCATCGCGATGCCGATCATCACCAGCGTCAGCAGCACGTAGCCCACCAGAGAGAAGCCGTGGGTGCGGTACAGGCTGGCCATGCGCTTCAGCGTGTCCACCGGCGTGGTCTTCTCGTTGTAGATGACCGGCACGTACAGCGGCAGGCTGTAGATCATCGCCAGGATCACCGCGCCCGAGGCGAGCCCCAGCGCCAGCGACACCGGCGACAGCACACCCCACACGATGGGCCCCGCGAACGGGATCTTGCCCAGGTAGGCCACCAGCACCTGCGCCAGCCAACCACCGGCGGCGACCACGGCGAAGGCCAGCGGCGTGCCGACGACGCTCTGCACCCAGGTCTTGGCCCAGGTCACGCCCGCGTTGATCGACGACGGCCGCTGTTCGACCACGGTCTGGTGCGTCACGTAGCCCATCACCGCGGCGGCGATCGCCGCGACGCCGACCAGCGCGGCCCAGGCGACCACCGAGAAGACGGTAGCCAGCATGCCGAACACCTTGGCCCCCAGCCAGCCGCCCACCCACTGCAGCAGCGCGAACACCACCAGCGCCGCCCAGAAGCCGGCCGTCGTGAAGAGCACCCGCCGCACGTCGAAGACACCGACGAAGGCGCGCGGCAGATCCCGCCACGTCCACCGGCCCGCCCGGTCCGGCGCGAAGCCCGGAAAAGCGAGGCCCTCGGGCACGTCCGTCTCGCCCTCCATCTCCTCGTCGGCCGCGTCGTCGAGCGCCCCGCCCACCCGCGCGGCTGCGCTGGCGGCCGCCGCCGACACCTTGCGGCCGACGCGCCCGAAGACATCGTCGCCGACGACCTCCTTGTCGGCCTTCGTCAGCGCCTCGACCTCGTCGTCGACGCCGGGCGCCGGCGTGGGCGGCGGCTTCGACAGGCTGGGCGGGGGGGCCTGGGGCGACGGCGGCGGGTTGGAGGGCGCGGCCGACGGCCAGCCGCCGGACGGCTTCTGCGCCTCCATCGACTGGCGCGTGGACTCGAGCTCCGACTCGGAGCCGCCGGCGGGCTTGGGCCAGCCCCCGGGCGCCGGACCGCGCGGCGGCGGCGCGGGCGCGCGAGGCGCCGGCGCGGGCGGCGGCTCGGGCTCCGGCGCGGCGGCCGGTGGCCCGCCGGACAGCGACTGGCCGCCCTTCACCCCGTCCTGGTCGAGCGTGATGTGCGCTCCACACGACGTACACGCGACGGTGATGCCGTCGTCGGGGATCTGGTCGGCGGGGAAGGCGTGCGGCGCGCCGCACTCGGGGCAATCGAACTCCATGCGGACCGACCTCTCGAGGGCTCTGGCGGCCGCCGGCGCAGCCGGGCCGCTCATGTCTCACGGCCGCCGGCGCAGCCGGGCCGCCAATGTCTCACCGGCCTCGGAGGCTGTCAACGCGCCGGGTCGCGCCGCTCGACCTCGACGCACGGGGCGCACAGACCGTCCACGCAAGCCAGCCCGCCGGCGCACCCGTCCCCGCAGGCCTCGCCCTCGGCCGCGCCGTCCTCGCCCCCCTCGACGCAGCCGGCCCGCGCGGTCACCCGCAGCCAGAAGTGGGTCTCGTCGCTCTCTTCGAGCGGCGCCCCGGCGCCCCCGGCGTGGACCACACGCACCCCCGCCAGCACGTCCGTGCGCCACACCGGCAGGTGGCTGGTCAGCAGGTACGGCACGTCGGTGCGCTGCAGCAGGGCCACCAGCCGCGTGGCCTCGAGCCGGCTGCGGAACCCGGCCCCGCGCGCCGCCGCCGGGTCGAAGGGCGGGATGTGCGTCACCACCACCCGCGTCGGCGGTGGCGCCTCGGCCGCCCACCACAGCGTCTGATCGCCCACCCAGCCGCGCAGCGACGTGTGCGCCGACGCCGACAGCCCGCCGCCCGCCGAGTCGAGGACCGCCACCCGCACCGGCCCCGCGTCGAACGCGAAGGTGCTGGCCCCCAGCAGCCGCAGGTAGTCGTCCACGGCGCCGCCCTGCAGGTCGCGCTCGCCCAGCGTGGCGAACCACGGGATGGTCAGCGCGGCGTCGATCTGTTCGACGGTGCTCGCCAGCTGCGCGGCGCTGCCGTCGGCGGTGAGATCCCCGCCGACCACGGCGAAGCGCGCGTCGCTCGCGGCGACGGCCTCGAGGATCTTCGCGCGCGTCCCGGCGCGGCCCGCAGCGTTGCCCCACACCGCGAAGACCACGTCCTCTCCCGCGAGATCGACGCGCAGGCGGTGGCGCAGCACGATCGGCGCCTGGCCGATGCTGCCCAGCCGCTCGGCGCCGAGGCGCGCGCAGGCCCCCGGCGGCGTCGGCAGGTCGAGGTCATCGAGCGCCGTCTCCACGACGCTGGCCGAGCGCGCGCCGCGATCCAGCACCGCCGTCCAGGTGCGCGTGCGGCCGTCCACCCGCGACGCGAACACCGCCTCGGGCCCCAGCGGGGTCCAGTCGGGATCGTTCGCGTCCCCCCGGAACAGCACCGCCCCGCCCGCCGCCCGCCGCGTCGCGGACACGACCGGCGACAGCCCGGCCAGGAAGCTGCGCGCGGTGGTCTGCAGGCCCTCGCCTGGCAGGTGCGTCACCACCAGCTCGACCGCCCGCGGCACGCAGCCGCCGTCCTCGACCTCGACGCGCAGGTCGAGCGACTGCGCGCGCACGAACACCCGGAAGCGCCCGGCGTCGACGCGCTCGCTGCCCACGGTCGTGCCGCCGGCCACGCGCACCACCAGGTTCTCGGCCAGCGTGCGCTCGCGCGCGGCGTCGTTGCGGGCGGCGCGCTCGGCCGTGTCGTCGGTGCAGGCCAGCGCGGCCAGCGCCCACGCGCAGATCAGGCGTCTCACAGCCCGTACCCCAGGCCCAACCAAACGCCCCAGCCCTGCCCGGCCGTCAGCGTGAACTCGATGTTCAGGTCGCCCAGGTATTGGTGCGTCAGCCCCGCCTGCACCAGGCCCAGGTCGTCGCCGAAGGCGGGGATGTCGCGCGTCGGATCCTGCACGAACAGCACCTCGAGCCGCGTGCGCGGCCCGCTGTTGAGCGACACGCCGGTCTCGAGCAGCAGGTACTGATCGACGAACGCCGCGTCGTCGAGCACCCCCGGCGTGCTGTCGATCGAGTCGTCGAAGCTGTACCAGTCGCCGCCGACGCCCACGCGGCTGACCAGGTACAGGTAGCGCAGGCTGGGCAGCGCCTGCCCCAGATCGGTCTTCACCGCCGCGTAGCCCATCACGCCGCGCGTCGCCGCGCCGTAGGCGGCCAGCTCGCGCCGCTGCAGCCGCGCGCCGACCGCGAACTGGTTCTGCGGATCGTCCCCGCGGAACAGCCGCGTGCCCAGGTCCATCTCGTAGCGCCGCAGCCCGTCGGCCAGATCGACCAGCGGGCGGGCGTAGATCCAGCCGCCGTCGAGGGACAGCCGCATCACCAGGTGGTGTCGGAAGGGCGTGAGCGGGTCGAAGGTGTAGCGATAGCCCAGCGCGAAGTCGCCGCCGCGCTGGCGCGTGGTGTCCTGCTCGAAGCTCTCGTAGCCCTTGAAGGCGCCGATGACGTCGGCCGCCCACGAGCCGACGAAGAGCACGATGCCGGCGTGGCGCAGGATCTGGCGCGGCGCGCCCCAGGCGCCGGCCTCGTTGGTCGCCGAGCCGATGAGCACGTCGGCCACCAGCAGCGAGATGCCCGCCAGCTCGGCCACGAGCAGCTTCACGCCGCCCGCGCGATCGCCCACGTAGAAGTGCCCCAGCCCGTGCACCAGGAAGCCGGGCGCGAGGCCGATCACGCCGCCCAGCAACGAGCCCGCGGGCTCGTCCGCCGGGCGGGGCGTGTAGCCCTGCTCGATCGCGTCCTCGACGGTGTCGGCCTCGTCGATGGCCCGCGCGGCGCCGGGGTCGAGCGCCAGGATGAGCGCCAACGCGAGGGGCAGCGCTCTCATTCGGCCAGCCGCCGCGCCAGGCCGGTGAACCGGCGCAGGCCATCGACGTTCTGCACCGCCCGCCGGAGCGCCCGCGGCTCCGCCACCAGCACCATCAGGCGGCGCGCGCGGGTGAGGGCGGTGTAGAGCAGGTTGCGCTGCAACATCACCCAGTGCTCGGTCAAGAGCGGCAGCACCACCGCGGGATACTCGCTGCCCTGGCTCTTGTGCACCGAGCACGCATAGGCCAGCGTCAGGTGCTCCAGATCCTCACCCGCGTAGCTGCAGAAGCGGCCGTCGAAGTCGACCAGCAGGCCCTTCTCGGTGCGCCCCTTCACGCGGCCCAGGTCGCCGTTGAAGACCTCCTTCTCGTAGTCGTTCTTGAGCTGCATCACCTTGTCGCCCACCCGGAACCGACGCTTGCCGCGCTCGATGGGCGCGCCGTTCGGGTTCAGGCGCTCTTGCAGGGCCTCGTTCAGGCGCTCCGCCCCGCAGCCCCCGCGGTGCATCGGCGTCAGCACCTGCACGTCGTCGACGCTGTCGAGCCCGAAGGCCTTGGGGATGCGCTCGGCCACCATCTGGCCGATGAGATCGCGGGCCTCGTCGGCGTCGCGCGCGCGCACGAGATAGAAGTCGCTCTCGACGCCGTCGGGCGGCGGCAAGGGCTGCTCGCCCTGCAGCACGCGGTGGGCGTTGACCACGATGTGGCTGGTCTGCGCCTGGCGGAAGATCTCGGTCAGGCGCACGGCGGGCACGGCGTCGCTGCGCAGCAGATCGGCCAGCACGTTGCCCGCGCCCACCGAGGGCAGCTGATCCGCGTCGCCCACCAGCAGCAGACGGGTGCCCGGCGGCACCGCGCGCAGCAGCGCGACGAACAGCTGCAGGTCGACCATCGACGCCTCGTCGACGACCACCGCCGTGGCCTCGAGGGGCTCGTCCTCGTCGCGCCGGAAGCCGCCCTCGGCCGGGTTGTACTCGAGCAGCCGGTGCAGCGTCTTCGCGTCCTGCCCGGTGGCCTCGGCCATGCGCCGCGCCGCGCGCCCGGTCGGCGCGGCCAGCAGCACCGGCCCGCCCGCCTGCTTCAGCAGGTGCAGCAGCGCCCGCACGATGGTCGTCTTGCCGGTGCCCGGCCCGCCGGTGAGCACCATCATCGTGGCCTCGGCCGCCCGCTCGACCGCCGCGCGCTGCGCCGGCGCCAGCGTCAGCCCGCTCACCCGCTCGAAGGCCTCGACGTCCGCCGTCAACGGCGCCACCGGCGTCTGCGCCAACAACTGCACCCGCGCCGCCGCCTCGCGCTCCAGCCCGTAGACCGCGCGCAGGTAGACGCCGTCGTCGTCGATCAGCCGCCCCTCCAGCAGCAGCCCGTCCAGCACCGCCTCCGCCGCCGCACCCGGCCCCAGCAGATCCGCCGCCCGCTGCAGCAGCACGTCGCGCGGCAGGAAGCAGTGCCCGTCGTCCCCCGCCCGCCCCAGCAGGTGCGCCAGCGCCGCCCCCACCCGCTCGGGCGAGTCCGGCGCGAAGCCCAACGATCGCGCGATGTTGTCCGCCGTCGCGAACCCCACCCCCGCGACCTCCTCGGCCAGCCGGTACGGGTTCTCGCGCACCCGCGTCACCGCGTTCGCCCCGTACCGCCGCCAGATGCGCCCCGCGACCCCCGGCGTCACGCCCAGCCCCTGCAGGAACACCAGCGCGTCCCGCTGCGACTTCTGCGCCTGAAACACGCCCTGCAGCTCGCGCCCGCGCTTGGGCCCGATGCCCGGCACCGTCGCCAGCCGCTCGGCGTCCGACTCGATGACCTCGAGCGTCTCGGCCCCGAACGCGTCCACCAGCCGCTCGGCCAGCCCCGCGCCGATGCCCTTCACGCGCCCGCTGGCCAGGTACGCGCGGATGCCCTCCGCCGTCGCCGGCGTCACCGGATAGGCCGCCTCGACCTTGAACTGATCGCCGTGCTTCGGATGCCGGACCGCCTGCCCCAGCAGCCGAACGCGCTCGCCCTCGGCCAGCCCGCCCAGCGCCCCCGCCGCCCGAATCGGCGCCCCGGCGTCCGGACGCACCACCGCCACGTGGAACGTCTCGTCGTCGTTGACGTAGACGAAGCGCTCGAGGATCCCCTCGACGGTCTGCGGGGCCGGCGCCCCGTCGGCTGCGGCGCGATGCACCGTGCGGGTTTAGCAGATTCCGCGCCGCGGCGTCCCGGTTGAGGACGCGCGGGGGGTGGTGGGGGGTGGCGCCGCTGTGCCACGATGCGGCCCTCACCGCCGGGAGGTGCCATGCCCCGCCTGCTGACCCCGACCTGCGTGCTGCCGCGCGCAGCCTCGCTGGCGCTGGCCGCCCTGCTCGCCGCCGGCTGCGGCGCGCCGAAGCCGCCACCCACCCTCCCGCACGCCGCGCCCGCGCCCGACGCGCGCCCCTTCGCCGCGCGCGGCCTGCCCGGCACGCTGCCCTACACCGCCGTCGTGCTGGCGGGCCCGGGCGTCTACGAGATCGAGCTGTACGGCCTGTACTACGGCCTGGTCGGCGCGGGCTGGAAGGTGCGGCTGGCCACGCCCGACGGCGCGGGCGTCGTTGGCCACCACAACCTGCCCGTGCCCGCCGATCTGGCGTTGTCGAAGGTCGCCGCCAAGGACTTCGACCTGCTCGTGCTGCCCGGCGGCGCCCCGCAGAGCCCCGAGGCGCTGGCGCTGGTGAAGGCCTACGCGACCGGCGGCCACATCGCCGTCACCCGCGGCGGCGCGGGCGTGCTCGCGAAGGCCGGCGTGGAGCGTGCGCTGGCGAGCGACGATCAGATGGTGCACGCGGACCGCAACGTCCTGTCGGCCGCGCGGCCGGGAGACATCCCGGCGCTGGTGCATGCCCTGGGGGCGTACGCGGCGGACCGGCTGCGGCCGGCGCGGGCCGAGGATGGGAAGGGGGAGCCGCCGTGAGGGGTGGGGGCAGCACCGCAGGATCGCCCGAAGGCGTCCCGCGCCAGCCCGCCGGCTGACCGGCGCGCGCTCACCGCGTCCGCGAGGATGCGCCGCGCCGCCTCTCGCCGCCGCGCAACCGAAGCACGGCGACGAGCAGCAACACCAGCCATCCGCCGTCGCCGGCCGGGCTCGACCGACAGCCTCCGCAGCCCCCGTCGCCCGGATCGTCCGCCGTCGTGATACCCCCGTCGCCGCCTCCGGGGTCCGGCTCGGCGCCCGGCGGGGCGCCCACGTTGTCGGGCCGGGCCCAGGGGTCGGCGCCGTCGCCGCCCGGCACGATGGCGATGGCCGCCGGCCCGTCGAATTGCTCCCACGCCAGGCGGTGCAGCCGCCCGTCCACCGGGTCGAAGACGCGGGCCTGCACATCGATCAGGAAGTCCGCGGTGGGTGACAGACCGACCACGAGCCCGTCCGCGCGGCGCACCATCGGTCCTTCGAAGTAGAGCTCCGGCGGCGGGTGGCCTTCGGGCACGAGGCGGTCGAGCAGGCGCTCCCCGGCGAGCAAGCGCGCCGGGGCGCCGTCCGGGGCGCGGTAGAACGCCTCGGCCCGCTCGCCGGTCGCGACGAAGACCTCCCCGTCGAGGCGGTGCACCTCACCGTCCGCGATGGCCCACAGCGCCTCGCCCTCGACCTGGCAGCCGGTCACGCCGGGCAGCGCGTAGCTGCCGCGGTGGACGATCGGACGACCGCGCGACATCGCCGAGGGCCCGAAGCGCCATACCTGCTCGCCGTCGGCGATGCACACCTCGACGGCGGCGTCCGCGTCCATCGCCGCGGCGCGCGTGATGCCTTCGGGGTAGTCGTCCCACAGCGGCATCAGACCGCCCCGCGGGCCGCTGCGGTACAGCATCGGGCGCTCGAGACCCAGCGGGTCGTCGGTCGCCTGCGCGCGCCCCAGCACCAGCACGTCGCCGGGCTGCACCTCGTCCTCGTAGCGGACCAGCTCGTAGAGACCCTGCTCGAGGGTCTCGTAGACGTAGAAGAGCAGCACGTCTCCCCAAGCCGGGAAGGGCTCGCCGTGCACCGGCAGCTGACCGACGATGGCGGGCAGCGCGGTGCCGCTGGCGTCCTCGACGTCGCGCCCGGTGAGCCACTCGCCGTGGCCGCTCGACGCGCGCCACGTGTCGAACACCGGGACCGGGGGCAGCACCTGCCAGGGTCCCTCCGCGGTGACCGTCGCGAGGTTCTCGGCGAGCCCCTCGACGCGCTCGACGGATCCGTCCGCGCCCACCCCGAGCACCGGCGCGTCCCAGCGCGCCCAGATCCGGACGAGGAAGCGCTGCAGCCCGTCGTGCCAGCCCAGCGGGGTGAAGATGTGGGTGGCGATGTCCTGGCGCAGCGCGTTGTCCTGGTGGTCGGCGCGGCAGGTCAGCCCGCTCGCGGCGCAAACCTCGGCCACGTCGAAGACGACCGTGGCCTCGCCCTCCCCGTCGAAGACCACGACGCGCGGCGCCACCTGCGTCGGCGAGGTCAGCACCACGAACAGTCGGTCGCGGTCGACGGGGTGCAGCGTGAGGAGGGCACCATCGGCCGCGATCCCGGGCCGAAGGCCGAACAGCCGCGCGAGCTCGGCGGCGCCGGTGACGGCCTCGACCCGACCGTCGCTCAGCCACACCCGCTTCAGACCCTCGGGGGTCTGCAGGATCAGGAACTGCCCATCGGCCGATCGCACCGGCGGGACGTGGATCACCGTCTCGCCCTGCCCGCCGGCGGCCGGATCGACCAGCGGCGCCGCCTCGGCGGCGTAGTCCAGCACCACCGCGCCGTCGGCGCCGTAGCAACGGCCGCCCGTGCAGAACGGTCCCCGCGCCGAGAGGCTGCGGCCGGGCGCCGGCGCGGTCCGGGGGCGCGCGATGGCCTCGGGCAGGCGAAGCTGGATCAGCGGGCTCGAGACGAAGAAGCGGAGGCCGGCGGCGCGGGCGTCGGCGCCGAGGTCGTCGCCCGCCGCGGTGGGATCGGTCGCCAGCAGCGCCTCCCGGCCGTCGGCGACGCCGCCCCCGTCGCTGTCGACCCGCCAGTCGCTGGTGCCGGCCGCCGCCTCCTCCGCCGCCGTCAGCCCGTCGCCGTCCTTGTCCTCCGGACCGCCGACCGCGAGCGCGTGGAACATCAGGCCCGCCTCGCCGCCGACCAGCCCACCGAGGTGCCCATCCGGCCCCGGGTACAGCGCGGTGTCGGCGCCGATGCACGCCCCGAGCGAGCTGTTGAGCACCGCGTCCGGGACGCAAGATCCGTCGCGCTGCCGGCGAATGAGCGCGTCACGCCAGCTCTGATAGCCCGCCCCGCTGCGGTCGAGGGGGAAGAGGGCCGCGCCGGCGCCCCCCGACCAGCCCACGGGCGGGACCGCCGGCCCCACCGAGCCGGCGGTGAGCCGATCGCCGAGATCGACCCAGCAGTAGTCGAAGTGGTGGATGGGCCAGGCCACCACCGCGTCCAGGCGCGGCGCATAGCTGAGCGAGGCCGCGGCGCGCAGGAGCGAGGGCATGAAGATCGTCTCGTCCAGCACGCCGCCCGACCAGGCCCACCGCTCGATGATGGGCGCCGCGAGGGGCTGCACCGCGCCGTCGGGCCGCAGCTCGACGATCCAGTGGACCGCGCGGACCAGCCGAAAGGCCTCGTCCGGCAGGTACTCGAGGTCGCGGATCCACTCGACCTCGGCGTCGACCAGCAGGAACAGGCCGCCGTCGGGGCCGGCCGCCGACGCCCGCAGCTCGCCGCCGCCGACCTGACCGCGGGCGCCGAAGATCTGCAGGTTCGGGGGCCACTCGGCCTCGTCGGGTACCCGGGCCACCAGCTCCGCGGCGGGCAGCGCCTCCTCGAGACGGCCATCGGCGTGCCAGCACACCACCCGCTCCAGCGCCGGCGTGCACAGCGCCCCGTCGGTGCGCACCGCTGCCCAGTGGGTCATGCGCTGCACGTTGGTGGTCGCGGCCCACAGCCGCCGGGGCTCCAGCGCCGGCGCCACCGCCGCGCCCGCCCAGCGCTGCACCACCTCGGGCTCGGTCTGGTCGGGATCGGTCAGGCGCAGCAGGGTGAAGGTGTGCACATCGCCGCGGTTGATGGCCAACAGACCCAGCGCGACGTCACGCTCGAGGCTCAGCGCCCAGACCACGCCGGGCTCGTCCCCCCGGTCGGCCAGCGCGCTCGCCGGGATCGCACGCCAGGGGCGCCCGTCGGCCGCGAAGCCGAGCAGGAAGGCGCCGCTCTCCACGGGCAAGCCCTGAGCCTCGAAGTCGCCCGCGTGCGGCTCCGCGAGCAGGCCCCGACCATGCGCGGCGCACGCGATGAGACAGGCGGCCAGCGGCCCGAAGCGACGCACGGGTGCTCCCTCGGTCGGGGTCGAAGCACCAGCGTGCACCCAGCGCCGTGGCCGCGGCAACCCGTGGCGCAGAGAGCCGGAGAGTCACAGCGCCCCGTCGGCCTCACCCAGGACAGCAACGACGTCCCGGCCGTGTCGGGCGGAGGCGTGGCCCGCCGGGCGCTGCGGCCGGATGGAGCGGTGCCGCGCTGGGACAGGTGCAGCCTCCACCGGACAGACTGTCTTGCCGCCGCGCGCAAGCGCGCGGCACTGGGGGGGCTGCGCCCACCCCAGACCCCCCGCTTTGGCCGGCGCCCTTCGGGCGCGCCTTCGCGATCCTCGCGTCCTCGCCTCGCCCTTCGGGCTTTGGCTGCGGGCGACTCGGTCGCTCAGGCACGTACGGCGGATGCCGCACGCCGGCCGGTCTCACCACGCTCGCGCGCGGGGGCCCGGTCACGGACGAGGGTGGGCTGGGGCTTGGGCGGGGCGCGGTGGAACCCGGCGCCGGGGCTGAGGGAACGGGCCGCGAATCGCTGGCGGCAGCGGTGGTGAGCGCCCGGGTGGCGTCGCCGGCGACTTCGTCGCGGCGCGCTTCGTGAGCCTCGGGCGTGTCGGGTCAACGAGCGCATCGTGGTGGCCCAGGGGCCCGGTGGATCAGGACCTCGTGCAGGTCGCCGGAAGGACCGAGCCCCCCAGCAGCGCTGTGGTGACGGACGCTTCGAGACCACCCTCACGACCGCATCACACCCACGCTCAGCGAGCCTCGCAGCCACACGTCCAGCGCGACGCACGGGGTGAGCACCTACCACCCCGGCTTCTCGGCGAACGGGCAAGGCCCCGACTCGGTCGTCATGATTTGGCGCCGGCGCCGCCCGTTTCAGGAGCGGCTTTGCCCGCCCTCTCTTAAGAAAATGCGTGGCTGTCGACGCCGTGAGGGAGTCGAATCCGGCGCTCGCACCGTCGGCGGGCAATGGCGCGAGAGGGCGGCGCCGGCGCCAAATCGTGCGAGAACCGGTCGGCCGGCCTTGGCCGTGAGCCGCCGCGGCCGTCAACTGGCGCGGCGCCAGAAGACCTGCAACCCAGCAGGGCGACGATTTCTCGCCTTCGTGAGTCCGAACGGGTCCAGGGCGGAGCCCTGGCCGGTGGGAGCTCGAGGGAGGTACGGAGTACCTTCCTCGAACCTTGGTGAGCCGCGGCGCCCAGCCGCGCAGAACCCGTTGGCGTCGCGGGGCGCCCACCCCCGAAGCGCTGCCTCCAAGTCATGCCCACCGCGGCCGACCACCGTGGGCCCCCGCGAGCCGCGGCGCCCAGCCGCCCACCACCCGTTGGCGTCGCGGGGCGCCCCGCCCCCGCAGCGCGGCGCCTCGCTCAGGTCCTGAAGGTCAGACCATCACCAACCCCGCCGAGCCCCGGCGCCCAGCCGCGCCGTGCCCCGCGGCGCCGCGGGGCGCCAAGCCACGCGACGCCCCGCGAGGCGCCCCGCCGCACGGCGCACCGAGTAGCGCCCACCCCCTCCCAGCGGTAGCATCCCCCCAATGCCCACCCCCCCCGATCCCCCCGACGGCCCCCCGCCGGAGGCCGCCCGCCCCGTGACGGTCGCGTCCGTCCAGGCCCTCGCCGCCCCCATCCCCCTCCCCGCCGACCCCTTCGCCACGCCCGCGCCGGGCGAACCCCAGCGCCTGCGGGACGAAGGGATCATCGGTGAGGGCGGCGTCGCCCGCGTGCACCGCGTCTTCGACGGCACGCTGCTGCGCCACGTGGCCATGAAGGTGCTGTCGGCCACCGCCGCCGCCGGCCCCGAGGTGTCGCGCCGCTTCGTCGAAGAGGCCCAGATCACCGGCCAACTCGACCACCCCAACATCGTGCCGGTGCACGCGGTCGGCGCCTTCCCCGACGGCCGCCTGTTCTTCACGATGAAGCTGGTCGAGGGCCGCACGCTCACCGATCTGCTCAGCGACGAGATCGACTTCACCGATCCGCGCCGCCGCGACCTCGAGCGCGTGATCAAGGTGCTGGTGAAGGTGTGCGAGGCCGTCGCGTTCGCGCACAGCCGCGGCGTGCTGCACCTCGACCTGAAGCCCGACAACGTGATGGTGGGCCACTTCGGCCAGGTGTACGTGATGGACTGGGGCATCGCGCACCTGATGCCCGGCGAGCCCGACGAGGCCGGCGTGCGCACCACGCGCCAGCGCGCCGCCGAGCGCGAGGGCCTGGTCAGCGGCACCCTGGCCTATATGTCACCCGAGCAGGCGATGGGAGAGCCCGCCCGGTTCGGCCCGCACACCGACGTCTTCTCGCTGGGCGCCATCCTCTACGAGGTGCTCACCGGCGAGCCGCCCTACAGCGGCGACGACCTGGCCCGCATCTTCCACGCCGCCGCCCGCGGTGACGTGCCGCCCGCGACGGCCAAGGCGCGCGCCCGCGGCCTGCCCCGCGCGCTGGTGCGCATCGCCGAGACCGCCTTGGCTCGCGATCCGGCCGACCGCTATCCCACCGCCGAAGCCATGGCCGCCGATCTCGAGCGCTTCATGCACGGCGGCGCCTGGTACTCGGTCACCGACGTGCCCGCCGGCACCGTCGTCGTGCGCGAGGGCGACCGCGCCAACGCCGCCTACGTCGTCTCGAAGGGCACCTGCGAGGTCTACACCGAGCGCGACGGCAAGCGCGTGCCCCTGCAGACCGTCGGCCGCGGCGGCGTCTTCGGCGAGGTCGCCGTCCTCACCGACGGCCGCCGCACCGCCAGCGTCCGCGCCCTGACCGACGCCACCCTGCTGGTCGTCACCCGCGCCACGCTGCAGGCCGAGCTCGACGACCACGGCCGCATCGGCATCTTCCTCAAGGCCCTCGCCGATCGCTTCTCCGCCCAATCCCAACAGCTCGCCGACGCCCGCCGCCGCGGCGACGCCCAACGCACCCTCGCCCGCCTGCTCGACCTGCTGGCCTTCGAGGGCCGCCGCGTCGGCGACACTCTCGAGCTGTCCTGGCTGAAGGTGGTCGGCGACGCCGGCGTGCACGAGGGCGAGCTGCTCGATCTGGTGCAGGTCAGCCCGCGGCTCACGCTCGACGAGAGCCGCGGCGTGCTGGTGCTGACGCGCGGGGGGTGACGCCGCTCACGCCCCCGTGGCACGCCGCCTCGAGGTTGCACCCGTCCGGATCCAACACGAACGCCCCGTCGTCGTTCGGGTGGTCGTGCGGCCGCTGCCCCGGCGCGCCACACCACCCCGAGGCCTCGCCGCGCTCGTCGGGCCGTGAAGCAGCGCCAGGGAGACCGCGTGGGCCACGACGACCCCCAATGTGCGATGGACGGGAACGCTCTTCGACCGCTCGCAGCAGCCCTCAGGGCGTAGCGGCCGCCGGGAGCCAGTACCAACCGCCGAAGGGCAGCGGGTTGTCCTCCCTGCCGGGCCGGGCGTCGCGGGTTCGGGTCTGGACCAGGAGCGAACCGTCGGGCGTCGCGCCCACCCCGAAGATCTCGATGTCGACGTCGAAGAGCGAGAGCGCCGGCTGTCCGACGAGCGTGGCTTCGCCGAAGCCATCTGGGCCGCGCTCCATGGCGTAGACGTGGGTCTTGCTCGCGACGAGCAGCCGGTCTCGGGCTGCGTCGTCGAAGACCGAGACGACGGGGCCCTCGGGCAGCAGCAGGGGCGACCAGGTCGGTGCGTCTGCGGCGGTGTCCATGATCGCCGCCCCGGAGCCCTCGAAGTCCGGCGGCGCGGCCTGACGGTGCGCGACGAGCTCCGCGCCCTGGCCCCACATCCGCAGCTCGCCGGACGCTTCGGTGAGGGGTGCCTCCAGGGCGTCCCACTCGACGT
>JAUHXL010000694.1 GCA_030426945.1 bacterium
GGGCGTTCTTGAGCCTCGAGCCGCGGGCCCGTGCCCACGATCTGGCTGCCCGGGCCGCCCTGGCCAAGGTGCTGGCCATCGCGCCGGGCTACCGGGACGCGGACGGCGTCGACGCGCGCGAGATCAAATTGGTGATCGAGCAGCTCGACCAGCAGATCGCCGGCAAGAGGCCCGCGCCCGCCCGCTGAGCGCGCCGGCCGGGGGGCTCAGCGGGCCCGCAGAGACAGGCCGCCTGCGGCGCGGACGCTGCATCCCACGGGGGGGCGTCGCGGGGCACACGACATCTGGGGAAGCACGGCCAGTGCGTCCGGCAGGCGCGGTGCGCCCCGCGCCTTGCCCAGCGGGCGCCCCGGCCCGCTCGCGACGGCGTCCGACGCCCGCTGGCCCGGTCAGTCGTCCTCGTCGTCGGTCAGCCGGCCGTCCATGCTGTCGTCCGCCGAGGCCTCGAGGTCGATGATGCGCGCGTCCCCGACGTAGGGCTTGGTCTCGTAGCGGGTCAGTCGGCCGATACGGCGCACGATCGTCGCCATGCGCTCCGCCTCGCGGTGGATGGTGCGGGCCGGGCGCTGGTTCGGATCGTCCTCGGCCAGCCGCCGCTGCAGCAGCTCCGCGTAGCCCATCACGCTGGTCAGCGGCTGGTTCAGCTCGTGGGCCATCGTCCCGGCGAGCTCGGCGAGCAGCGCCATCTTCTCGCTCTCCTGCAGGCGCTCCTGCGTCTCGTTGAGCTGGGCCTCCATGGCGATGCGGTCGCGCAGATCCCGCAGGATGCCGACGGTGGCGACCTCGCGCCCGTCCACCTGCACCACCGAGGCGGTCAGCAACACCGGGATGGCGCGGTGGTGGGCGTCGAGCACCTCGCGGCGCACGGGGGTCGTGATGCGGTTGCGGCCCCCGTGGTCGTCGCCGCGCAGCAGCGCCATGACCTCCGCCGCCCCCCCCTCCGGGTAGAGGGCGCTGACGTGCAGCGTGTCCACCACGTCCTCGGCGCGCCGCCCGAACAGGCGCTCGGCCGCCTTGTTGAACACGCGCACGTTGCCGGCGAGATCGGTCGCGACGACCGCGTCGGGCGTCGCGTCGACGAGGCTCTGCAGGAAATCGCGGGCCTCGGCCAGCTGATCGGCCAGCCGCCGCTCCTCCGTGACGTCGCGCAGGGTGAGGCTGTAGGCCTCGTCGCCGGGCACGCGCGCTGCGCTGATGCTCAGCAGGCGGGCGTTGGGCAGGCGCATGTCGACGCGGCGCGAGAAGTCGCCGGCGTGGAGCTGGCCGAGCAGCTGTTGGGGTCCGGCGCAGTCCCCCGCGCACAGGCTGCGGAAGTCCCGGCCCACCATCTCGGCGCGGCTCTGCCCCACGATGACCTCGGCGGGCCGGTTCATGAACAGCACCCGGCCCCGCGCATCGATGATGAACATGCCGTCGGCCGAGTTCTCGAAGAAGTCCTCGTAGCGCTGCACCGTGCGCAGCCGCTGCTCGACGACGGCGCGCGCGTGGCTGATGCGCGTGGACTCGGCCTTCAGGCCGCTGAAGAGGCGGGCGTTGCTGACCGCGACCGCGGTGGCGTTGGCGACGATCTGGCCGAAGCTGGTCTCGCGCTCGCCGAAGCGCTCCCAGGGCTGGGCCGAGCGCAGGAACAGGACACCGATGCAGCGATCGCCCTCCATCATCGGGAAGAGCGCGCACGATCTCACCGCCAGCCGCGCCACCTGATCCTTGACCGGATCGAAGAGGGGATCGGCGGTGACGTCGGCGACGATCACCGGCCGCCGGGTCTCGAGCACGCGCCGGATCTCGGGATAACCCTCGAGCGCGATCTCGCGATCGGTCAGGCCGGCGTCGTCCGAGGCGGCCACCACCCGGCCGACCTGCTCGTCCTGCTCGACGAGCACCACCGAGCAGCGCTCGGTGTGCAGCACCTCGGCCACCATGCCGGCGACGTCCTGCAAGATGCTCTGCACGTCGAGGCGCCCGGTCAGGCGGTGACTGATGTCGAGCAGCGTGCGGTCGTCGCGCCGCTGCTGCTCCCGCTGGGCGGCGTACGCGGCGATGCGCAGGTGGGCCTGCACCCGCGCGAGCACCTCGCCGAGGTGGAAGGGCTTCGCGATGTAGTCGTCGGCCCCCGCCTCGAGGGCCTCCTGCAGCACCTCCTGCCCGCCGCGCGCGGTCAGCACGATCATCTGCAGCGACCGCGTGTCGGGATCGGCCCGCACCGCCTCGAGCACGTCGAAGCCGTCCACCTTGGGCATCATCAGATCGAGCAGCACCAGATCCGGCGGCGCGCTGCGGATGTGCGCCAGCGCCTCCTCGCCGTCGGCGGCGGTGTCCACGGCGATGCCCTTGGCGCCGAGCGCGCGCGACAGCATCTCGCGGATCAGCCGCTCGTCGTCGACCACGAGGACGCGTTGCTGGACGCTCATCGGTCGGCTCGCCCGACCCAGGCGGCCACCGCGTGCTGGTAGACGATCTTCAGCGGCACGCCCGCCGCGCGCGCCAGGCGGGCGCAGGCCTCGTACTCGGGGGCGACGTTGGCGGCGCCGCCGTGGCCCGTCGCCACCTTCACCGGCACCGGGCCGAAGGGCGTCTCGACGGTGTCGTGGCGGCGATCGAGCTTGCGGCGCGTCACCGGGAAGGCGCGCAGGCCGATCGCGCTCGACTCGGACAGCAGGGTCTGCTCGACGGCCGCGCGGCGGCCCGCGTCGGCCAGCGCGCCGACCTGGATACCCGGACGCCCCTTCTTCATGTGCAGCGGGACGAACCAGGCGTCGAGCGCGCCGGCCTCGAAGAGGCGCTCCATGAGATAGCCGGCGACCTCCGGGTTGAGATCGTCGAGGTTCGTCTCGATCTGCGTGCAGGCCGCCTCGGCGGGCTCCGTGCGGCCCAGCACCAGGCGCAGCAGGTTGGGGCGGTCGGGGAAGTCGGCGTCCCCCGCGCCCCAGCCGGTGGCCTCGACCACCATCTCGGGGAAGGGCCCGACGCGCCGAGCCCAGGCCTTGAGGAAGGACGCGCCGGTGGGGGTGACCAGCTCGCGCTCGAGCGCGCAGCTGGCCAGGGGCAGGCCTCGCAGGATCTCGAGCGTCGCGGGCGCGGGCAGGGGCATCCGGCCGTGGGCGCAGCGCACGAAGCCGCGGCCCATCGGGGGGGGCGCCGCCTCGACCACGTCGACCCCCAGCGCCCACAGGCCGTAGGCGGCGCCCACGATGTCGACGACGCTGTCCACCGCGGCCACCTCGTGGAAGTGCACCTGCTCGCGCGCGCAGCCGTGCACCCGCGCCTCGGCGTCGGCGATGGCGTCGAAGGCGGCGCGCGCCCGCGCCACCACCGGCGGCGGCAGATC
>JAUHXL010000106.1 GCA_030426945.1 bacterium
CGGCGGGCGGCGTCGGTGAAGGTCGGGCGGGCGCTCATCGGCTGCTCCCAGTGGACGGATGACGCCCCGCAGCGTCGCGCGTCGACGCCCGCGTGGACAACCCCGCCCGCCGACCCCGCCTTTGCGTCCGGGGCCCCCGCTGCGCATCATGGCCCCGTCGCCGCACCCGAGGAGCCGCCATGAACCGCCCCTTCCACCTCGCCGCCCTGGCCTGCCTGGCGCTGGTCGCCGTCGGCTGCGAGGACGACGACGATCTCGACGGCCTCCGGCCCGGCGCGGGGCAGATGGGTGAGACGGACGCGGCCCCCGGCGCGGGTGGACAGCCGGGCGCGGGTGGACAGCCCGGCGCGGGTGGACAGCCGGGCGCGGGCGGTCAGCCCGGCGCGGGCCGTCAGCCCGGCGCGGGCGGTCAGCCCGGCGCGGGGGGCGAACCTGGCGCCGGCGGCCAACCCGGCGCGGGCGGGCAACCCGGCGCGGGGGGCGAGCCCGGCGCCGGCGGCCAGCCCGGCATGGGCGGCGAGCCGGGCGCCGGGGGCGTGCCCGCGCCCGAGGGTGAGACCATCGGCGAGCACGTCGCCCGCACCTGCTTCACCGACGGCGACGACACGCCCCGCGCCCTCCTCGACGGCCTGTCCCACCAGCTGGTCGACGCCATCGACTGCGTGCGCCCGGGCACCCTGGGCGATCTGCCGCCGGGCAACTGGGTGATGCTCGATCCTGCCCGGCGCCCGCTGGTCGACGCGCGCGGCGTCGACGACCTGCTCGACGCGGCCGCCGCCGGCCCCGGCCAGCTCGTGATCAAGTGGGCCTACCGCGACGTGGCCATCCAGCACCTCTTCTACCTGTGGACCCTGAAGGGCTGTGACTTCGCCGCGCCCCCCGGCCTGTCGAACCACCAGAACGGCCTGTCGGTCGACCTGGTCGACCCCGAGGACTGGGCGGCGACCATGCGGCGCTTCGGCTGGGAGAACAACCTGCCCACCGACCGCCCGCACTTCGACTACGTGCTGGCCGAGGACGAGGGCACCGCGGCCCTCTCGCTCTTCGCCTTCCAGGCCTTGTGGAACCGCAACCGCCCGGACCACCCCATCCCGCTGACCGGCGAGTTCGACGCCGCCACCGAGCAGGCCCTGACCGACGCCCCCCTCACCGGCTTCCGCGAGGGCCTGTGCGATCCCGGCGGCCCGCCCATCGAGCTGCCCCCCCTGCGCGGCCCCTCGGTGGCCCAGGCCGCCTGGCGCGGCTGCGACGCCCCCATCCCCCTCATCGAGGGCCTGTCCGCGCAGGTGGCCGAGGTCATGCGCTGCGCCGACGCCGCCGCCGTCGTGCCCCTGAACCTGTGCGCCGGCGCCGGCTGCCTCACGGTCGCCGCGCCGCCCAAGCCCGAGTGGCTCGAGGCCGACACCCACGCCGCCCTCGTCCGCGCCAGCCAGCGCGTCGGCCGGTCGCTGTCGGTCCTGTGGGCGGGCCGCGACCCCACCCTCACCTGGTTCCTCTACTCGGCCCAGCGCAACCTGAGCTGCCCCGGCGACACGGCCGCCCCGGGCGCCAGCGCCTACGTCACCGGCCGCGCCGTGCAGATCGTCGGCGACGACGATCCCGCCGTCGCCGCCGCCCTCGAGGCCGAGGGCTTCCAGCGCATCGACGAGGGCGGCGGCTGGCTGTACCCGGCCGGCGCCGACCTGCGCCCGCTGGCCGTCTACGCCTTCCAGGCCCTGTGGAACGCCAACCGCCCGGACGACCCCCTCGACGCCGACGGCCGTCTCGGTCCGGCCACCCAGTCGGCCCTCGACCGCGCGCCGACCGCCGGCTTCCCGAACGTGCCCTGCGCCGGCCTGAACCCGCCCGATGGCCCCGCCGGCCCCGGCTTCTCGTGCGTCGACGGCTGCGTCAACCAGGCCTGCCCCGGCGCCTATGACTTCTGCACCGAGCAGCACGGCGAGTGCGCCGCGGTGCCCTGCGGCGGCGACGCCGACTGCGACGGCCTGGCGGTCTGTGACGATCCCGGCCGCGGCTCGTCGCCCCTGTTCTTCTGCGACGCGGGCCGCTGCCGCCGCCAGCGCTGACCGGCGGCTGGCCCGCGCCGTGCACGACCGAGCCTCCAAAGCCCCGAACCGGGCCGACATGGAGGCCAGACGTGCGATTTCCACGACCCCGCCACGAATCTCTGAGGTTCCTCACCGCCGCCCTGGCGACGCTGACCCTCGCCGCCTGCGGTGAGGACGACGCCGGCGCTGGCGACGCCTACGTCCCCCTCCCGCGTGACGGCGACGTCGTGCCCGACGTGAGCGCGCGTGACGGCGCCGCGCCGCCGGCTGACGCCGCGCTCACGGACGGCGGCGCCGAGGACGCGGCGCCCGCCTTCGACGCCGGCCCGCTCGACGCGGCCCCGCCCGCCGACGCGGCGCCGCCCGCCGAGGACATGGGCGCGCCCCCGGACGTGCTGCGCTTCGCGCTGATGGTCAGCAACGACGTGCCCGAGTCGATCTGGGTGCAGCTCGACGGCCTCGACGGCCAGCCCGCGTGGCTGACGGTGCTGGGACCCGAGGGGCGCGTCTGGTTCGACGAGCGCTGCGAGATCGAGGACTGCTTCGATCCCAGCGGCGTCTGCGGCGCGTCCAAGCCCCGCGTGCGCGACATCACCGGGGGCCACGCCACCGGCCAGATCGACCTCTACTGGGACGGCGTCACCAGCGTGGTCGACGGCGACTGCGAGCGCCGCGTGAACGCCCCGCCGGGGTCGTACCAGGCGCGCTTCTGCTGGTCGCTGCAGGCGGACGTGGACGAGGGTGATTCGCGCGATCCCACCTTCGGCGTCGGCGGCACCCTCGTCGAGCCCACCTGCCACACCGTCGACTTCACCTTCCCCGGCCCCGCCGAAGTGACCTGGACGCTTCAGGGCGGCTGACCGGGCCCGCGCGCATCGTGCTACGCTGCCGCCGGGGAACGCACGACCGGAGGTGGTGATGCGACGTGGACTCTGCTTGTCCTTCTTGGGCCTCGCGCTGCTCGGCGGCTGCGACGACGACGATGACACGGGCGCGAACGGGGGCGGCGACACCGGACCCAGCGTCGACGGCGCGATCGGCGACGGCGCGCCGGGTGACGCCGCGCCCATGGCCGACATGGGACCGGACGCCAACGGCTGCCACGCCGTGGTCGAGCCCGGCGCCGACGCCGTCACGCGCCTGCAGACCGCGCTGATCGAGGCCTCGGCCGGCGACACCGTCTGCCTCGGCGCGGGCACCTTCGAGCTCGACGCCGAGATCTCGGTGGCCGTCGACGGCCTCACCCTGCGCGGCGCCGGCCCCGAGGCGACCATCCTCGACTTCTCCGGTCAGACCGTCGGCGCCAACGGCGTGCTGCTGACCGGCGACGGCATCACCGTCGAGGACTTCGGCGTCCGCAACTCGGCCGGCGACGGCGTGCGCGCGGCCGGGGTCGATGGCATCACCTTCCGCCGGATCCACGTGATCTGGACCACCCCGGCCCAGAGCGACAACGGCGCCTACGGGCTGTACCCGGTGGAGTCGTCGAACGTGCTGGTCGAAGAGTGCCGCGTCGAGGGCGCCAGCGACGCCGGCATCTACGTGGGCCAGTCGCGCAACATCCTGGTGCGCAACAACGAGGCCACCGGCAACGTGGCCGGCATCGAGATCGAGAACTCGACCGACGCCGAGGTGGTGGACAACCACGTCTTCGGCAACACGGGTGGCATCCTCGTCTTTACGCTGCCGCAGCTCCCGATGAAGGACGGGGCGCGCTGCAAGGTGCACCAGAACCGAATCATCGAGAACAACCTGCCCAACTTCGGGCGCGCGGGCAGCATCGTGTCGCTGGTGCCCGGCGGCACCGGCGCCTTCATCCTGGCCGCCGACGACACCGAGTTCACCGCCAACGAGGTGCGCGGCAACGAGACGACGGGCCTGGTGATCATCAGCTACCTGACCGACATCCTCGGCGCCTACGACGACGACGCCTACGATCCCTACAGCGAGGGCAGCTGGGTGCACGACAACACCTTCGCGGACAACGGCGACATGCCGCAGGGCCTGCTGGGCGGGCTGGGCCTCGCGGTGCCGCTGCCCGACATCCTCAGCGACGGCTGCTGGGCCGAGGGGCAGACCGAGGACGCCGCGCGGCGGACCTGCATCCAGGAGGACGGCGCCACCTTCCGCGACATCGACCTGTGCGGCGACATGACCGCGAGCGACGACCTGGCCCCGTTCGATTGTGAGCACGATGCGCAGCCGACGATCGATCTGTAGCGCCCTGCTGGTCGTGGGCCTCTGGGCCTGCGACGACGGGGGCGACGCGACGCCGGGGCCCGGCGTCGACGCCGCGCCCGCCGACGCGGCGGCGCCCGACGCCGCGGCGCCCGTGGTCGACCTGGCGCAGGTGCCTTACGCGCGGCTGAGCGAGTATGGCTTCTTCGCCGGCGATGACCTCGCGGCGCTGCGGCCGGCGGCCGGCGTCCACCCGTACCTCGTGACCGCCGTGCTGTGGTCGGACGACGCGGGCAAGGCGCGCTTCGTCTACCTGCCGCCGGGCGGCGCCATCGAGGTCGGCGGCGACGAGGACTGGCGCCTGCCCGTGGGCAGCGTGGTGATCAAGAACTTCTGGTTCTCGGCCGACCAGCGCGACCGCGAGGGCACCGCGCGGCTGCTCGAGACGCGCCTGCTGATCCACGAGGCCGAGGGCTGGACGGGCCACGTGTACGTCTGGGACGAGGCGCAGACCGACGCCGAGCGGTGGGTGGCCGGCCGCCGCCTGACGCTCGACTTCCTCGACCGCGACGGCGCGGCGCAGCAGCAGACCTACCTGGTGCCCAACACCAACCAATGCGACCAGTGCCACGCCAACGACGACGTGACGGGGCTGTTGGGGCTGGTGACCCGGCAGGTGGATCGGATGATCGAGGTCGACGGCGCGCAGCGCCCGCAGCTCGAGGTGCTGGCCGAGCGCGGCGTCTTCGCGGCGGGCGCCGACTTCGGCGACACCCCGCGGCTGGTCGATCCCTTCGGCGACGCCCCGGTGGCCGAGCGCGCGCGCAGCTACCTGGACGCCAACTGCGCGCACTGCCACCGCGCCGGCGGCGGCGGCGGCCCCTCGGGCCTGGTGTTGCAACACACCGAGCAGCGGCCGGTGAACTTCGGCGTGTGCCGCGCGCCGGTCGCGGCGGGCCCGGGCGCCGGCGGGCGCACCGCCGACATCGTGCCCGGGCGGCCCGACGAGAGCATCCTGGTGTACCGGATGAGCTCGACGGATCCCGAGATCAAGATGCCCGAGCTGCCCAACCTGACCGTCGACGCGCAGGCCATCGAGCTGGTGCGCACCTGGATCGCCGAGATGGAGCCCGCCGGCTGCCCCTGAATCAGGGGAAGAAGCGCACGCGGTAAGGCACGGTGGTCTGCGGATCGCCCTCGCGGTACACCCGCAGCAGGCCGCCGATCCAGGGCTCGCCGGTCAGCGCGCCACGATTGTGTCCGGGCGGCTGAATGCCGTCCCGCAAATCGCCGCACACCGGCACGCCGAGGGGCTCCGGCGGATCGTCGAGCAGCTCGAACACCCACGAGTAATACTGCAGCTCGACGCACACCCGCTCGGACGGCCCGTCGCAGTGCGGATCCGCCTCGACGCGCGCGGTGAGGCCGAGGGCGATGAGGGGCGTCTCGAACGAGAACCAGTCCTCGTCGCCCGGCGTCAGCGTCAGGCCCTCGATCACCCGCTGGTTCTGCGGGTGGCGCCGCCCGTCGACCACCACCGTCTGCCAGCGATCGTCGGGCTCGTGCGGATCGGCCTCGCAGGGGCCGCGGGGGCCCAAATCGGGGGCGGGCGCGGCGTCGGGCGCGGCGTCCGGCGGCGGCGCGGCGTCGATGGGCGCGGCGGCGTCCACCGGGGGCGCCGCGTCGAGCCGCACGGCGGCGTCGGGCACGCCCGCGTCGACCGGGGGCGCGGCGTCGGGCGGCCCAGCGTCGGGCGGCGGCCAGCGCGCCTCGAGGGGTGCGAGCCCCGCCTCGAGCAGATCGAGCATGTGGCCCACGGCGATCTCGACGTCGTAGGTGGCCGCCGGTCCTTCCAGCGTGGCGATCGCGGGCACGGTGCAGCCGGCCAGCGCGTCGCCCAGGCCCATCGCCTCGGCGGACTGCGCCGCCGGGCGCAGGCCTACGGACTCGACGTCGAGCGCGCCGCCGCGCAGCAACAGCGCGTCGTAGGGCGCGGGCAGCGTCCGCTCGGCCGCGAGCCCGGCCGCCTCGGCGAAGGCGTGCACCGCCTCGGCGGCGCCCGCGAAGCTGCCCCGCCCCAGGCCGCCCGCCGCGGGCTCGACCGCGTCGACCGCGTCGGCGCCCACCAGCCCGCCGACCAGGGCCAGCGCGGCGTAGGCGCGCACGACGTCCGCCGCGGCCGCGGCGCCGTCGGGCGGCGGATCGCCGGCCAACCGGCGCAGCAGGGCGTCGTAGGCGATGCGCAGATCGCCGAAGCGGCGCCGGTGCGGGTGCTCGACGCCGGGCGGCAGCCAGGTGACCAGGGCGCGACCGAGGGGGGCGGCGCAGCCGTCGAGGGCCGGATCGTCGAGCGCGAAGGCGGCGACGGCGGCGCCGTACGTGGCCGGGCGCGCGGGGCGCAGGGCCAGCGCGGCGCCGGCCGAGGCCGGGAACGCGGCGGGCATCGCGTCGACGGCCGCGCAGGTCTCGGCCCAGCTCGCGGGATCCTGCGCGCAGGGGCCGCCCTGCCAGTTGCGCGCGACCCGCGCGGTGAGCGCGTCGCCGACGGGCACGTGCCGGCTGTCGACGGCGACGCCGCGGGCGCCCGCGAGGCAGGCCGGCCCGTCGAGCGCGCCGCCCGCCTCGCTGTCGCCCTCGCCCACGCCGCCCACCGCCTGCGCCGCCGCGTCGAGGCGGACGCGGGCGGCGGCGAGGGCGCCGGTCCACGCGGTCGGCGCCTGGCCCGCGGGATCGATCACGAGGGTCCAGCTGCGCGCGCCCACGGCGAGCCCGAGGTGTGCCCCGACGAGCGGCGCGCCCGCCGCATCGACCACCGCCACGCGCCAGGCCGCCGCGGCGTCCGGCGACACGAACCAGGCGAGGCCCTCGTCGTCGGTGGCCGCCCGCGCGGCGCCGTCCACGACCTCGACCAGGTCGGGGTGACCGGCGAGGCAGGCCGTGAGGGAGGCGCCGGCGTCGGGCGTCGGCTCGGCGTCTGCCCCGCCCCCGTCGCCGGGCCGCTGGTCACCCCCCGGCCCGGCGTCGAGGCCGCCGGCGTCCGTGGGTCCCCGCACGGGCACGTCGGGCGCGCCCGCGCCGCCGCCGTCGTCGCACCCCACCGCCAGCGCCACCAGCGCCACCCAGATGCATCGCATGCGTCACCCCCACGCCGGCATCGTCGCCGGCCGCGCCGGCGCGATTCAACCACCTCGCGCCTCGCGCGCGACACGGGGGCTCGACTAAGCTCTGGCCCATGCGACGCATCTCACTGGGAGCGAGCGTGCTGTGCGGGCTGCTCGCGGGCTGCCTGCCGACGCTCGAGGACGAGTGCTCGACCGATCGCGACTGCGCGGCCGGCCAGATCTGTCGCGCGGGCGTCTGCGCCGCGCCGCGCACGCTGATGCCCGACGACGGGCTGCCCGGCGCCGGCGGCAACCGACCCGACGAGCGCGCCGACGCCGGCGAGCCGCCGCCCGCTGACGCCTCGCCGGACGCCGGGACCCCGCGCGACGCCGCTCCGCCGACGTGCGCCGACGACGAGCTGCGCTGCGACGGCCGCGACGACGACTGCGACGGGCAGGTCGACGAGGGGCTGGGGGTGGGCACGCCGTGCAGCGTCGGACAAGGCCTCTGCGTGGGACGGGGCGAGCTGCAGTGCGGCCCGGGCGGCGCCGTGGTCTGCGGGGCCGTGGCCGGCGTGCCCACCCCGGAGGCCTGCGACCGGTTCGACAACGACTGTGACGGCACGGCCGACGAAGAGGTGATGCAGGCCTGCTACTCCGGTCCCCCGGACACCGCGGGCGTCGGCGCCTGCCGCGCGGGCACCATCGGCTGCGCCGACGGCACCGTCACCGGCTGCATCGCCGAGGTCACGCCCGCCGACGAGGGCGAGGCCTGCGACGGCGTCGACCAGGACTGCGACGGATCGCTCGACGAGGACGCCGCCGGCCAGCCCTGCTACGACGGCCCCGAGGGCGAGCTGGTGGCGCCGGCGACGACCTGCGCGTCGGGCCGCACCGCCTGCGCGGGCGATGAGACCGTGTGCGAGGGCGCGCGCCGTCCGGCGCCCACCGACGGCTGCAACGGCCGCAACGACGACTGCGACGGCGCGGTGGACGAGGATTGCACCTGCCAGGCCGGCGCCCCGTGCGCCGAGAGCGACGGCGTGTGCGTGCCCGGCGTGCAGGTCTGCGAGGGCGGCGCGCTGCAGGCGTGCGAGGGCCGCGTCGAGGCCGTCGACGAGACCTGCAACGGCGCGGACGACGACTGCGATGGCCAGACCGACGAGGGCACCGACCAGGCCTGCGCCGGCGAGTCGCGCGGCGCCTGCGATCCCGGCGTCCGCCGCTGCGACGCGGGCGTGCTGCAACGAGCCTGTGAGGACGTCGTGCCGCCGGCCGCCGCCGAGCGGTGCGACGGGCGCGACGACGACTGCGACGGCCGCGTGGACGAGGACTTCCCTCAGCTGCGGCAGCCCTGCGGCGTCGGCGTCGGCGCCTGCGCCCGCGGCGGCCTGTTCGTGTGCACCGCGGACGGCGGCGTCGCCTGCGACGCGACCGCGGGGCCGACCGCGGTCGAGGTGTGCAACGGCGAAGACGACGACTGCGACGGGCAGACCGACGAGGGGACCAGCGTCGCCTGCTGGCCCGTGCCCGGCGCCACGCAGGGGCAGTGCCGGCAGGGCGCGCGGGCCTGCATGGGCGGCGCGCTGAGCGAGACGTGCGCAGGTGGCCAGGGGCCGGTCGACGAGATCTGCGACAACGGCCTCGACGACGACTGCGACGGCGCGGTGGACGACGGGTGCGTGTGCGCCGAGGGCGCGCGACAGGACTGCGCTGCCGCGCCTGGGCTGTGCAACCCCGGCTTCCAGGTGTGCCGCGACAACGCGTGGGGCAGCTGCCAGGGCCAGGTGCTGGGGCTGCCCGAGACCTGCAACGGCGTCAACGACGACTGCGACAGCCGCACCGACGAGGGCGTCGGGCCGCGGCCCTGCTACAGCGGTGAGGGGGAGCCCCGTGGCACTTGCGCCTACGGCACCCAGGCCTGCGTCCAGGGGGGCTGGGCGGCCTGCGCCGGCGAGGTGCTGCCCACCGACGGCGACACGTGCGGCGGCGGCGACACGGACTGCGACGGCGTCGTGGACGAGGACGGCGTCGCCCAGCCCGGCCCCTGCCCGCTCGAGCGCCCCGGCCTGTGCGCCCAGGGGCGCCGGGCCTGCGTCCAGGGCGCCGAGCTCTGCGTCCCCGACGTCGAGCCCGTCGCCGACGGCGTCTGCGACGGGCTCGACCAGGACTGCGACGGCTTCGTCGACGAGGCGGTCGCGCCGACCCTGGGCCCGGCGACGCTGACCACCGTGGCCTCCGCGAACTCAGGCGTGGACGCCGCCCGCAGCGCGCAGGCCGGCGCCCTGGGTGTGGCCTTCGTCGAGCAGACCACCGGCGGACAGGTCAGCTTCGTGATCCTGCCGGAGCAGGGCGAGGGGACCAGCCTCCAGCGCTTCGGCCCCGCGCAGGTGGAGGACGCCACGATCGGCCGGGTGGCGGTCACGGCCGTCGACTTCGCGGACGACCTGCTCGAGCAGATCGGCGATCTGCTCGGCGGCGCCCAGCGCGCGCCGCGCTTCGCGGTCGCCTACGGGGTGGCCGACGCCGTCCACGTGGCCTTCCCTCGGCCCAACGCCGGCAACGGCGCGCCCCCCCAGATTCGCGCGAGCGTCGGCCCCGGCCTGACCGGCTTCGACATCGCCTTCGACGGCAGCCTGGCCGCGGTGGTCGCCACCCGCACCCAGGGTCCCACGAGCGCCCTGCGGCTGCGGCGCGTCGCGCCGACGGTCGCGCTGAGCCAGGAGGAGATCGGCCTGCACGAGGAGCCGGGCGTGATGGAGCTGCCCAGCCTCGCGGTCGGCCACGTGAACGGCGCGCCCACCTACGGCGTGGCGTGGCGCGGCGGCGACGCCGGGTCCCGCGCCATCTCGTTCGCCCGCTTCTCGGCCGCCGGCGCGCTGCAGCAGGGCCCGATCGTGCTGTCGATCCCCGGCCCGGGGACGTCCGCGCCCGACGTCGCGTGGGCCGGCGATCGCTTCGCCGTCGCCTATGCCCAGGGCAGCCCCAGCCACGTGCGGCTGAGCCTGGTGTCGGTGGACGGCGATCCACCCCAACACGTCGACGGGATCGATGGCCCGGGGGCGCCCAGCGGACCCCCGCGCGTGGCCGCGGCGGGCGACGTCCTGCGCCTGGCGTGGGTGCGCCTCGTCGGGTACCCGCTGCAGCTGCGCCACGTGAACCTGGACGGGACGCTCCAGACCGGGCCGCGTCGGGTGACGCCGGACGCCACGCTGAACACCCCCTTCGCCCTCGTGGCCGACGGCGACGCCGACGCCTTGGCGTGGGTGCGCGCGGTCTCGAACGATCAGTCCGAGACCGAGCTGCACGTGCAGGCCGCCGCCGGCACGCTGCTGTGCGCGCCCGATTAGCGGCGCGCGGCCGCCAGGCAGGGGGGTCGACCCGGCCCTCGCGTCGGCCGCCGACCGTCAACTAATGTTCGCCCATGCGGATCCCCAGACTGATGGTGGGCGTGCTGGCCGGGCTGCTCTCGGGCTGCCTGCCGACGCTGAAGGACGAGTGCTCGAAGCCCGGCGACTGCGCGGCGGGCGAGGTGTGCCGCGCGGGCCTGTGCGTCGGGGCGAACGACGTGGCGCCGGACAGCGGTCCGCAGGGCGCTGGGGGCAACCGCCCCGGCGACCGGCCAGACGGCGGGGGCGAGCCGCACATCGACGCGCGCGTCGAAGACGCGGGGCCCGTCGCGGACGCCGCGCCGCCCGCGTGTACCGACGAAGAGACCCTGTGCGACGGCCGCGACGACGACTGTGATGGACAGACCGACGAGGGGCTGCAGGTGGGCACCCTGTGCAGCATCGGCCAGGGCGCCTGTGAGGCGCACGGCGCGCTCGGCTGCGGCGTGGGCGGCGCGGTGGTGTGCTCGGCCGCGGCCGTCGCGCCGACCAGCGAGAACTGCGACGGGCGCGACAACGACTGCGATGGCCGGGTGGACGAGGACATCCGGCAGCCCTGCTACACCGGCCCGCCGGGCACCGCCGAGGTCGGCGCGTGCCGCCCGGGACGCACCGAGTGCGTCGAAGGCACCATCGGCCGCTGCCTCGAGCAGGTGGTGCCTCGAGACGAGGCCGAGGCCTGCGACGGCGTCGACGACGACTGCGACGGCGCGGTCGACGAGACCGTCGTGGGGCTGCCCTGCTACCCCGGCGCAGACGCCTGGCTGACCGCGCCGATGACCGCCTGCCGGGCGGGCACGCAGTCCTGCGGCGACGGCGAGATCAGCTGTGTCGGGGCGCGGCTGCCCGACGACGTGGATGGCTGCAACGGCGTCAACGACGACTGCGACGGCGAGGTCGACGAGGATTGCGACTGCGTCGCGGGCGAGCCCTGCGCGGGCGGCGCGGGCGTGTGCGTGCCGGGGACGCAGGCGTGCGACGGGCCGACCCTGGTGGCGTGCGACGGTCGGGTGGTCGCGCAGGCCGAGACCTGCAACGGCCGAGACGACGACTGCGACGGCGAGGTCGACGAGGACGCCGCGGCGGTGTGCGAGGGCAGCGCGATCGGCGTCTGTCGTCCGGGGGCGCGGCAGTGCGCCGACGGTGTCCTGGGCGAGGTGTGCGTCGGCCGGGTCGAGGCCATCGCGGCCGAGGCCTGCGACGGCCGCGACGATGACTGCGACGGCGCGGTCGACGAGGCCTTTCCAGAGCTGGGCGCGGCCTGCAGCGTGGGGATCGGCGCGTGCCGGCGGTCCGGCGTGCAGGCCTGCCGGCCCGACGGCTCGATCGGGTGCGACGTCAGCCCCGGGCCCGTCGGCGCCGAGACGTGCAACGGCGCCGACGACGACTGCGACGGCGCCACCGACGAGGGCGCCGACGTGCCCTGCTGGCCGGACCCCAACGCGACCGCCGCGCCCTGCCGGCAGGGCGTGCGCGCCTGCGTGGGCGGGGTGCTCGCGGCCATGTGCACCGGCGGGCAGGGCCCGGTCGCCGAGATCTGCGGCAACGAGATCGACGAGGACTGCGACGGTGCGGCCGACGACGGCTGCGTGTGCACCGAGGGCGAGCGGCGGCCCTGCGGCGCGGGGGCCAACGTCTGCCAGCCGGGCGAGCAGACCTGCCGCTCGAACGCCTGGTCGGCCTGCCAGGGCATCGTCTACGGGGTGCCCGAGGTCTGCGACGGCGTCGACAACGACTGCGACGGGCAGACCGACGAGGACCTGATGCCGGAGCGCTGCTACGACGGCCCCGCAGGCACCGAGGGGACGGGGATCTGTCGCGCGGGCACCCGCACCTGCACGAACGGCGCGCCCGGGGCGTGCGTCGGGCAACGGCGCCCGCTCGACGAGGATCTGTGCAACGGCGACGACGACGACTGCGACGGTCTCACCGACGAGGACGGCGTCGGCGAAGAGACGGTGGCCTGCGACACCGGGCGCCCCGGGCTGTGCGCGCTGGGCTCGGCCCAGTGCGCGGCGACCGGCACCATCGAGTGCATCACGGCCCACCAGTCGATCCCCGACGATGTCTGCGACGGCCAGGATCAGGACTGCGACGGCTTCGCGGACGAGGCGGTCGAGCGAGAGTTCGGCCCGGTGACCGTCAGCCACGCGGGGACGGCGGTGGGCGCGGCCGCCGCGTGGTCGCCCAGCGGCCAGCGCCTGGCCGTCGCGTTCACCGAGTCGACGGCGCCGGCCACGCCGGTCATCGCGCTGCTCGACGGCAACGGCGTCGCCCGCGGGCAGCGCGCGCTGGGCGGCGCCGCCGCGAACCAGGCCATCAATCGCGTCGCCGTGGTGGCCACCGACCTGCCCGATGGCCTGCTCGACGGGATCCTCGAGGGACTGTTCGGGAACGCCGAGCCCGACATGGCGGGCGCCTTCGCGACCGCGAACGCGATCGGCCTGCACTTCTTCTCCACCACGGACGCCCAGCTCGAGCTCCCGCCGGTGGCGGTGGCGCAAGGCGACGTGGGTGGCTTCGACCTGGCCTTCGACGGCGAGCGCGCGGTCGTCACCTTCGCCGAGCATGATCGCCCGGAGAACCGCGTACGCCTGCGCCGCATGGGACCCACCGCCGACAGCAGCCTGCCGCCGGTGACGCTGCGCAGCGTCGACGGCCGGGTGGAGGCCACCGCCGTGGCGGCCCGAACGGACGGTCAGGCGCGCACCTACGGCGTGGCCTGGCAGGTCAGCGGCCAGGCCAGCGCCGCCGTCTACTTCGGCGTCTTCGGCGACGACGGCGGCGCGCTGGTCGAGCCCACGAGGCTCTCGCTGAACCAGGCCTCGGTGTCGGCGCCCACGGTGGCCTGGGACGGGCAGCGCTTCGTCGTCGCGTTCGCGCAGGGCAACCCCCAGCGCCCGGTGCTGGCCTTCGTGAACCCGACCACGGGCGTCGTCCAGACGGTCGACGGCGTGGACAGCCAGGGCGACGAGACGCTCGCCAGCGAGCCGCCCGTCGTGCGCGCGGCGGCGGGCATCACGCGCGTGGCGTGGATGCGCAGCACGCCGCGCACCGTGCTGCTGCGCACCTTCGGCCGCGACGGCGCGCCGCGCGCCGCGCCCACGCGGGTGCTGCTGTCGGGCGCGCTGCGGGCGCCGATCACGGTGGCCCCGCTGGACGCCAACGGCGAGGCGGTCGCGTGGGTGCGGCTGGTGCAGACCGACGAGGACGAGGTCGAACGGCACGTCCAGGTCACCTTCGGGCAGCTGCTCTGCGAAGCCCCCTGACCCCCAGCCGGCCGAACCGCCCGCCGCGGACCCCGCAAGGACCTTGTGGTCGGGAATCGACCTGGTGGTAGGTTGTTCGGGTTTCGCTCGGGGAGCCACCCATGGGTCCGCTCACGTGGGCGCTGGTCGCCCTGCTCGACATCACGCTCGTCGGCGCCGTCGCGCAGCCCCGCCCGCCCTTCGCCGAGGGCTGGGACGCGTGGGGTGAGGCCCGGCTGCGGGCCGCGCACCGGACGGCGCTGTCCCTCGACGCGGCGGGCACGACCGAGCCGGCCGCCGACACCCTGACCAGCCGCCTGCGCGCCGGCGGCTGGCTGGAGCCTGCGGTGACGCTGCGGCTGACGCTCGAGATCGAGGCCCTCGCGGGCCTCGCCGCCGGCGACACCACCGACCTGGGCACCGCCCGCGGCGACGACACCTTCCGGCGCCGGCGCGACACGCAGTGGGGCGCCGCGATCCTGCGGCCCCGGCTGGCCTACCTGACCTGGGACACCGGCGTCGGCCGCCTGACCGCCGGCCAGCAGGCCTTCCTCTGGGGCACCGGCCTGCTGGCCCACGACGGCGTGGCCGAGTCCGACTTCGGCGACGCCTGGCAGGGCAACCTGGTCGAGCGCGTCGCGTTCGGCACCCGGCCGATCGACGCGCTGACCGTCTTCATCGGCGCCGATCTGGTGTTCAGCGACGACAACGCCGATCTGCTGGAGGGCGACCGCGCGCTGGGCGCCGTGCTGGGCGCGCGGCTCGAGCTGGGCGCGCTGCACCTGGGGCTCTTGCAGTCGTTCCGCTGGCAGCGCGACCGCGCGGACGACCTGCGGCCGGACGGCGAGCGGACCACGCTGCGGGTGTGGGCGAGCGACCTGTACGCGCGGCTGGCGCTCGACGCGGTGACGCTCGAGGCCGAGGGCGCGCTGCTCGTGGGCCACACCGATCGGCCCTACCTCGAGGAGACCTTCGAAGACGGCGCCGACGTGCGGGCCTACGGGGGCGTGGTCCGCGCCCGCTACGACCACCAGCCCTGGTTCTTCACCGGCAAGCTCGAGCTCGGCTTCGCGTCGGGCGACAACGACCCGCGCGACGACGTGTACCGGGCCTTCGCGTTCAACACCGACTACGACGTCGGCCTGCTGCTGTTCGACCAGGTGCTGCCGCTGCTGTCGGCGCGATCGATCGACCGCCTGCACGATCCGGCGCTGCTGCAGACGCCCCCGTCGGGCACGCGCTTCGCGGTGCACCAGGGCGCCGTGACCAACGCCTTCTATGCGTTCCCGCGGCTGCTGTGGCGGCCCATCCGCCCGCTGGATCTGCGCCTGGGCTACCTGGTGGCCGTGGCGCCGGCCGACGTGGTCGACCCCTACCAGAGCGCGATCGACGGCGGCTTCAACAGCACCTACGGCGGCGCCTCACCGGGGGGGCGCTTTCTGGGGCAGGAGCTGGACGCCGCCGTCCGCTACACCTGGCCGGTGTGGGGAGCGCTGTCGTTCACCGCCGGCGCCGAGGCGGCGGCCTTCTTCCCCGGCGGCGCCTTCGACGACCTCGACCTGGGCACCGTCTACCTGGCCCGAGGCCTGGGGGCCCTGACATGGTGACGCGCCGCGCGCTGCTGCTGCTGCTGCTGGCCACGCTGGGCGGATGCGATGAGCGCGCCGAGGGCCTGCGCGCCACCGAGCCCACCGGCGGCCCCATCGTCGTGTGGGACGTCGAGGCGCTGCCCCTGCCCGAGATCCCGCTGCCCAACGACCAAGCCACGCGGCTCGACCCGACGTCGCCCACCGGCCGGCGGCTGAACGTCAGCCTGCGCGCGTCGACCGCCTACGAGCGCGAGACGCGCGCCGTCTTCGACACCTACGACGGCTTCGGCACGTACGCGCCCATCTTCGTGTCCTTCGACCGTCCCCTCGACCTGCGCGCCATCGAGCGGCGCTTCGCCGACGACGACTTCCGCGACGACCCCTTCTACCTGCTGAACGTCGATCCGACGTGCGGGCGGTTCGGCGAAGAGGTCGCGCTCGACATGGGGCGGGGGCGCTTCCCCCTGGTGCTGTTCCAGCGCGGCGACGTCATCCCCGATCCCGAGGCGCCCGACGGTCACCTGGTGGGGGGCCGCAACCTGCTGTTCCCGCTCGATCCCAACGGCACGAGCAACAACCTGGTGTTCACCGAGACGGACGAGGATCGCGACGGCGACGGCGAGCTGGATCCGCTGGAGGATCTCGACTTCGACGGCGTGCTCGATCGCCCCAACTTCATCGATCCGGACGCCTGCGCGGCGCTGGCGATCGGCACGCCCGCCTACGACGCCTGCGTCGCCGACAACCTGCTCACCTGGTACGAGCGCGAGACCGACACGCTGGTGCTGCGCCCGCTGTGGCCGCTGGAGCAGCGGTGCACCTACGCGGTGGTGCTGACCGATCGCCTGACCGGGGTGGACGGGGCGCCCGTGCAGTCGCCCTTCCTGGGCATCAACCCGCGCGACCAGACGCGCGCGCTGGCGCCGGTGGGCGCGCTGCTCGAGCGCTACGGGCTGGCGGTCGAGAACGTGCAGTTCGCGTGGACGTTCACCACCGGCTCGATGACCCACGACCTCGAGGCCCTGCGCCGCGGCCTGTACGGCGACGG
>JAUHXL010000695.1 GCA_030426945.1 bacterium
CGCTTGGCGCGGCTGGGCCTGCCTCGCCAGGGTACGCTGGCGCGCGGGGGGATGGCCACCATCGACGCGGTGGTCGATCCCGTGCTCGAGCGGCGCATGGCGATGAAGGTCATGGCGCCCGCCCTGCTCGAGGACGAAGCGGCGATCGCCTACTTCGTCCGCGAGGCCCACATCACGGGGCAGCTGGACCACCCCAACATCGTCCCCGTGCATCAGCTGGGCGTGAGCGAGGCCGGTCAGCCTTGGTTCACGATGAAGCTGGTCGAGGGCGAGACCCTGGAGTCGCGCGTGGTGCGCCGACCCCGCGGGCCGCTGGATCACGGGGAGCTGTTCGATCTGATCGGCGTGCTGATCAAGGTCTGCGACGCCCTCGAGATGGCCCACGCGCGCGGCGTCATCCACTGCGATCTCAAGCCCCTCAACGTCATGGTGGGTGCCTTCGGGCAGGTGTACCTGATGGACTGGGGCATCGCGCGCCTGGTGACGCCGGCCGGCGTGTCGGAGGATCCGGGGCAGACGCTGGAGGCGCCGGTCAGCACCTACGTGGCCGACCTCGAGGTGCAGGGCGTGATGGGCACGCCGGGCTACATGGCGCCGGAGCAGGCCGAGGCCGGGACGCTCGACGAGCGCACCGACATCTTCGCCATGGGCGCGATGCTGTACTTCGTGCTGACCGGGCGCGCCCCCTTCGATCACCCAGACGCGCTCGAGGCCATGCGCCGCGCCCATCAGGTGAAGTGCCCGCCCATCGAGGAGCTGGCGCCCGAGGCGCCGCTGGGGCTGCGGCGCATCGCCGAGCGCGCGATGGCCCGCCTGCCGAGCGATCGCTACGCCGACATCGCGGCGTTGCGGCGCGCGCTGCAACGGCACCTGCGCGGCGAGGGCGCCTTCCCCGAGGTCCGCGTGGCGCGGGGAGAGCACGTGGTCGTCGAGGGTGATCCCGCCGACGCGGCCTATGTGGTCGTCCACGGTCGGTGCCACGTGTACACGCGGCGCGAGGGGCGACACGTGCCGCTCGGCGAGCTGGGGCCCGGCGACGTCTTCGGTGAGACCGCCATCCTCGCCGAGACGACGCGCACGGCCAGCGTCGTGGCGGCCACTGACGCCGTGCTGCTGCACATCACCGCCGAGCACTGGGAGCAGGCGCTCGGCGACATGCGGCCCTGGCTGCGATCCTTCGTGCGCGCCGTGGCGACGCGCTTCTCGGAGGCGCTCGAGCGGCGCGGCGCGCCGGACTCGATGCGGCCGGCCGACCGCCTGAACCTGGCGCTGATGCACCTGTGCACCTGGGGCGAGGTGGGGGCGGACGGCAGTCGGACGCTGACCTGGTCGACCTTCGCGGACGTGCTGCACAGCCGGCACGGGGTCCCGCGGCGCGCGCTGGCCATGGGTCTCGCGAGCGTCGAGGGGCTGGACATCGACATCCCGACGGATCGCGTCGTGCTGCGCGATCCCCAGCGCGCGCTCGAGCGTCTTCGGCCGCGCCTGGTGCCGGACCTGGCGGCCACGCCGAGCGCCTGAGGTTCGGCGCGCCCCCGCACGTCGCGGACGGTCCGGCGCGTCCCCCGCGGAGCCCCGCCACGTCGCGCGTCGCGACCCATCCATCCGCAGCAGGCCGCGAACGCAGCGGCCTGCTATAGTGCGCCGCCTTCTTGGTCGGAGGGAGCCGATGCGGCGCGCCGGGACGATGTACGTATGCTGGGGAGTGTTCACGGTCGGCGGGCTCGTGGGGTGCCTGCCCCAGGGCGGCGGCGGCGGGGGCGGCGGCTGTGTCGTGGGGCGCTCGGTGGCCTGCGCGTGCACCGACGGCACGGATGGTACGCAGACCTGCCTCGCCGACCAGACGTACGGACCTTGCGCCTGCGGTGGTCGAGTCGACGGCGGCGTGGGCGGGGCGCCGGGCGCCGGGGGCCAGCCGGGCGCCGGGGGTCAGCCGGGCGCCGGGGGTCAGCCGGGCGCCGGGGGTCAGCCGGGCGCCGGGGGTCAGCCGGGCGCCGGGGGCCAGCCGGGCGCCGGAGGCGAGATGGGCGGCGCGCCCGGCATGGGCGGCGCGCCCGGCATGGGCGGCGCGCCCGGCATGGGCGGCGCGCCCGGCGTGGGCGGCGTCCCCGGCGTGGGCGGCGCAGGCGGGGCGGATCCCTGCGCCGCGGCCCGCTGCGCCGCCGACCAGATCTGCGCGCCCGACACGGGCGCCTGCGTGGGGCGGGCCGCCGCGGCTTGCTCGGCCGACGCCGCCCCATGTCGCGCCGACGCCGAGTGCATCGAAGGCGAGGCCGTTCCCGCTGGCTTCTGCCGCGCCCCCTGCCGCGTCGACGGCGACTGCGACGGCGGCGTCTGCATCGCGGCGGGCGAGAACAACCTCTGCTTCGCCCGCTGCGACGGCGGCTGCCGGGCCGGGTGGGCCTGCTTCGACGACGTCGAGGCCGACAGCCGCTATTGCCTGCCCGACTGCCGCGTGACGGGCTGTGATCGCAGCCAGCTCTGCAACCAGGACTCGGGCCAGTGCGAGGCGCGCCCCATCCCCTGCCCCTACGCGTGTGGCGTCGGCGAGGCCTGCGAGGCAGGCCACTGCGTCCGCGCCGACCGCACCTGCGTCACCGACTACCATTGCGTGCGCGACACCGAGAGCTGCCACCAGGGACGCTGCGTTCCGGTCGTGGCCAGCCCATGCGACGCCGGCGCCGACTGCGACGCCAGCCAGACCTGCGTGCCGCGCTCGAACAACCCGCTCGACGGCGGCGCGTGTCTGTTCTCGTGCGGCACGGACGAGGACTGCCCCGAGGACTTCTCGTGCTTCCCGGAGCTGTCGAACGGGTGCTGGTACCGCTACTGCGGCAGCGACCACTTCAACGGCGACGTGTTCGGCAGCTGCCAGGCCGGCGCCGACCAGCAGTGGCCCGGCACCTGCTACTCGACCGTCGGCGGCGGCGACCACGAGGGCGTCTGCCTCGAGGCCGGGGACGTCGAGAAGGGCGGCGTCTGCGACGCTCAGGCCAGCGGGCGCGACGAGGCGGCCCGCGCCCTGTCGTGTGGCCCAGGGCTGATCTGCTTCGACGATCCCGACGACTACCTGGATCCGGCCCAGCCCCAGGGCCGCGGCACCTGCACGGCCCTCTGCGATCCGAACGAGCCGACCTGCGACGAGGGGCTGGCCTGCGTCTCGTTCGGCACCGCCGACGATCCCGCCACCCCCACCGACGAGAGCCGGCTGTTCGGCGTCTGCGCGGTGTCGGACTGCGACCTCGAGCAGCCCGCCTGCGCGCAGGGCGGTCAGCGCTGCCAGCCCTTCACGCTCAACAGCGATCAGGGCCGCTGCCGACC
>JAUHXL010000696.1 GCA_030426945.1 bacterium
TTGACGACCGCGCTACGCGGACTTATATCCAATGTCGCACGGTGACGAACACGTCGCGCCCCCCCGCCGGGCGCCGAGAGGAGTCCGACATGGAGCGCTTCTTCGAGCAGTCGCAGAAGATCATCGCCGACGAGATGGGCTGGTTCACCAAGCAGCTCACCGACGCCAGCGCGCGCCTGGTGAGCGAGAGCGAGAAGTGGATGAAGATGTCGCAGGACACCTTCGGCCGCGTCGTCGAGCAGCAGACCAGCCTCGTGACCGAGGCCGCCAAGCACGCCCAGAGCCTGGCCGAGCAGCAGGCGAAGCTGGTGCGCGAGGCCTTCGCCCAGCAGGCCGCCTGATCGGGTGAACCGCCCCCCCGGCGGCGGTCACCCGCCGGGCCCCATCACGGAATCTCGAGGTGAGCAGCCGATGAGCGCGACCGAACGCAACGGCGGACCGACCAACCCCTTCGCCGCCTTCTTCGGGGCGATGCCCAAGTCGCCCCAGATGAAGCAGTGGGAGACCTGGCTGGGCCAGCAGATCGACCGCTTCGTGCGCAACGAGAGCTTCTTGGGCCAGATGGGCAAGGCCATGGAGAGCTCCATGGTGTTCAAGGCCCACTACGATCGCGTGCTCGAGCAGTCGCTGCGCTCGATGCGCCTGCCGACGCTGGCCGACCTCGACGAGGTGCACAAGCGGCTGGACGAGCTGGATCGGCGGCTGGACGGCGTGGTCGACCGCCTGGACGCCATCGCGCGCGCGCAGTCGAAGCCCGCCGCCGCACCGAAGAAGGCCGCCGCGCCGAAGAAGGCCGCCGCGCCGAAGAAGGCCGCCGCGCCGACCGAGTCCCCCGCCCCCGAGCCCGCGCCCGCCCCTGCGGCGACCGGCGCGCGGCGAAAGCCCTCGACCCGCGCCGCCGGCGCCGGCAAGAAGGAAGGGTGAAGCGCGTGCTGCAAGTCGCAAAGGCGGTCGGCGACGCCATGGGCCGCATGGTGCCCTTCGAGGTGCGGGGCGTGGACGCGAAGGGCGGCGACCTGCCCTTCGTCGAGGTCGCCGCGCGCGGCCCGATGCGCGTGCTGTACTACGCGCCGAAGGGCGAGCGTCGGCTGAAGACGCCCATCGTCTTCGCCTACTCGCTGATCAACCGCTACTACATCCTCGACTTCATGCCCGGGCGCAGCCTGCTCGAGACGCTGACCGAGCGCGGCCACCCCTGTTACGTCATCGACTGGGGCGCGGCCACCGCCGCCGACCGGCACAAGACCTGGCAGGACTACGCGCTGGGCTACGTCGGCCTGGCCGTGCGCACGGCCTGCGAGCGCGAGGGCGTCGACGGGGTGCATCTGTACGGCTACTGCATGGGCGGCACCATGGCCCTGGCCTACGCCGCCCTGCGCCCCGAGCGGGTCAAGACCTTCGTGGCGATGGCCGTGCCGGTCGACTTCCACGACGACGGCATCCTCAGCCGGTGGACGCGGCCGGAGTTCTTCAACGTCGACGCCGTCGTGGACGCGTTCGGCAACGTGCCCACCTGGCTGATGGAGAGCGGGTTCCGCTTCCTGGCGCCCATCGGCAACGTCACCAAGTGGCGCGACGTGTGGAAGAACCGCGACGACGAGGACTTCCTGCAGACCTGGCGACGGCTGGAGAAGTGGTCGTCGGACAACGTGCCCTTCCCCGGCGAGGTCTACCGGCAGTACATCCGCGACACCTACCAGACCAACGCCTTCCTGCACGGGCAGATGCACGTCGGCGGGGAGCGCGTCGACCTCGGCGCGATCGAGGTGCCGCTGCTGATGGTGCTCGCCGAGCGGGACCACATCGTGCCGGAGCCCAGCGCCATGGCGCTGCGCGACGCCGTCGGCAGCGCCGAGGTCGAGGTGCTGCGCTACCGCACCGGCCACATCGGCCTGTCGACCAGCTCGCGCGCGCCGACCACGTTCTGGCCGCCGATCAGCGACTGGCTCGCGGCCCACGACTGAGGAGGCCACCGTGCTGACCGGACCCAGCGACTTCATCGAGCAGTGGGCCCGCACCGCCCCCCACCGGGTGGCCCTGCGCGACGTGGACGGCGGCCGCGCCCTGCGGTACGGCGAGCTCTCCGAGCGCGCGTGGCGCCTGAGCCACGCCCTCGCGGCGCAGGGCGTGAAGGCCGGCGACCGCGTGGCGCTGCTGGCGCGCAACGGCCTCGAGACCTTCGAGCTGGTGGTGGCGTGCCTGCGCCTCGGCGCGGCGTTCACCCCGCTCAACTGGCGGCTGGCGCCGACCGAGCTGGGCGACATCCTCGATCACTGCACGCCGCGCTGCCTGGTGTACGACGGCGCCAGCCGCGAGGCCGCCGCGACGCTGCTGGGCGCGCGGCCCGATCTGCGCGGCGTCGCGCTCGGCGAGCCCGCCCGCGCGACCGACGCGTCCTACGCCGATCTGGTCGCCCGCGCGTCGGCCACGCCGGATCCGGTGGAGCACGATCCCGAGAGCCTGGCGATGTTGCTCTACACCAGCGGCACCACCGGCAAGCCCAAGGGCGTGATGGTGCCGCACCGCCAGGTGTTCTGGAACGCGATCAACACGGTCTACGCCTGCGACCTGGGCCCGAGCGACGTCAGCCTGGCCTTCCTGCCGCTGTTCCACACCGGCGGCCTGAACTGCCTGGCCACGCCGACGCTGTACCGCGGCGGCACGGTCGCGCTGATGGCCAGCTTCGACGCGAAGCGCGCGCTCGAGATCATCGAGACGTGGCGGGTGACCGGCACCGTGGCCGTGCCGACGATGTACCAGATGCTGCTCGACGCCGGCCTCGACGACTACGACTGCAGCAGCCTGCGCACCATCCTGTGCGGCGGCGCCCCCTGCCCCGAGCCCCTGCTGGACGCGTGGCTGCACCGCGGCTTCGCCTTCCGCCAGGGCTTCGGCATGACCGAGGTGGGCCCGAACTGCTTCTCGCTGCCGCCCTGGAAGGTGCATCAGAAGCGGGGCAGCGTGGGCCAGCCCATCCTGCACCTGGCCGCCCGCGTGGTCGACGAGCGGGGCGACCCGGTGCCCGACGGCGAGGTGGGCGAGCTGTGCCTCGGTGGCCCGATGGTGTGCGCCGGCTACTGGGACGATCCCGGGAACACGGCCAAGGCGGTGCGCGACGGCTGGTTCTTCACCGGCGACTACGCGCGCCGCGAGGCCGACGACTACTACTATGTGGCCGGCCGCAAGAAGGACATGTTCATCAGCGGCGGCGAGAACGTGTACCCCGCCGAGATCGAGAACGCGCTGCTGGCGCGCGACGACGTCGCCGAGGTGGCCGTCGTCGGCGTGCCCCACGAGC
>JAUHXL010000697.1 GCA_030426945.1 bacterium
CGGCCCCGAGGTGTGCCAAGACCCGGTGCGCCGGCTTGCCGTCCTCTCGACGATACGACTCGACGATCTGGAGGTACTGCCGGGGCTCACCCGACGCCCTCCGTTGGCGGATGCGGCGCACAAACATGGTTTAGGCCTACGCCTGAGCCCATGTGCGCTGCAATAGAATTGCTACAGAAGATTGTGTAGTGACTACACGGCTTCCGTGCGTGCGCGCAAGCATCTGAGATTAAAGGCGTTCTTTACATATGCCTACATGTCGCATGATCAACTACGGGTGCCCGTGCACCTGCCCGTGCCCGAACGAGCACGGCGCACGGGCCCGAGCCGCCGCACGTCGAGCAACCGCTGGCGCCATCGCACCCAGCCCCATCCGCCAACCGCGCCCTGGATCTGCTCACGAGCAGTGGGTGCTCGGATCCAACCGGCTATCAGCTGTCAGCGGTCAGCATTCAGCCGGGCCCCGTACGCCGCGCCGAGCTCGGCACCACGGAACAAGTCCACGCGCGGGCCGACCGAGCACCCGTCTCCAATCGCCGCGGCGGAGCTGACCGCTGACAGCGGATAGCCCGTCCGTGACGGCGGGGCCTGCGATGAACGCATCGGTCGAATCCCGCCCCCCGCTCGTGTCCGAAGAGGACGCGGCGCGCGCAGTGAGCCGCATTTCGCGCCCCCCGCTCCTACCAGGGCAGCTGCTGCCCGTCCGCGTGCCAGAACGTCCCGGTCGTCTCGAGCGTGAGCGCGTCGATGCGCGCGATCAGCCCCTTGGCCGCCTCGTCCGGCTCGACGTTGCCGTTGCCGCGGGTCATCTCGGTGCGCACGAAGCCGGGGTGCAGCAGCACCACCGCGATGCCCTTCCTCTTCAGGTCGTGCGCGAGGCTGACGCCCGCCATGTTCAGCGCGGCCTTCGACATGCGGTAGCCGTACTGCCCGCCGCTGGTGTTGTCGGCCAGGCTGCCCATGCGGCTGGTGACCAGGCCCACCTTGCTGCCCTCGCGCAGGTTGCCGAGCAGCGCGTGCGTGATCTTCAGCGGGCCGAGGGCGTTGACCTCGAACTGCTGGCGGATGCTGGCCAGGTTCAGGTCGCCCAGGTGCTCGAAGCCGAGCAGGCCGGCGTTGTTGATCAGCACGTCGATGAGCCCGTCGCCGAGGGCGTCGGTGAGCGCGCTCAGGTCGTCGGCGGTGACGTCGACGTCGTCGATGATGCGCGCGCCGAGATCGCGCAGGGCCGGGCTGGCGCTGCGGCACAGGGCGGTGACGGTGTCGCCGCGCGCGGCGAACTGGCGAGCCATCTCGAGGCCGATGCCGCGGTTGGCGCCGGTGATGACGATGTGGGCCATGGTTCTTTCCTGATGGGGTCGAGGGTGGCCCATCCAACCACCGCGCGCGTCCGTCGTAAAGCGGGGTGGCCCGTGCTACCGTGCGCGGCTCGCAGACCGACTCGGGACGGACGGTGCACTCGGGACCTCTTCTGACGCTGGTGGGCTCGGCGGCCGCCGGCGTGGCGCTCTTCGTGCTGTCGGCCCGCCTCCGGGTGCCGCCCATCGCGGCCCTGCTGCCCGCGGGCGTCCTGCTCGGGCCCGAGGTGCTGGGCTGGATCGAGCCGGCGTCCCTGGGCCGCGGCATGTCCACCGTCGTGGGCATCGCCGTGGCGGTCATCCTGTTCGAGGGCGGCCTCGCGCTGGACCTCGACGGCTACAAACGCGCGCCGGTGGTCATCGTCCGCATGCTGACCGTCGGCGTCGTCGTGACGCTGTTCGGCGGCGCGCTGGCGCTCTGGTACTTCCTCGATCTGCCCTTCAGCCTGGCGATCATCGGCGGCAGCCTGGTCGTGGTGACCGGGCCGACCGTCGTGTCGCCCATCCTGCGCCGCGTGGGCGTGCAGGAGCGCCTGAGCCACGTCCTGTACTGGGAAGGCGTGCTGGTCGACTTCGTCGGCGTCTTCCTGACCGTGCTCTGCTTCGAGTGGGCCACGTCGGTCGAGGACTCGGCGGGCATGCACGCCATGATGGCGTTCGCCCTGCGGGTGCTGCTGGGCGTCGGCGCGGGCCTGGTCGCCGGTCTGCTGCTCGATCAGCTGCTGCGCCGCAACTGGGTGGGGCCGGAGCACGACAACCTGGTGGGCCTGGCCATCGCCCTGCTGGTGTTCGGCCTGTGCGACGCGGTGCTGCACGAGTCGGGCATCCTGGCGGTCATCGTCGCCGGCGGCGTCGTCGCGGTGCGCAAGCCGCCGCAGCTGAAGAAGCTGAAGCACTTCAAGCTGGAGCTGACCGAGCTGGGCATCGGCCTGCTGTTCATCCTGCTGTCGGCGAACCTCGAGATCGCGGCGTTCAGCGAGCTGGGCTGGTCGGGCGTCGCGGTCATCGGCGCCCTGGTGCTGGTCATCCGGCCCCTGAACGTCTGGCTGTCGACCTGGGGCCAGGGCTTCGGCTTCCGCGAGAAGCTGTTCCTCTCGTGGGTGGCGCCGCGCGGCATCGTGGCCGCCTCGATGGCCTCGCTGTTCTCGCTGGAGCTGACCAACAAGGGCTACGCCGAGGCCCACATGCTCGAGACCTACGCCTACGCGGTCATCGCGACGACGGTGCTGGTGCAGGGGCTGTCGGCGGGCATGGTGGCGCAGGTGCTGGGGCTGCGGAAGCCGCCGCGGCGACGCTGGCTGCTGATGGGCGAGTCGGCCCTCGTGGCGCCCATCGCCGAGGCGCTGAGCCAGGCCGGGGCGGACGTTGCGGTCGTGGTCGAAGAGGGCGAGGCGGTGCCCAAGCGGTCGGCGGCGCGGTGGATTCAGGAGGATCCCCTGTCGCACGACCTGCTGACGCACCCGCAGCTGCTGGACGTGGGCGCGGTGCTGGCGGTGTCGCCCAACCCCCACCTGAACGAGCTGGTGTGCCAGCTTTGGCGCGAGGTGCTGCCGGCCGAGAAGTGCGCGCGGTGGTGCGCCAGCGACCGGCCCCTGCCGGCCGAGGGCTCGGAGCGCTCGCTGCTGGCGTGGCCGGATCTGCCGACGCCGAGCGAGCTGGCGCACGGCCTCGAGGCGCGCAGCCACATCGTCGAGGTGCTGAACATCGTCTCCGAAGCCGACCTCGAGCGGCTGGGCACGCACCTGGTGCCGCTGCTGCGGGTGAACGACGACGGCACGGCCTCGCTGATCGGCCCGGAGCTGCCGCCGCCCGCCGTGGGGGACATGCTGGTGGTGCTGCGCCACCGGGTGCCCGGCCTGGCGGGCCTGGTGACGGACGCGGTCATCCTCGAGCAGCCGGTGGAGTCGCTGGCCGACGTGGTGCACGCGCTGCTGAGCC
>JAUHXL010000107.1 GCA_030426945.1 bacterium
CGCCGCCGCCCGTGCCGCCGGTGCCCCGGCCGCCGCCGCAGCCGCCCGCGCCGCCGCCGCCCCCGCCGCCCGCGGTGTTGCCGATGACCGCGGCGCCGCTGCCGCCGCCGCCGCCGCCGCCCGGCGCGCCGTTGGGCCCCGCCTCGCCGTCGGCGCCGTCGCCGGGCGCCCACAGCCCGTCGAACGGGCCGCCGGGGTTCGCCGCCGCGCCGGGCGCGCCGTCGGCCGCGGGATCCGGGGTGCAGCCGGGCCGGCCGTCCGCGCCGGCCCCGCCGCCCTCGCGCGGCCCGCCCGCGCCGCCGCAGCCGGGCGGCGCGCCGCTCTGGCCGGGTTGTCCGACCACGCCGCCGGCCCCGCCGTCGCCGCCGTCGGCCCCGCACGCGCTCTCGCCGCCTTGTCCGGGCACGCCGTTGCAGTCGCCGCCGGCGGTCGCGTGCCCGCCGTGGCCGCCCGGTTGGCCGTCCTCGCCCGGCGCGCCGGATCCACCCTGGCCCGCCCGCACGGTGACGTGGCGCAGCACCAGCGCGCCGGCGTCGCGCGCGTAGAGCCCGTAGACGCTGCCGCCGACCGCGGTGGTCGAGCCCACCTCGATGGTCAGGCGCTCGAGCAAGGTGGGCTGGTCGATCTCCTCGGCGCGCACGGCGATCCACGGGGTCGCGTCGCCGTCCCCCAGCGCCAGCGTCGCGACGTTCTGGGCGCCGCGCGTCCACCCGGTCCGCGCGTCGTAGCCGCCGTGCAGGGCCACGCCGGGCAGCACCTCGAAGGGGCCGACGTAGCGCCCGGCGCCGAGGGCCACGCCCTCGATCTCGGGGCGCCGCGCGGCCGCGCGCAGGGCGACGTCGAGATCGACGAAGGGGGCGGCGCGGGTGCCGTCGCTGCCCGCGGCGCGCCCGTCCACGTCGACGAACAGCAGGCGCGCCGCGTCGCCGTCGACGCCGTCGCAGTTGGTGTCGGCGAAGGCGTCGTCGGGCGCGTCGGCGGCGGCCGGGTTCACGTCCGAGTCCGCGTCGTCGCAGTCGTCCCCGTTGTCGGCGCGGCCGACGCCCGGCGCGCAGGCGGGCTGCGCCGTGGCGTCGCCGTAGCCGTCGCCGTCGGCGTCGGGCCAGAAGCGCGGCGCGCCCTCGTCGACGCGGCCGTCGCAGTCCTCGTCCGTGCCGTCGCAGGTCTCGTCCCGCGGGCCGATGGCGTTCTGGCAGGACGACCAGACGCCGTCGGTGCAGGCCACCTCGCCCGCGCGGCAGGCGCCCACGCCGGCGGTGCCCGCGGGACCGTCGTAGCAGGGCTCGACGAGGCCCTCGTCCGCGCTGCCGTCGCAGTCCTGGTCCAAGCCGTCGCAGGCCTCGGGGGCCGGCCGCACCTCGTCTCGGCACAGGCCCCAGGCGCCGTCGCCGCAGACCTGGCTGCCCGCCTGGCAGAGGCCCTGATCGCGCGTGCCCTCGGGCCCCTGGTAGCAGCCCTGCACCAGCCCCTCGTCGACGCGGCCGTCGCAGTCCTCGTCGCTTGCGTCGCAGGTCTCGGGCTCGGGCAGCGTGGCCTCGGCGCAGCGTGACCAGAGCCCTCCCTCGCAGATCTGGCGGCCCGCCGCGCAGCGCCCGACGCCCTCGGTGGCCGGCGCGCCGGGATAGCAGGGGCGCTCGAGCGCCTCGTCGACGCGGCCGTCGCAGTCCTCGTCGCGGGCGTCGCAGGTCTCGACCGCGGGCGTACACGCGGCGTCGACCGGGGCCATCGCGTCGATCGCAGCGCCCTGATCCGCGGGCGGCGGATCCGCCGCCCGCGACGCGTCGTCACAACCCCACAACGACGCCGCGATCAGCAGCCAGCGCAGGTTTCGCATCTCTCCCCCCGGTCGGTTGGGTCGAGTGTTGGGGGGCGGGCCCTTCAAGGCAAGTTCGGTTGGCGCGCGGTCGGGTGATGGGTCAGTATGTTAGGAATAGGAGGTTTCAATGCGCGCTGCCATCGTCTTCGTCGGTCTGTTGATGGTCCAGCCATCCGCGGCGCTCGGAGCGGAGGATCCCTTCGCCGAGGGTGGCCCGCTCTATTACGTCCCCGCCACGGATCTGCTGCCGGCCCTGCCCCTGCCCCCCGCCGACGGGGTGCGCGCCTGCGACGGCAGCCTGCGGTGCGTCGACGGCGTCATCCGCGACATGCGCCGCCGCTGGCGTCCGCTCGACGCCGCCTGCGATCACGACGCCGTCTTCGCCTTCACCTACCTCGTCACCACCGAGGTCTACCGTGACCTCGTCGCCGACCCGGCCTTCTTCACCGACAACGCCTTCGTGAACAACCAGGATCGCCTGTTCGCCGACTTCTACTTCGCCGCCTACGACGCCTGGGCGGCGGGCGACCTGGCGCGCGTGCCGCCGGCCTGGCGGGTGGCCTTCGGCGCCGCCGAGCAGGGCGCCGTCCGGGGCATGGGCAACGTGCTGCTGGGCATGAACGCCCACATTCAGCGCGACCTGCCCTTCGTGCTCCACGCCATCGGCCTGCGCACGCCCGACGGGACCACCCGCAAGACCGACCACGACCGGGTCAACCTGATCCTGCGCGCCGCCGCCGACCGCCTGATCGACGAGGCCGCCGCGCGCTACGACCCCAGCCTGGCCAGCGGCGATCTGCCCGGCACCAGCCTGGACGCCACGGCGCTCAACCTGCTGCTGCAGACCATGCGCGAGGCCGCCTGGCGCAACGCCGAGGCGCTGGCCGCGGCGCCCGACGCGGCGGCGCGGCTGGGGGTCGCGCGGGTGATCGAGGCCGAGGCCTGGATCGCTGGAGTGGCCCTGCGGGCCGCCTTCGCTTACGGTCTGTTGGACAGCCCTGCCGCGCGCGATGCCTATTGCGACGGCGACGGCGACAGCGCCGGGGGAGGGCTGCTCGGCGGTCTGTTCGGGATCGCCCGATGAGCGTCGGAGCGGAGTGGATGGTGATGCGTCTCAGCAGCGGGACCGACGACGACGCGCGGGCGCGTCGGCGGCTCGAGATGCGCGTCGCCGAGCTCGAGGCGGCGCTCGCCGAGCAGCGCCGCCGCGTGGAGATCGCCGGCGACGCCATCATCGTGCACGACGACGTCGGGCGCTTCGTCGAGGTCAACGCCGAGGCATGCCGTCTGTTGGGGCGCAGCCGCGAGGTGCTGCTTCACATGAGCCTCGCCGACGTCGAGCCGGACTTCGATCTGTTCGGCATTCAGCGGGCGTGGCGCGCGATGAAGGTGGGTCAGTCCGTCACCGTGACCGGCCGCCCGCTGGCCCCTGGGGGGCGGGCCGTGCCCGTCGAGGTGCGGTTGACCCGCATCGACGACGACATCGACACCGGCGCGCGGCGCTTCCTCGCCATCCTGCGGGAGATCGGGCAGCGGGATCGCATGGGCACGCAGCGCGAGGCCTATCAGCGGCGCTTCCGCCAGCTGGTGGAGCACGCGGCGGGCGCGTTCGTGCTGCACGACGCGGCCGGGCGCATCCTGGACGTCAACCAGCGCACCTGCGCGCTGCTGGGGCAGCAGCGGCCGGCGGTGCTGGGGCGCAACCTGCTGACCATCGACCGGCGCGCGGCCACCGCCGACCTCGAGGCGCACTGGCGCGCGATGGTGATCGACGTGCCCGAGCTGCACGAGACCGCCTATCGCCGGCCGGACGGGGACGAGGTGGCGGTGGACGTCAGCGTGGCCGCTGTGGAATGGGAGGGCGAGCGCCTGTTCATCTCGTTCGCGTACGACGTGCGGGAGCGGCGGGCCCGCGAGGCCGAGCACGCGCGCTTCGTGGCCGATCTGTCCCGATCGAACCGCGACCTGGAGCGCTTCGCCTGGATCGCGTCTCACGACCTGCAGGAGCCCCTGCGCAAGATCCAGCTGTTCGCGGATCTGTTGCGCGAGGAGCTGGGCGAGGCAGAGGGCGGTGACGGCGAGGCGGCGAGCTTCCTCGACGTCATCGGAGACGCCGCGACGCGCATGCGGGGGTTGGTGGCGGACCTGCTCGACTACAGCCGGGTGCGCACGCAGCCGCTGAGGGCGGATCAGGTGGATCTGCGGGCGCTGGTCGACGGCGTGCTCGACGACCTGCAGGTGGCGGTGCTCGAGGCCGGCGCGACCGTCGAGGCGCGCAGCCTGCCCGTGGTGCTGGGCGACGCGACGCAGCTGCGCATGCTGTTCCAGAACCTGCTGAGCAACGCGATCAAGTACCGCCACCCGGCGCGCGCGCCGACGATCCGTCTGGTGGGACGGGTGGAGCGCAGCCTGGCGATCATCGAGGTGACCGACGACGGCATCGGCTTCGACGCGGCGCACGCCGAGCACATCTTCGAGCCCTTCCGGCGCCTGCACGGGCGGCGCGACTATCCCGGCACCGGCGTGGGCCTGGCCATCTGCCGCGAGGTCGCCGAGCGCCACCGCGGCAGCCTGAGCGCGCGGGGGCGGCCGGGCGAAGGCGCGACCTTCACGGTGCGGCTGCCGGTGCGGCCGCCACGCCTGCCGCGCTCGCTGACCGGACCGCTGCCGGTGTGACCCCGCCGTTGATCCGCCGCGCACGGTGGGATAGGGTGCGCACCTGAAGGAATGTTCAGGTGCGCGAGCGATGAGCCGGGCCGACCACATCCTCGACCGTTGGGCGGATCATCCGACGCGCGGGGCGCCCTTCGTGGCCCGCCACCACGAGGCGGCGCGGCCGGCGCGGCAGGGGCCGACGCCGGCCTGGCTGAGCGCGCGGGTGCGGGGGGGGCTCGAGGCGCGGGGGCTGCTGCCGCTGTACGCCCACCAGGCGGAGGCCCTGGCGCACGTCGGCGCGGGACGGCACGTCGTGGTCGCCACGCCGACGGCCAGCGGCAAGACGCTGGTGTACAACGCGGCGACGCTGTCGGCCCTGGACGAGGCGCCCGACAGCCGCGCGCTGTACCTCTTCCCCACCAAGGCGCTGGCCCACGATCAGGTGGCGGCGGTGGACGCGCTGGCGGCCGCCTGTGGCATCGACGTGGGCGCGCACGCCTACGACGGCGACACGCCCTCGGACGCCCGCCGGGCCATCCGCTCGGCCGCCCGCGTGGTGGTCAGCAACCCGGACATGCTGCACGCGGGCATCCTGCCCAACCACGATCGCTGGCACGGCTTCTTCGCCGGCCTGCGCTACGTGGTGCTCGACGAGGTGCACACCTACCGCGGCGTGTTCGGCAGCCACGTGGCCAACGTGCTGCGGCGGCTGAAGCGGGTGGCGGCCTTCCACGGGGCGCGGCCGCAGTTCGTGCTGTGCTCGGCCACCATCGCCAACCCCGGGGCGCACGCGGCGGCGCTGCTCGAGGCGCCCGTCGAGGCGGTGACCGACAGCGGGGCGCCGCGCGGGGCGCGCACTTTCTACGTCTACAACCCGCCCCTGGTGGACGGCGCGAAGGGCATCCGGCAGAGCTACGTGCAGGCGGCGCGGCGGGTGACCCGCGCGCTGACGCGCGAGGGCATCCCCACCATCGTCTTCACCAACAGCCGGCTGAACGTCGAGCGGCTGACGCGGCACCTGCGCGACGACGTGGCGGCGGACGGCGGTGATCCCGAGTCGGTGTCGGGCTACCGCGGGGGCTACCTGCCGCAGCATCGGCGCGGGGTGGAGGCGGGGCTGCGCGCGGGGCAGATCCAGACGGTGGTGTCGACCAGCGCGCTGGAGCTGGGGGTCGACATCGGCCAGCTCGAGGCCTGCGTGCTGGCCGGCTACCCGGGCACGGTGGCGAGCATGCTGCAGCGCGCGGGGCGGGCCGGCCGGCGGGAGGCGCCGGCGTCGGTGGTGCTGGTGGCGCGCAGCGAGCCCGTCGACCAGTACTTGTCGGCGCACCCGGACTACCTCTTCGAGCGGACGCCGGAGCACGCGCGGGTGCGCGCCGACAACCTGCTGGTGGTGGCGGATCACGTGAAGTGCGCGGCCTTCGAGCTGCCCTTTCAGGTGGGCGAGGCGTTCGGCGGCTTCGGGGCCGAGGCCACCGCCGAGGTGCTGGCCTGGCTGGCCAACCAGCGGCTGGTACACCGCGGCGCGCGGCGGTGGCAGTGGGCGGCCGATCCCTACCCGGCGCAGAAGGTGGGGCTGCGCGGCATCGCCGAGGGGAACTTCACGGTGCTCGACCAGCAGCACCAGCACACGGTGGTGGCGGAGGTCGACTATCACTCCGCGGCCAGCACGCTGTACCCGCAGGCCATCTACATCGTCGGCGGGCGCACCTACCAGGTGCAGCACCTGGACTGGGACGGGCGGCGGGCGCTGGTGGACCCGGTGCAGGTGGACTACTACACCGACGCCATGACCTACGGCGGCGTGCGGGTGCTCGAGTGCTTCGAGGCCCTGCGGCTGGCCGCGGCGGAGGTGGGGCACGGCGAGGTGCGGGTGTTCGAGCGGGTGGTGGGGTTCAAGAAGATCCGCTTCGCCACCGGCGAGAACGTGGGCTACGGCGAGGTCGACCTGCCGGGGCACGAGCTGCACACGACGGCCTGGTGGCTGGCCCCCGCGCCGGACCTGGGGCAGCGCTGCGATCTGCCGCGGCACCGGGTGATCGACGCGCTCGAGGGCATCGCCGAGGCCGCGCGGCGCGTGGCGGCCGTGCGGCTGATGTGCGACGGGGGTGATCTGGGCACGGCGCTGGTGGGGGCGGAGGGCGAGGCCGCGCCCGACGAGGATCTGCCGACGGTGTACCTCTACGAGCGCTATCCGGGCGGCGTGGGCTATCACGAGCACCTGTTCGAGACGACGGACGCGCTGCTCGACGCGGTGGACGGCGCGCTGGCCGGGTGCCCCTGCGCGGACGGCTGTCCCAGCTGCGTCGGCGCGCCGGCGCCCATCGCCCACGAGGCCGATCAGCCGCGCAGCCGGGCCGCGGCCCGGCGTGTCCTGGCGGCGCTGCGCCGGTGAGGGTCGGCCGGTGAGATCGTGAGGCCCGAGGACGTCGCGCGGCGGCTGCAGCGCCTGAGCGCGCGGCGCGCCGCGGCGGCCGCGCGGCTGAGCATCGAGGCGCCCTCGTTGTCGCCGTCGCCGTCGCCGTTGCCGTCGCCGTCGCCGACCCGAGCAGCGCCCGCCGCAGCGCCGTCGTCGTCGCCCGCGCCGTCGTCGTCGTCGTCGCCGTCGTCGTCGTCGCCGTCGCCGAACTACGCGGCGCCCGCGCCGCGGCCTGGCCCCCCGTCGGCGGTCACGGCGTCACGCATCCCGACGCCGCAGTCGCCCGCCGCCCCCTCATCAGCCACCCCCAGCGATTGGTCGACCCTCCGCCGCCGCATCGACGCCCTGCGCAGCGGCGGCGCCGCGGCGTGGCCGCCGGGACCGGCCGCGCCCGCCTCAGCCGCGCCGAGCCCGGCTGCGCCGGACCCAGCCGCAGCGGAGCCGTTCACGCGCGAGCCCGCGGCCCCGCCGGCCCCCCCCGCCCCGCCACCGCCCCGCGACCGTCGCGCCGCCGACGCCGCGTTCGTCGCCGCGCGGCGCGCCGCCCTCGCGGACCCCGAGGCCGCGCCCCCGACCGACCGCTCCGTCGCGGGGCGGCTGGCCGGCCTGCGGGCCTCGGCTGGCCTCCCGCCCAGCGTGGCCGCGGCCGCTTCGCCGACCACCGTGGCGGAGCAGCTCGCCCGCCTGCGCCGGGGCGACGCGGCCGCCCTGCCCGATGGCCCGCAGGCGGCGCGCTTGATGGCGCTGCTGCCCGGCGAGGTGCGCGCGACGTCCCACGGCGAGTGCTTCGTGGTCGTGCACCGCTACGGGCTGGACGCGCGCCACGGGGATCGCCCGCTGCTGGCCGCGCTCGAGCGCGACGGGGCGGGGGCGGCCATCGCCGGTGGGGACGCGGCCCTGGGCACCTTCGACCTGCGCCGCGCCCTCTTCGTCGATCTCGAGACGACCGGGCTCGCGCGCGCGATGGGCACGCTGCCCTTCCTGATCGGCGCCGCGCACCTGGCCGGCGATCAGCTGGTGCTGGAGCAGTGGCTGCTGCGGGATCCCGACGACGAGCCGGCGGCGCTGGCCGACTTCGGCGCCCGGCTGGCCGACGCCGACCACCTGGTGACCTACAACGGCCGGGCCTTCGACCTGCCCCTGCTGCAGGTGCGCTACGCGGGCCTGGGGCTGGCCGATCCCTCGGCGGACCTCGGCGCCCACTTCGATCTGCTGACGGCCGTGCGCCGGCTGCTGAGGCACCGCCTGCCCGACTGTCGTCTGGCGACCGTCGAGGCGCACCTGCTGGGCCTGATCCGCGTCGACGACGCGCCGGGCAGCGAGGCGCCGCGCCGCTACCGGGGCTACCTGTTCGGCGACGATCCGGCCCCGCTGCTGCCGATCATCGCGCACAACCGCGACGACATCCTGTCGATGGTCACGCTGGTCGACGCCCTGCTCGATCGGGTGGACCGGATCGAGGGCGGCGTGCTGCACGATCCCGACTGCGCGCTGGCCCTGGCGCGCCAGGCGGAGCGGGCGGGCGCGTGGGCCTTCGCGGACCGCGTGTACGCCGCCGCCACCGACGTGCCCGAGGCCGCCGAGCGCGCCCGCCGGGGCGCCCGACGCGTGGCCCGCGCCGTCGCGAAGGCGGCCCGGAGTTGAACTGCTTCGAGGCCGCGTGCTAAACGCCCGAGCGCCAACCGTCGGAGGTCCCCATGACGAGCATCCTTCTGGTCATCGCGCTCTTCGCCCCGTCGAGCCAGCCCGCCAGCCAGCCCGCGGCCGCGGCGCCGGCGAGCAACCTGATGGGCGAGCAGGCGGTCGTCCACCGCGGCGCCGCGTTCACGTTGAAGGAGCAGATCACGCTCGACGACGTGGCCGCCAAGCCGGAGGCCTTCGCCGGCAAGACCGTGAAGGTGGCGGGCACCATCAAGCAGGTCTGCCGCAAGAAGGGCTGCTGGATGACGCTGGCGGGCCAGAGCCCCAAGGCGCGCGCCCGGGTCACCTTCAAGGACTACAGCTTCTTCGCGCCCTTCGACTCGGGCGGCCACGCCGCGCTGATCGAGGGCACCGTCGAGGTCAAGACGCTCAGCGAGGCCGAGCGCAAGCACCTCGCCGACGACGCGGGCTCGACCGTCGACCAGATCCCCGGGCACGAGCTGCGGCTGGTGGCGACGGCCCTCGAGGTGCGCAAGCTGGGGCACTGAGCCCGGCGCCTGCCCGCGACGCGCGCGGCGCCGGCGCGACTTTGCGCGCGTCGGCCGCTGGCTTATCCTGGCGCCGGCTCCCACGGACCCAGGCACCGGACGAGGCGCGCCGTGTCCCGCATCCTGCTGCTGATTGACGATCCCGCCGCGCAGCGCACCCTCGAGGAGGTGCTGCGCGCCGCGCACCAGACGCCGGTGGCCGCGCCGCGCGACTGGGCGACCGGCGGCGATCTGGCCGAGCGCGTGGCCGCCGCCCGCCCGGACGTCGTCGTCTTCGGCCTGGAGGCCGGGCTCGAGGCCACGCTGGCGCGGGCGCGCGCCCTGGCCGACGCCGAGACCACCCGCTACGTGCCGCTCATCGCCGCGACCTTCGAGCCGCCCACCGCCTCGGCCGCGCAGGCGCTGCTCGACGGCGGGCTGCGCGACGTGGTGGCGCTCGACGCGCCGCCCCCGCTGATCGCCGCGCGCGTCGACAACATGGCGGCCCTGAGCTATCTGCGTCGCACCTTCCGGCGGCAGAACGACGCGCTCGCGGCCCGCACCGCGGAGCTCGATCGCGTCTTCGAGACGGCCACGACGGGCCTCGCCATCGCCGATCCCGCGGGCCACGTCGTCCGGCTGAACGAGGCCGGCCGCGCCATCCTCGGCGGCCTCGCGACGCCGGCGGGCGTGTATCGCCTGGCCGACGCCGAGGGCCAGCCGCTCGTCCACGAGGCCCACCCCCTGTACCGGGCCGCGGTGCACGGTGAGCAGGTGACGAGCGCGCGCTTTCAGCTCCTCGGGGAGGGGACGACGCGGCCGCGGATGCTGGCGCTCGAGGCGGTGCCCCTCGAGGCGCCGGGCGGCCTCATCACCGGTGGCCTGGCCGTGTTCCGCGACGAGACCGCGACCTGGGCCCTCGAGGAGGAGCTGCGGCGCCGGGCGGCCCTGCTCGGCGAGCGCACCGAGGAGATGGAGGCCTTCGTCTACACGGCCTCGCACGACATGAAGGGCCCTCTGCTGAACATCCGCCGGTTCGCGCGCATGCTCATCGAGGACAACCCCGACCTCGAGCCCGACTCCCGGCACTTCCTCCAGCGCATCGAGGTCAACGCCGACCGCCTCAGCCGGCTGGTGCAGGATCTTCTGCAGGTGGTGAAGGTGGGCAAGATGGAGCTCGTGCGCGAGCCCTGCGACCTCAACGTCGTCGTGCGCGCCGCCCACCAGGGCCTCGAGGCGCTCGTCCACGAGGCGGACGCCGCCGTCGAGCTCGCCGACGATCTGCCCATCGCCGACGGTGACTTCGACCGGCTGGTGGACGTGTTCGCCAACCTGCTGAGCAACGCCATCAAGTACCGCCGCCCCGGCCACCCCTGCGTGGTGCGGGTGCGCCGCGGCGAGGCGGAGCCGGGCGCGGCGCACGTGGTCGTCGAGGACGACGGGCGGGGGGTGCCCGCCGACCAGCAGACGCGCATCTTCGGCCTCTTCCACCGGCTGCACACGCGCGATCAGATCGAAGGCTCCGGCTTGGGCCTCGGCATCGTGACCCGCGTGGTGGGGCGCCACGGCGGCCGGGTGTGGGTCGAGTCCGATGGCGCCACCGGCTCGGCCTTTCACGTCGTGCTGCCCGCGCCTTGAGCCTCCCCACGAGATCCTCCCGTCGCGGTGCACCGCTCTGCACGCCGATGCCTGCGTTGCGAAGCACTTGCACGACTCCGAGGATCGCTGCGGCACAGCACCTTGGCCTCGGCGCGCAGCCCGGCGCCCCGCTCGGTCCGGATCTCGTGGTGAAGCTCTGATCCCGCTGCGCGGGGAGGTGCCCCACCGGGCCGCGCCCCTGATCACCTGGGCCATCGTCCTGGGCAACGCGGCGGTCTTCGGGGCCGGCGACGCCGCGACGGGGCTGGCCCTGGGCCTGGTGCCGGCGGACGCGCTGGGCCTGGTGCCGGCCAGCGTGCCGACGTGGCTGACCCACATGTTCGTGCACGGCGGCTGGCTGCACATCGTCGGCAACCTCTGGTTCCTCTGGGTGTTCGGCCCGGCGGTCGAGGGCGCGCTCGGGCGGCCCCGATTCCTGGCCTTCTACCTGGCCTGTGGCCTGGCGGCGGCCCTTTCCCACGCGCTGACGCACCCCGCCTCACACCTGCCGATGGTCGGCGCGTCGGGCGCCCTCGCGGGTGTGCTGGGCGCCTACCTCGTGTGGTTCCCCGGCGCGCGGGTGCAGACCTTGTTGCCGCTGCCGCTCGTCTTCCTCGTCGACCTGCCCGCCTACGTCTTCCTCGGCGTCTGGGCCGCGCTGCAGCTGCTGAACGCCACCGCCAGCATCGGCAGCGAGAGCGGCGTCGCGTGGTTCGCGCACCTCGGTGGCTTCACCGCCGGCCTGCTCTACGCGCTGGCGCGGCGACCCTCGCGCGTCCGTCTGATGTGGCGGTGACGCCACCGCTTGTCGGCCGCGTGGCGGGGCGCTAGTGTCCGCCGCCATGCGGGACGATGACTTCGACCTCGAGGCGGGCACGACCGAGTTCTACGCCGACGCGGTGTACTACGAGCACGAGTACGAGGATCGCATCGCCGATCAGCGCTGGTACGCGCAGCACTACGCGGACACCGCCGGCGAGGTGCTCGAGCTCGGCGTCGGCACCGGCCGCATCGCGCGCCGCGCCGTGCGGCAGGGCGCGCGCGTGGTGGGCCTCGACCTGTCCGAGACGATGCTGGCCTACGCCCGCGAGAAGGCGGCGACCCTGCCCAAGGCGCGGCGCGAGGATCTGATCCTGGTGCAGGGCGACATGCGCGCCTTCGATCTCGGGCGCCGCTTCCCCCTGATCAGCTGCCCCTTCAACGCCTTCATGCACATGTACGAGACGGCCGACGCGCGCCGCGCGCTGGCCTGCGTGAAGAAGCACCTCGAGCCGGGCGGGCTGTTCCTGATGGACGTGCTGATGGCCGATCTGGACTTCCTCAGCCGGCCGTCTTTCAAGCGCTATCCAGGCGTGCGCTTCAAGCACCCGACCTACCACACGCACTACACCTACAGCGAGCAGTCGGCCTGGGATCCCGTCCGGCAGATCAGCCAGATGTGGTTCTACTACACGCGCTACGATCCCGACGGCCCGGGGCCGGACGAGTTCTGCCTGCAGCTGTCCCACCGGTACTTCTTCCCCGCCGAGCTCGAGCTGCTGCTCGAGGTCTCGGGCCTGGCCATCGTCGCGCGCTTCGGCGACTTCGAGGAGGGCCCGCTGACCCGCGACAGCGAGTCGCAGGTGCTGATGTGCACCCACCTCGAGGACGCCTGAGCGTCGGCGCGGCCGCCCCGCGGCCGTACCGCGTGGTCGTGGTCGTCGTCGTGGTCGAAGAGAGCACGGCGAATCGACCCCGGCAGCGCGACGGGCGTCGCCTCGACGTGGATCGACCACGACCGACGCCGACGCGGATCACCGCCCGTCGGGCAGCCGCACGTAGACCGCGTCCTTGCGCCACAGGTGGCGCAGGAAGCCGCGCAGGTAGCTCTCGATCTCGTCGGGAGGGCCCTGCACGCCGGCGCGGGCGAGGCAGGCGCGCAGCGGGCTGACGCCGTCGAGCTGCCGGTACAGGGCGTCCTGCAGCGTGTCCCGCGGATCGTAGGGGATGGGGGGGTGGCGCACGCCATCCGGGAAGCGGCGGCCGACGGTCCAGTCGAGCAGGTCGGCCGCGCCGAAGTCGACGACGTAGGACGCGCGCGGGCGGTCGTTGCGGCAGGCGAGGAAGCAGTGGTCGAGGGGCGTCGTCAAGCGCTCCATCGTCGACCACAGCGTCGCGCCCTCGAGGGCCCGCAGCTTCTGCGCCAGCGGATGCGGCGGCGTGAGCATCGCGTCGGGGTGGTAGGGCGCGTTGTAGAACCAGCCCTGGAAGGCCATGCCGGCGTCGGCCACCAGCCCGAGCACCCCGTCGACGTCGTAGGCCACGTCGCGCGCGTTGAGGAAGGCGTCCACGACGTGCGCGTCGTGGGGCCCCGGCGCGCCGGTGGCGGCCATCCAGGCGCGCGCCGGGTGCTGCAGCGGCAGCGCGGGCAGCACCTCGCGCACCCGCGCCACGTCCTCCACGGTCTGCCGCAGGCCCGCGGCGGCGAAGGCCTGCTGCAGCAGGTACACCCCGGTGCGCGCGTGCTGCCCGTAGACCGCCGCCGACACCACGCCGTGGGGCGCCAGCACCCGGCCCAGCGCGGCCAGCCCCTGCGCGGGGTTCGCCAGGTGGTGCAGCACCCCCCCGCAGCTGATCGCGTCGAAGGTGCGCCCCAGCGACTCGACCTGTTCGATCGGCAGCCGGTACAGCCGCAGGTTGCGGAGCCCCAGGTCGCCCGCCAGCCGCTGGGCGGCGTCGAGGCTGGGCTGGCTGACGTCGATGCCCACCACCTCGGCCCCGGGGTTGGCCCGCGCCATCGCCGGCGCCTCGCTGGTGCCGCAGCCGGCGACCAGGATGCGGGGCACCGCCGGCGGCGGCCGGTCCGGCCAGAAGAGCGCCGCGTACACGCCCGGATCGTTCCACACCGTGCGCCCCGCCTCGCCCAGCGCGGGATCGGGGTAGCGCCAGCGCGCGTACTGCCTGGTCACCGGATCGTCGTCGGTCATACCAACAACCTCGCGAACGCCCGTCCGCCCAGCCGGCGCCGGCCGAGCTGCAGCCGGGTCAGCTTGTACGCGCCCTCGCCGCAGCGCAGGAAGGCCTCACCGCCCCGCACGAAGGGCGTGCCCGGCGGCAGCACCTCGAAGGCGCCGGCCTCGGCCGGCTGCCCGGCGTAGACCACCACCAGCTCGTCGCCGATGCCGGTGAAGGCGCCGGGATCCGGGGCCGAGGCCCGCACCAGGCGGTCGATCTCGGCGGCGGGGCGCGTCCAGTCGATCTCCAGGTCGTCCGGATCGGCCAGCGGCGCCCAGCTGACCTCGCCGACCTGGGGGGTGGCGGGCGGCGCGTCCCCCGCCAGCACCCGCAGCGCAACGTCGGCGATGCGCTCCGCGCCCAGGGCCTCGAGGCGATCGGCCAGGTGGCCGGCGCTCTCGCGGGGCTCGATCTCCACCCGCTCCCGCGTCAGCACGTCGCCTTCGTCCAGCCCGGCGGCCAGCCACTGGACGCACAGCGCGGTGTCCGCGTCGCCGGCGCGCAGCGTCCAGTGCACGGGATCCGGCCCGCGCCAGCGCGGCAGATCGCTGGGGTGGGCGTTGAGCCCCGGGGCCAGGTCGAGCACCGGCGGGGGGATGCGGCGCGGGTAGAAGCAGGCCACCAGCAGCGTCGGCCGCAGCGCCGCGAGCTGGGCGACCACCGCCGGCGCGTTCAGGTTCGGGGTGATCCAGCGGGGCAGGTCGGCCACCTGGGGCAGCAGCCGCCGCCAGCCGGGGCCGCCGCGCCGCCCGTGCACCAGGCCGACGGGCCGGACCCCCCGCGCGAGCAGCGCCAGCGCCCCGCGCGGATCGCCGAAGTACAGCACCCGCCCCGCGTCAGCCATCGTCGCGCACCAGCCCACGGATGGTCTCGAGCAGCCCGGCGCTGATCGGCACCTCGACGGTGCGCGGCCGCCGCGCGGCGTCGGGCAGCGCGGCGATGGCCGAGCGCGCGTGCCCGCGCACGGCCTCGATGCCGGGCAGGGGCAGCGGCGCGTCGCCGATCCACACGGGCTGCAGCAGCGGCTCGCCCGGCAGCGTCTCGTCGTGCCGCGCGACCGTGTCCACGCCCGCCTGCCGGAACACCTGCACCCGCCCGGGCAGGGTCGCTTTGCCCGAGCCGCGCGACAGCTTCATCGAGGGCCGCCCATCGAGCGCGCACAGCTTGCCGACCGCGCCCACGCCCACCGGCGCGTCGGGCGAGGTGACGATGCGCTCGCCCACGCCGAAGGCGTCGACCGGCGCGTCGCCGAGGGCCGCGATGCTGTGCTCGTCCATGCCGCCCGAGACGACGATCTGCGCCTGCGGCGCGCCCGCCTCGTCCAGCATGCGGCGCGCCTTCGCGATGTTGCCCGCGTCGATGTTCGAGTCGAGCCGGATACCCTTCAGCTTGCCCCCGGTGGCCGCCACCGCGTTGCGGATGCCCGTCTTGTCGCCGTAGGTGTCGTAGGTGTCCACCAGCAGGATCGAGTTGTCCGGGTACACCGCGTGGAAGGCGGCGAAGAAGGCGCGCTCGGTCTCGTGGCGGGGGACGCCGGGGCGCTCGAAGGCTTGGACGGCGAAGTGATCCATCGTGCCCAGCACCGGCACGCCATAGCGGTGGTGGGCCTCGACGTTGCTGGTGCCCGCGCAGCCGGCGACGTAGGCGGCGTAGGCCGCGTCCACGGCGGCCTCGGGGTGCGTGCGGCGGCTGCCGAACTCGAGCACCGCGCGATCACCGGCCGCGTCGACGACGCGCGCGGCCTTCGAGGCCACCATCACCATGTGGTTGATGATCGACAAGAGCGGCGTCTCGATCAGCTTGGCCGACAGCAGATCGGTCTGCACCACCAGGTAGGGCGCGCCGGCGGTGGGCCGCACGCCGTCCACGTCCACGGGCGCGCCCTCGAAGGTCGCGGGGCCGGCCCACAGCGGCGTGCCCTCCGGGGGCGCGTCGATCTGGCCGGTGAAGCGCCACTCGCGCAGGGCGGTCGCCAGATCCTTCCGCGCGCGCAGGGCGGGGCCCAGCATCGCGTGGTCGCGCAGGGTGTCGAGGTGGGCGTCGTCGAAGCGGGCCTCGCGCAGCCAGTCGAGGCAGCGTCGCAAGCCCACCCACAGCAGGAAGCCGCGCGCGGGCTCCCCGTCGGGATCGCGCGGCAGCCGACGGCTGAAGAAGCTCATGGTGACCGGGGCGGCGGCCAGGCCGGCGTCCCAGTGCGAGACCAGCGAGGTCAGCTGGTACAGGTCGATGTGCGTGGCGGACGGCATCCTGCGGCTGTAGCAGCCTACGGGCGCCGCTGCAATCTGCTAGAACCGCCCCATGACCGCGCACCCTGTCAGTGAGGAGGCCCGGGCGCTGGCTCGCGACGTCGAGCTGGTCGACCTGCACATCGACACGATGATCCCGCCGCGCCTGTGGGGTTACGACCCGCTCGAGCGCCACCGCGGGGCCATCCTCGGGGGGCGCTTCTTCGGGCACCTCGACGTGCCGCGCATGTTCGAGGGCGGCCTCAGCGCGGCGATGTGGTCGATCACCACCAACCCCTTCCGCGGGGCGAAGAGGCGCTGGGCCGTGTTCCAGCGCAACCTGGCGCGTCTGCGCGAGCTGGTCGCGCGCAGCGAGGGCAAGCTGGCCTTCGCGCGCACCCGCCGCGAGTACGACGCGGTGCGCGCGACGGGCGCGCACGCGGTGATGCTGGCCATCCAGGGGGGCAACGCCCTGCAGGCCGTACCCGACGAGGGGCCGGCCGCGGTGCCCGACGATCTGCTCACGCG
>JAUHXL010000698.1 GCA_030426945.1 bacterium
CGAGGCGCTGCTCGACGCCCTGCCCGTCGACCGCGCGGATCCGGAGCTCGCCGGCACGCCGGCGCGCGTCGAGGCCCTGTGGCGCGAGCACCTGCTGGCCGGCTACGCGGTCGACCCGGCCGCCCTGCTGGCCGAGCGCATGCCCGACGCGAGCGGCGCCGTGGTCACGGTGACCGACCTGCCCATCCACGGCGCCTGCCCGCACCACCTGACACCCTTCTTCGGCGTGGCCCACGTCGCCTACGAGCCCGACGGCCACATCGTCGGCCTCGGCCAGCTCGAGCGCCTGGTGCGCGGCATCGCCAGCCGGCTGGTGCTGCAAGAGACGCTCTGCGGCGCCATCGCCGACGCGCTGATGACGCACCTCGGGGCCCGCGGGGCGGCCTGCGCCATCGAGGCCCGCCACCTCTGCCTGATCCTCCGCGGCGCCGAGCCCCAGGCCGCCCGCGTCGCCACCCGCGTCGCGCGGGGTTCGCTGATCGGCCGCCCGGACGTGCTGCCCCCGGTGCGAGGCGATCGATGAGCCGCGCCGTCCTGATCACCGGCGGCGCCCGCGGCATCGGCCGCGCCGCCGCCGCGCGCTTCGTGGCGGCGGGCGATCGCGTCGCCGTCGTGGCCCGCCCCTCCCCCGCCCTCGACGCCACCGCGCGCGCGCTCGGCGTGGTGGCGCTCGCCGCCGACCTCGCCGACGCCGACGCCTGCGCCGCCGTCGCCGCCCGCGCCGCCGAGGCCCTCGGCCCGATCGACGTGCTCGTCAACAACGCGGGCGTCATTCACCGGCAGGCCCTGACCGAGCAGCCCCTCGCCGAGTGGGAGGACACCTTCGCGATCAACCTGCGCGCGCCCTTCCTGCTGGCCCAGGCGGTGCTGCCGGCCATGCTCGAGCGCGGCCGCGGCCGGATCATCAACGTCGCGAGCATCGCGGGCACGCTGGGCACGGCGCGCGCCGTCGCCTACTGCGCCAGCAAGTGGGGGTTGATCGGCTTCACCAAGGCGCTCAGCGAAGAGGTGAAGGGCCGCGGCGTGATCGTCACCGCCCTCAACCCGGGCAGCGTGGACACGCGCATGCTGGCGGGCAGCGGCTTCGAGCCCGACATGACGCCCGAGGACGTCGCCGACGCCCTCCACTACCTGAGCGTCGCGCCGGCCGCCATCGCCGGCGCCGCGCTGGATCTGTTCGGATGAGCACGCCGAAGGTCGAGCACATCACCGCCGCCGAGGCCGCCGCGCGCCTCGCCGCCGAGGCCCCGCCGCTGCTGCTCGACGTGCGCACGCCGGGCGAGTGGAGCCTGGCCCGCATCGAGGGCGCCGTCCACCTGCCCATGGACCGCCTGCCGCGCGCCATCGGCGACCTCGATCCGCGGCGCCCGACCATCGTCGTCTGTCACCACGGCGTGCGCAGCATGCAGGTCGCGTTGTGGTTGTCGCACAAGGGCTTCGCGTCGGTGGCGAACCTCGGCGGCGGCATCGAGGCGTGGAGTCGCGAGGTCGACCCCGAGGTGCCCCGCTATTGACCCGCGGTCCGGTTCCTTGCGGCTGGAACCGTGCGCCGGTATTTTTCGTCGGTCGGTGCCCCCCGGCGGAGCACCCGACGCCGCCCGAACCCCAGGAGCCTGCATGGCGAATCGCCAGCCCACGCCCACGGGCGAACACGTCGCGCTCACGCCGACCAACGGCGAGTACTCCGCGTCGCGCCCGCCGGTCCGAGGCTTCTGCGAGGCCCCCGAGCGCCTCGAGGCCTTCATCAACACCCTCGAATCGGCCCGCGGCAGCAAGCTGCTGATCATCATCAAGGGCCACCCGGATCCCGACTCCATCGCCAGCGCCATCGCCCAGCGGCACTTCGCGCAGGAGTTCGAGATGGAGTGCTCGATCGTCTACTTCGACCAGATCAGCCACCCCGAGAACCGGGCCCTGGTGAAGAGCCTCGACGCCGATCTGCGCCAGTACCGCGAGGACATGGACCTGTCGGACTTCGACTACATGGCCTTCGTGGACACCCAGACGCCGCACCTGCCGGTGCGCGTGGCCAAGCCCCCGCCCGTCCTCACCTTCGTCGACCACCACAAGTACGTGGGCGGCTTCGAGACCGCCTTCACCGACATCCGCGAGGACGCCGGCGCCACCAGCAGCATCTACGCCGAGTACCTCGAGCACTCGGGCCTGGGGCTGCGGCTGGGCAACTCCACCGACGCCAAGCTGGCGACGGCGCTGATGCACGGTATCCGCACCGACACCGACAGCCTGCTCTTGGCCCGCCCCATCGACTTCCGCGCCGGCGCTTACCTGCGCCAGTTCATCGACAATGACCTGCTGCGCCTCATCAGCAAGCAGTCGATCACCGCCCGCACGATGGAGATCATCCAGCGCGGCCTGAACCACAAGGTCATCCGCGGCACCTTCCTCGTGGCCGGCGTGGGCTTCGTGCGCGAAGAGGATCGGGACGGCATCGCCCAGACGGCGGACTTCCTGATGCGCCACGAGGGCATCGAGACCGCGGTGGTCTTCGGCATCGTCAACGGCGACGTGGTCGACGGCTCGCTGCGCACCAACAGCCCGACCATCGATCCCGATGGCTGGCTGAAGACGCTGTTCGGGGCCGACGGCGCGGGCCGCCACTACGGCGGCGGTCGGCGCAACAAGGGCGGCTTCCGCATCCCCCTCGGCCTTTTTGCCCGCTGCCGTGATCGCGAGGCCCTGTGGGCCATCGGCAAGAAGACGATCGAGGATCTGGTGTTCGAGAAGATCGGCGTCGAGCAGGAGAAGACCGAGCCGACCTGATCCGCCCCCCTCGTCCCGAACAAATTCCCCCCCACGGTGAATGGACCTTGAGGTCGGGCGTCCGTTGCGCGCGCGGCCGGGCCGTGCTTATGCTCCGGCGACCTTTGGCCCAACGAGGAAGAACGATGCGCCGTTTCGTTGCAGTGATCAGCACCGCCCTTGCCCTGAGCACCCTCACGCTCTCGGGCTGCGGCGGTCCCGCCTTCGTCCGGGGCAGCGACAACCCCGAGCTCGACGAGTACGCGATGTCGACGGGGCTCGACAAGAAGGACCTCGAGAAGCTGTTCGACGAGAACGCCAAGAGCCTCCTCGACAGCGGCGCCATGCGGCGCTGGAAGGACATGGCCCGGGACGGCAAGGAGCCGACCGTCGCCATCTTCCCCGTCATCAACGAGACCAGCGAGCACATCGACAGCCAGCTGCAGGCCCTGCTGTCGAAGTTCGAGACGCAGCTCGTCAACAGCGGCTACGTGACGGTCATCAGCTACGAGCGCCAGCGCGAGCTCGTCG
>JAUHXL010000699.1 GCA_030426945.1 bacterium
CCCCAGGTCGCGCCCACCAGGGCGCGGGCCTCGGGGCGCCGCGCGACGACCCAGGTGGTCAGCGCCCCGCGCGCCACCCAGACCGCCCCCGTGAACTGCAGCGGGTAGAAGATGCCGCCCGGGACCTCCGGGTGCAGCGCCTCCTGCCACGCGCCCGGCCACGCGATCAGGAACGCCCCAGCCGCGAGATCGACGAAGGCGAGCAGGGCGTAAGCCCCTCGGGAGCGCGGGTGCACGGGCGCGGTAACTTAGCCAGGGGCGCCCTTCGACGCAACCGCCGCGCGCGGGTCTGGTCACGACCCGTTGGTGGCCGGTCCGCCCGGCTGTCAGCTGTCAGCTATCAGCTGTCAGCCGGGCCCCGTACGCCGTGCCGAGCACGGAACCGCTCGGCAAGCTCGGGGCGTCGGGTTACCGGGCAGAAGGTACAGTCGCCGCGACGGCGCTGACCGCAGACAGCCGCTCCAAGTCCAGCGCAACCGATCGATGAGGGGCAACCGCCGCGCGCGGCGTTGCACCCGCGGCGCGCCGTCGTGCATCTTCGCCCCATGCACCGACCGCTCGCGCTGCTGTTCTTCGCCGCGTCCCCCGCCCTCGCTGCCGACGGCGCGGGTGCGCGGGGCTTCTTCGTCGCCGGGGGCGTCGGCCTGACCAGCGGCACCGCCGACGCCACCGACGGCGTCGACGCCGGCACCTGGATCGGCACCGGCGGCCACCTGCGGGTGGGCGAGGAGCTGATCGACGGGCTGACGCTGGGCCTGCAGTTTCAAGGCGCGTACGGCGCGGCGAACAGCGGCGACTTCGACCTGGGCATGGGCAGCCTGCTCGTGGACGTGGGCTGGCGACCCTTCGCGGGGACGCCGGCCCTGCAGGTGCATCTGGCCACGGGGCTCGGGGGCGGGGAGGTCATCGCCACGGGCGAGGGCGATCCCGCCGGGGCGGGCGTCGGCGCGGTGCACGCCCTCGGCCTGAGCTGGGACTTCCCCTTCGGCGACGGGGGCCCCCGCGGCGCCTACTGGTCGCCCTCGTTCCGGTGGGTGTTCGTGCCGCCGGCCCTCGACACCGAGGTCGGCTTCAGCGTGTTCACGCTGGGGGTGGACTTCAGCTGGTACGCGGGTCGGGGGTGAGCCCGCCCGACCCTGTCACTTCTTGTTGTTGAACAGCGCCTCGAGGTCGGCGAGCGCCTGGGCGCGGCTGACGCCCGTGGCCGGCTGACGGGGGCCGGCGCCGCCGAAGCCGCTCTTGCGCCGGTTGCCGCCGCGGCCGGGGATGTCGTCGAGGCGCACGCCGCCCTTCTGGCCGTCGCTGCTCGGCGGGGGCGGGCCCTCGCGGCGCGCCTCGGAGCGCAGGGACAGTGAGATGCGTCGCCGCCCGCGATCGACGCCGAGCACGCGGGCCTCGACCTGCTGGCCCACCCGCACGACCTCGTTGGGATCGTTGACGAAGTGGTCGGCCAGCTCGCTGACGTGCACCAGGCCCTCGTGGGCCAGGCCGATGTTCAAGAAGGCGCCGAACTGCGTGATGTTGGTGACCACGCCGTTGACCTGCATGCCCGGGCGCAGGTCGTCCACCGACTTGATCATCGGGTTGAGCGGCTTGGGCGGCATCCGCAGCTTGGGCGAAGCGTGGGCCGGCGTGGGGCGCGCGAGATCCTCGGGCTTGACCCCCGCCTGGGCCAGGACGCGCACCTCTTCGAGGGCCGAGCGCAGCACGTCCTCGTCGATGTCTTGCTGGTACTCGGCCAGGCCCAGGGCGATGGGATCGAGCAGGCCCCAGTACTTCAGGGGGCGCACGGCGCGCCGCGCGAGGACCAGCGCGCTGCCCACGGCGGGCGCGACCTCCTCCTCGGTGCCCTTGAGCGCGGCCTTCATCGCCTTGGGATCCACCCGGAAGACCGGCAGCTCCCCGAAGCCCCCGGCGAGGGTGCGCAGCAGCTCGTCGTTCTCTGCGGTGGTGGGCAGGATGATCGCCTCGACCGGGTGGGAGCCGATGACCTGCTCGACCGCGGCGACCGGGTTGCTGCCCGGGTGGCACTTGCCCTCGTGGATCAAGCGCCCGTCGCGCAGCGTGATCGCCACCGCCAGCTGGCCGCCCTTCTTGGGCACCCAGATGCCCGCCACCAGCGCCTGGGGCGCCCGCGGCGAGGCCAGCAGGTTCATGTAGGCGGTGCCCGCGTTGCGCGCGGCGACGAGGGTGGCCTCTTCGTCCTTGAGGCGCAGCGCCCAGTCCTCGATGTCGGGCATCACCAGCGCGTCGAGCAGGGCCTCGGCGTCGCGACCGCTGGCCACGGCCGACAGATCCTGGCCGCGCGCGACCACCTGCGCCAGCAGCTCGTCGCGGGGCACGTCGAAGGTGAGCGCCAGGGCGCCCGCCTTCTGCCCGCGGCGGATGGCCAGCCAGCGGTGGGTGGGCAGATCGGACAGGGTCACGGTGTCCACGTGATCCCCGAAGGCCTCGACCCGCTCCGGATCGTCGGTGGCCAGGTCGATGGACAGCGTGGCGGACTTGCGCACGATCGCGAGACAGGCGTCCCACAGGGCGACCGCGGCCTTCACGCCGTCGCGCCGTCGATGCTCGGCGGACTGGCCCGGGGGGCTCAGATCCTCCGCGCGCTCGAGGACGCCGAGCTGGTGCGCGTGGATGGTGTGCCGGAGCAGAGCCCACGCGATCGGGTGCGCCCCCGCCTCGCGCCGCCGCGCCGCCACCCGCTGCAGCAGCGCCTCGTGCTCGGCGGCGCGCGTCGCGGCGCGCCAGAGGCCCAGCAGGACGCGCGGCGTCAGCACGTTGCTGCGCTTCTTCAGCACCGTGGCGAGATCGGCGCCCTCGGCGATCAGGTCGCCGATGACGTCGATATCGTGGGGGGGGATCTTGATGTCGCCGAGCGCCCGCGTGCGCTGGACATAGCCGGACAACCGCATGAGCAGAACCGCCGTCTCTCCGTGGAGAATCACGGGCGTCGAGCGCCCGGGGGAGGGATGCTCGCCGTCGGCGAGCGTCGCGAACGAAGCCCTCCGCCACGGTGCGGACCGTGGCTGGCGGTCACTATGTCAGACTCGTCCGACCGTTGCGAGCGCTAAATACCGTAGTGGTCGCACAGGGCGCGCACGACCGCGGCCTGCCGGTCGGCGCCCAGCTCGGGGAAGACCGGCAGCGCGAGCACCTCGTCGCAGGCCCGCTCGGCGTGCGGGAAGTCACCGGGGCCATAGCCCAGATCGGCGAAGCAGGGCTGCAGGTGCAGGGGTCGGGGGTAGTAGATCGCGTGCCCGATGCCGCGGGCGTCGAGGTG
>JAUHXL010000108.1 GCA_030426945.1 bacterium
GAAGGGCCCGGAGCCCGAGACCCTGCAACGTCACCGCCGTGACGCCGCCGTCGGGCCGACCTTCGGCAACCTGCCCCGCGACGAAGTGAAGGCCGCACTGTACGCGGACCAGCGCGGCCTGTGCTGCTACTGCACGCGCAAGGTCGACCTGCGAACCGCGCGCATCGAGCACTGGGCGCCCCAATCGACGTTCCCCGACCGCGCCCTCGACTGGCGCAACCTGCTGCTGGCGTGCGATGGCCACGCTGGGCACGGGCCCGACGCGCATACTTGCGACGTGCTCAAGGGCGACGCCGAGATCACACTCGATCCGCTCGCCGGCGTCGAGCGCTGGCTTCGCTATGACGCGCAGGGGCAAATCCTCGCGGACCGCGCCGACCACACGCATGACCTGGAGCAGTTGCTCGGCTTGAACCGTCCGTGGCTGACCCGAAGCCGCCGAGCTGCGCTCGAGGGTCTCAAGGCCGCGATCCGCCGAGAGAAGGCCCGCGGCCAGTGGTCACGCGAGAGACTGCTCGCGTGGGAAGCACGCTTGGAGGCGCGGCGTCTGCTGCCAGCGTTTCACCCGATGCTCACGTCCTGGCTTCGGCGGTCCGCCGACCGCCGCTGACGTCGCGGTGTCGGGCACTCCGGGGGTCTCTTCGCACACGACGGAGCCCGCGCCCCCGGCCCCTGCGCCGCCTCGCGACCGTCGCCGAAGAAGCCCACCGACGAGCTCAACTCTCGGCTGCCGCCTCGGCCTCGGCGGCGCGCAGGGCTTCGAGCTGGCCGTAGATGTCGTCGAGGGCGAGCTCGATGCCGAGGCTGGCGAGGGGCACGCGGCCGTCGCCGCTGAAGATGGCCGACTTCCACCAGCCGCCCTCGTCTCGGCGCAGGACCTCGACGCTGCGCTCGGCGGAGGACACCAGCACGTACTGCATCAAGGACGCGCGCTGGCGATAGTGCCCGGCCTTGGCGCCGCGGTCGTAGGCCTCGGTGGAGGGCGACAGCACCTCGAAGATCACCTGCGGGTTGAGCAGGGTGGGGGGGCGTGGGTGCGGTCGAAATCGGGACGACCGCAGACGACGGTGATGTCGGGGTAGGCGTCCAGTCCCGTCTCGTCGATGCGGGCGCGCGTGTCGGACACCAGGGCGACACAAGGCCGACCGTTCGCCTCGAGGGCGTTGCCCACACGCCGGGCCAAGGTCGACTTCACGACCTCGTGCTCCCAATCGACCCCCGCCACCGCGACGACCTCGCCGTTGACGAACTCGTGCTTCGTCTCGGCCGTCGCCTCTCGCGCCAGGTAGTCCGCGACGTCCGCCCGCGCCACGCCCGCCGTGCTCATCGCGTCCTCCGCGGTGCGGTCCGCGGCCATGGTGGCAAGCTGCGCGGGCGCCGTGCGACCGGGCCGCGCTGCGCCGCCCAGCCATCCCCAACCCCCACCCACCCGATGTGGGGTTATCGGACAAAGCCGCGCCGTGTTGCACAGAAGCGCACCGCGACCGGCCATCCTCCCCCCGGCTGCACCCGACGCCGCGTGGGTCGCGTCACCGAGCGGCTTCCTGACGTCGCGCGCGTCACTCGACTCTGGCAACCTGCGAGCGAACCAACCCGGCGGAGCCAGCGCGATGCGACCGACACTGCACCTCCTCACCGGGTGCTCGCTGGCGGCCGTCGCCGCGGCCGGCTGCACCATCAAACGCACCATCGTCGTCGACCGCGACGACCTGCAGCGCCTTCCCGCGACACACGGGCCCATCATCGTGACCCGGGACGACGGCGAGCAGCGGGTCGCCTACCCGCTCGAGCTGGAGCCGCGTGATCTGGACCGGGTCGAGCCCTTCGCCTTCGCCCCCGTACGCGCCTTCGCGCACCACGCGACGCTCGGTGACGCCATCACGAGCTGGGACGGCGCCGGGCGTTGGTCCGACGCCCGCCTCCGCGTGCGCGTCGAGGAGCCCGGGCTCATCGCCGCCGTGCTCGGCGGCGGCGCCCTCGCCTCGCTCGGTGGCGGCCTGGCGGGGGCCTACATCGCCGACTGCCGCCCGGACTGTCGCGAGGACACCGAGGGCCTCTCGCTGTTCCTCGGCGCCATGGGCGGCGTGGTGTTGGGTTGGATCGTGGGCGCGACGATCGGTTCGTCCATCTACACGTGGTCCAACGACCACGCGTACGAAGTGCAGCGCTGAGTCAGGCCCGCCCCGCCCCCATCTCCAGCAGCTGCGGCGCGCGCGCGCGGGCGCACCAGCGCATCAGGCGTGGCCTCGTCGTGTCCTTCGACCCGGTGATCACCCCGAAGCGCGCATCGCAATCGCAGGGCGCGTCCTTGGCGTGCATGGGCTGGCGGGGCAGGTGCTCCCAGCTTCCGGGGTTGAGGAAGTGGGCGCGCCCCAGACGCCGCAGGACCGGGCGGTGGGTGTGGCCGAAGACGACCACGCGGGCGCCGGTGAGCCAGGCGATGCGGCGGGCCAGGCCGCCGAGCAGGGGGTGGACGTCCTGCACCGGGCGGGCCTGGGCGAGCGCGCGCCAACTGAGCCACGCGACGCCGAGCAGGCCCATCGTCGCGAAGGCCGCGGCCGAGGGCGACAGCAGCGCGAAGGCCGCCACGCTGGCCGTGACGAAGGCGCCGGCGAGGGCCACGCGGTCGAGGTAGAGGGCCTGCATGTAGCGCAGGACGCTGGCGCCGACGTGAGGCAGGCGCAGGCTGTCCAGGGCGAGGATGCGAGCCAACGGCATGCCGAACTTGCGCCCGAAGCGGGCCAGGCGCTCGCGGCGACGCAGCTTCTCGGCGCGCATCAGCCGCCGCCGCGCCACGCCGTCCCGCAGGGCGTCGATCAGGTAGCGCGCGAGGAACACCAGCGACTGCCAGGCCGCGCGCAAGAGCGGCCACCCCATCATGCGTGTGCCCCAGCGCAGGAAGTCGCTCACCCCCCAGGTGTCGACGTCGTGCACCGGGAAGGTGCGCACCCGGTTGCAGAAGTAGCGCAGGCCCCAGTGGCCGAAGTTGGGCGCCAGGCGCTCCGGGGCGTCCGGATCGACCGGGATCAACGGATCGGGGAAGGTGGCGTAGGGATCGAAGCGGTGCCCGTGCTCGATGTAGGCGCGGCCCTCCTCGTAATAGAACCAGGGCGAGAACGACACCTGGGCCGACACCCCGGCGGGCGCCTTCGAGTGCGCCGCGATGTGCTGCACCAGGCCCTCGCGCACCGTCCGGAAGAAGAGATCGGCGTCGTGGTTGCCCACGACGAAGACGAGCTTGTTGCCGGCGTCGACGAAGCGCGCCAGCGCGCGGAGGCTGCGGCGGTGGAAGCGCGCGATCTGGTCCAGCTTCCAGCGGGAGCGCTCGGCGCTCAGGGCCAGCCCGTGCAGATCCTCGTCTTCGTCGGGCGCGGCGTCCTCGCCCTCGGGGCGCAGATCCATGTGCAGGAAGTCGATGGTGTCGCCGTTGAGCACCAGCGTCCACGGCGCCGGGCGGCCATCGTCGCCGGGCATCGGGTGGGCGCCCCAGTAAGCCAGGAAGCGGCTGAGCTCGCGATCGAGGCGAGCCACCTGCCGCAGCGCGCGGAAGCCGAAGGGCGGCCGGAGCGGTCCTCCCAGGTGCAGGTCGCTGACGACCAGCAGGTTCGGTGCGCGTCTTCCCATGACCTCAGCCTACGGCGGGTGCGCCGGCGAGATAAAGATGCGGGGTCGCCGGGATCCGTCGCCGCGGGGTCAGCGGGGGCGGCGGCGTCGGCGCAGCAGCAGCAGGGCCGCGCCGAGCAGCCAGGCGGGCAGCGGGGGGGCATCGGCGGCGGCGCGGCAGTCGCAGCCCTCGGCCGGGTCGGTCGTCCCCGCGGCGGCGTCGGGGCTCGTGGCAGCACCATCGGACGTCGGACCCTGGGCGTCGGGCGAGGCGGCATCGCCGGCCGGCCGGGCGTCCACCGTCGGCGCGGCGTCCGCGGCCGAGGCGTCGGCTCGAGGCAGGGCGTCGTCCGCCGGGCGCGCGTCGGCGGCCGCGGCGTCGGGGCCGCCGTCCTCGGTCGCCGCGTCGGCGCCCGCGCCGCCCGCGTCCGCCTGACTCGCGTCGGCCTGGCCGGCATCGGCCTGACCCGCGTCGGCCTGACCCGCGTCGGCCTGGCCCGCGTCCGAGGGCCCTGCCATGTCCGGCTCGACGGCCGCCATGTCGACGGGCGGCGCCATGTCGCGCGGGGGCGGCGCCGCGTCGCGTGGGGGCGCCGCCATGTCGGGCACCGGCGGCGCCGCGTCGGGCACCGGCGGCGCCGCGTCGGGCACCGGCGGCGCCGCGTCGGGCACCGGCGGCGCCGCGTCCGGCACCGGCGGCGCCGCGTCCGGCACCGGTGGCGCCGCGTCGGGCACCGGCGGCGCCGCGTCGGGCACCGGCGGCGCCGCGTCGGGCACCGGCGGCGTCATGTCCGGCACCGGCGGCGCCATGTCGGGCACCGGCGGCGCCATGTCGGGCACCGGCGGCGCCATGTCGGGCACCGGCGGCGCCATGTCCGGCACCGGCGGCGCCGCGTCGGGCACGCCCATGTCCAGCCGCGGCTCGTCGTCTACCCGTGGATCGGTCGAGTCCTCGAGGATCTCCTGCCCGTCCGGCCGACCGTCCCCGTCGGTGTCGGCCTCTTCGGGGTTCGTGCCCAGCCGCCGCTCCTCGGTGTCGGGCACGCGATCACCGTCGGTGTCCACCGGCCGCCACGCGCAGGCGAACGCCCCACCGGGCATGCCGGGCAGCGTCTCCGTCTCGTCGAGGAAGGCCGTCACCGGCAGCCCGAACGGATCGGGCCGCGTCGACACCCGCAGGTAGGTGTGCCGCTGCCGCAGATCGTCCTGAAACTCCAGGTGCGCCCACTCGGGATCGGCGGGCAGGTCCAGGTACAGCCGCAGGCCGTCGCGATCACCGAACAGCGCGCTGCGCAGACGCTCGCGCGCCACCGCCACCAGGCTGCCATCCGCGCGCACGAAGACGCCGTGGCTGCCGCCCACCCACTCGCCGTCGAGCGACTCGGTCACGAGCCCGTTGGCGAGATCCTGCGGCACCCGCCCGTGCGTCCACAGGAAGCCGTCGTCGTTGGTCAGGTTGCGGTAGTTGCGCCCGGCCGTGTCCTGCGCCCGGACGTTGGCCCCGATCACCCCGTGGGTGATCGCCACCCGCCCGTTGGGCAGGGCGTTGACCTTCGGCCGCATGCCCGTCGCCAGGTTGTTGAACTCGACGGTCCGCGTCTGCCAGCCGTTGGGGGGCGACCAGGTCACGCGCAGCCGCCGCGCCTCGACGTGCCGGTGCGCGATGACCAGCCGCCCCGAGACGACCGCGGCGGCGACCTCGACGCCCACCTGCTCGCCCTCGACCGCGTCCACCTGCACGACGGCCCAGGCGTCCTCGCCGGTCCGCTGGGCCACCTTCAGCACGTCCCCGTGGCGGAAGGCCACCGCCGGCGCGTTCTGCCACCACACCAGCGCGCAGAAGTCGCCCGCGCCGAGGCCGGGCTGCACGACCTCGCTGCTCCACACGCCGTCCGCGCCCCGCGAGGCGACGATCAGCCCCGGCTCGCGCGCGTCGTAGGCGCAGATGTGCGGCACGCCGTCGAACAGCGCCAGATCGGTGTCGACGATCTCGTCGGTGCCGATGATGCTGATGCGCCGCTCGGCCACCTCGTCGACGAGGCCGCCGTCCGGGCCGACGCGGGTGTAGATCAGGTCGCCACTGATGCGGCGCACCCGGCTGAGGTGCATGTCGCCGAGGTCGTCGACCTCGAGGTCGAGGCCGAAGGCGGCGTCGTTCTCGGGCAGGCAGAAGCGCTCGAGCCCGTCCTGAGCGTGCGCCGCGGCGCTCGCCCCGACCAGCGCGGCGACCAACAACAGATTGACTGGGCGCAAGGTCCCCCCTCGGACACCGATCCGCAGGATGCCGAATCGGCCGGTTGGAGGAAAGGCTGGAGGTCCAAGTCGGGGCCACCCCTCGGCGCGGCGAGCGCGGGCGCACGCGCGCTTTGCCTCCGGCGCTCCGCTCCTGACAGAATGGTGCACTTTCGTCTCGACCTCGGGGCCGCCGATGCGCCGTCTTCTTCGCCTCGCGCTGTTCAGCGCGCTCTTGCCCACCACCGCCTGCCTCGTGCCCGACGAGGCCTCCGACCCGAAGCCGGGCAGCGGGCGGCAACCCGACGGGGGCGGGACGCCCGACGTCGCGCCGCCGGTCGAGGACGCCGCGCCGGCGGACGCCGCGCCGATCGAGGACGCGGCGCCGCCCGCCGACGCCGGCGCGGACGCCGCGCCGGCCGACGCGGGCATCCCGCCCGGCGGCGAGGCCTGCACCTACGCCTCAGAGTGCCCCTTCGGCGACTGCCTCGAGGGCGTGTGCGTCAACGAGCGCCCGGACCGCTGCCCCGACGGCGACGACGCCGAGTGCCCCGAGGGCGAGATCTGCGGCGGCTTCTCGGGCCGGTTCTACTGCTTCGCGCCCTGCGAGAAGGAGGGCACCTGCCCCATCCGGCCGCGCCCCTGCCGCTCGAACGCCGACTGCCCCGAGGGCACCAGCTGCCACGACCAGATCTGCCGCAACGACTGCGTCACCGATCTCGATTGCCCGGCCGACGGCTACTGCGTCGACGGCGGCTGCCTGCGCTACCCCGAAGACCTGTTCCCCGGCGCCGCGCCCTCCCCCGTCGGCCAGCCCGGGCAGCTGCACGCGGGCGTGGCGGTCGCGCCCCTCGACTACCCGATGGGCGTCTCGATGGCCGGCTTCGGCGGCCGCCCCGGCCCCCGCACGCCTTACGCCAAGGCCCTCGGCGGCAGCGACCGCGTGTTCGAGGACATGGACGTGCGCGTCATCGCCGTCTCGACGGACGACGAGTTCCTGATCCTGATGCGCCTGCCCCTGTGCTGGTCGACCGACTACATGCTGACGTTGACCGCCCAGAAGCTGCAGGCCCTCACCGTCGACGACGCGCACCCCGACGGCATCAACTTCGACGGCAAGATCATCACCAGCGCCACGCACAGCCACAGCCAGCCCGGCCGCTACTGGAACCTGGTGCCGGCCACCGGCTTCGGCGTCTTCGGCTACGGCGCCTTCTCGCCCGAGATGGTCGACCGCTACACCACCAGCTTCGCCCACGCCATCAAGGCCGCGCTCGACGACATGCGCCCGGCCAAGATGGGCTGGGCGATGCTCGACGACTTCGATCCGAACAGCCGCATCCACAGCGACCGGCGCGGGGCCAGCCCGCAGTTCCGCGACGACCGCATGCTGGTGCTGCGCGTGGACGACGCCGAGACGGACACGCCGATGGCGGCCATCGTGAACTTCGCCATCCACGGCACGCACATGGAGGAGACCTGGCTGACCGGCGACGCCCCCGGCGGCATCGAGCGCATCGCGACCGAGCGCCTGTCGGCCAAGGTGGGCGCGCCGGTGCCGGTGCTGTTCTTCCAGGGCAACGCGGGCGACATCAGCCCGCGCGGCGACGACGGCACGCGGGTCAACTGGGCCAAGATGCAGGCGGTCGGCCACCGCGCGTGGGCGCCCTTCGAGCGCGCCTGGGAGGCCGCCACGCCGCGCGGCGACGTCACCCTCGAGGTCGTCACCCGGCGCATCCCGGTCAGCTACGAGCTGATGGGCTACGACCGCAGCGTGCCCGAGTTCCAGGCGCCCAACGGCCGCCCGCAGGTGTACGGCGCGTTCCAGTGCGTCACCGACGAGCGAAGCCCCGACGAGGCGCCCTACCTGGACGGCATGCTCGGGTGCCGCCTGAACATCCAGACCTACCTGGGCGCGCCCGTGGTGCAGCTGCAGAAGACCACGCTGAGCGCGTTCCGCCTGGACGTCTGCCCGACGCGCGGCGAGGGCTGCGACACCGGTCCCCTGGTGGTGACGACGCTGCCCGGCGAGTCGACGTCAATCCTCGGCGTCGCGCTGTCCGACGAGATCGAGGCCGACGGGCGCGCCGCGGGCCTCGACGACCTGCGCGTGATGAACTTCGGCTACAGCCAGGACCACCACCTGTACCTGCTGACCCCCGAGGACTGGTTCCAGGGCGGCTACGAGGCGGCGCAGGGGCTGTGGGGGTGGAAGCTGGGCCGCTACCTCATGGACAACAGCCGCGCGCTGGCCGGGCAGCTGTTCACCGCCGAGAGGGAGGACAACGCCACGGGCATCAAGCCCACCTGGTGGCCCGCGCTCGAGGACGACACGGTCGAGCCCACCGAGACCACCGGCGAGCCCGGCGCCGCCATCGCGCAGCCCCCGGCCACGGCGTCCCGGGGCACCCTCATCGAGACGCGCTGGACCGGCGGCCACCCCGGCGTCGACGTGCCCGCGGTGCGCCTCGAGGTGCAGATCGTCAACGGCTGGACCGGGGCCCTGCGCCCGGGCGACTGGCCCTACGACCACGGCGGCTTCGAGAGCCTGACCCTGTACCACGGCGACTACGCGGCCGATCACACCTGGGGCGCGCGCTGGGAGCTGCCCTTCGAGCTGCCCGCCGGCACCTACCGCCTGGCCGCCGACGGCCACGCCTGGAAGGGCGGCGCCAAGATGGCCTACGCCTACCGCAGCGCGCCCTTCGAGGTGACGCCGGCGACCCTCGTGGTGCGCGAGGCCACCGTCGCGAACGGCCGCGTGGCCTTCAAGGTCAACTACCCCGACGGCCCGTCCAACGACGACGGCGCCACGCCCTTCGACGAGCTGCAGTTCACCGGCCACCTGCTGCGCTGGGACGGCGAGTTCTCGTTCCCCGATCCGCTGCGCAACTACTCGTTCGTGCTCGGCGGCCCCCTGCCCGACGCCCCGGCCCAGGTGGCCGTCGGTGACGCCGCCGCCGAGGCCGTCGACACCGCCCGCGACCAGGTCGCCGTCGACCTCGTCACCGCCCGCCCCGCCGCCGGCGACCCGGTCGTCACCCGCCTCGAGGGCTGGGTGACCACGCGCGTCGAGCTCGACGCCCCCCCCGAGGCGGGAACCCACACGCTGACGGTGTCGGATCGCTACGGGAACGCGGCCAGCTTCGACATCGAGGTGCCCGCGCCCTGACCGGGCGCTCGGGCGTCCAGGCGCCAGCGCCCTGACCGGGCGCTCGGGCCTCCAGGCGCCCGCGCCCCGGGCGGGACGCGGCGCCGCCGCCGGTCAGGGCTCGACCGGCGGCTCCTCCGGACACTCGCTCGCGGTCGTCAGCACGTAGGTCGCGTCGAGCCCGTCCTCGCTCTCCACCACCAGGTAGTAGGGGCCCAGGTCGGGGGCCTCGAAGCTGACGGTCTCGTCGTCGGTGTCGGTGGCGCTGCGCGTGATCTCGGTCCCGTCGGGGCCGCGCAGCACGAGGGTCAGGTCGCCGTCGGCGTGGGTGAACGCCAGCGTCGCGCTGAAGGTGCAGCCGGGCAGCGGCACCGTGGCGAACCAATCGGGATCGCCGCCGCAGGTGATGCCGTCGTGGGCCTCGCCGCCGAGGGGGAAGGCGTCCTCGAGCCGGTCGTTGGGCTCCTCCGGATCGTCGGCGGGGCAGGCCAGCACGCGCGGGCACTGGTTGCCGGTGCCCGGCGTCGGCTCGAGGTTGGCCGAGAAGTCCATGGCGTTGTCGTCGGTGTCGACGCCGTTGCCGCAGCGGCCGATGCTGGCGGCGGCGCCGGGATCGGCGGGCGCGCCGGCGGCGCCCTCGGTGACGCCCTCGACGAAGCCGCCGATCGTCACCGCGTCGAGCACCACCCCGTCGCCGTCCACGATGCGCGCGCCGTCGCCGGCCGCCACGGTCAGGGGGGCCTCGAGCGCCAGCGTGAGGGCGCCGGCGGGCACCTGCGCGTCGCCGACCACCAGGAAGAGGCCGGGCGCCATCCGATCGACGGCGTCGGCCAACAGGTAGGTGCCATAGACCTCGCCCGTGGCGGCGGTCACCAGCTCGAGCGCGATCCCCTCGAGCGGCTGGTCGGCGTCGCCGGCGTTGAACACCTCGACGAACTGCGCCGGCCCGGCGAGGTCGACCTCGTTGATCACCAGGCGGCCCGTCGGGCAGACGACGTCCACGTCCAGGCCGTAGCTGTTCGTGTCGCTGAAGAAGCCCTCGACCTTCACATAGTAGGTCTCGACGCCGGGCAGGTTGGCGACCGCGCTCACGCGCTCGACGTCGGCCTGCGTGGTGCTCGAGTCGAGGTTGAAGCCGCCGGCGTCCTGCAGGCGCAGCTGCAAGTCTCCGTTCGCGTTGAGGAAGCTGATCTGCGCGCTGACGGTGCAGCCGAACTCGGCCTCGACCGCGTAGTAGTCGGCCAGGTCGCACAGCGCCGCCTCGACGTGCGCGCCGGGCTCGAGCGGCGTCGCGGTGGCGATCGCGTCGTTCTCCTCGAGCGGATCGTCGCCGGGGCACTCGAAGCGCGGCGGGCAGGTGACCTGCGCGCCGAGGGCGTAGACGCTGCCGGCGTCGCCGGTCAGCGCCAGGGCGTAGACGCCGGCGGCGTCGACGGTCGCGTCGAGATCGCTGCCGGTCGCGTCGGCGACACCCAGGGCCACCTCGGCGCCGTTCGCGTCGACCAGCCGCAGCGTCGCGCCGGCGCCCGCGTCGTCGACGCGCGCCTCGACGCGGCAGCCCGCCTCGAGCAGCAGGCCGAAGTGATCCGGATCGTCGGCGCACAGGATGCCCGCGTAGGTCGTGTCGACCTCGAGCGGGGTGGCTTGGCCCACGGTGTCGTCGGGCTCGTTGCCATCGTCGGCCGGGCACGCCAGCGGCGGCGGGCAGTCCAGATCGTAGATCAGCGTGTACTCCGGCGATCCCACGCCCCCGAACAGGAACGCGCGCACGGTGTAGGCGCCCGCGGCGGGCAGCGTCACGGCGATGCGCTCCTGATCGGCCGGCGTGGCGCTGCGGCCCGCCGGGCGACCCAGCGCGTCGAACAGCTGCAGGTCGAGGTCGCCGTCGGCGTGGCGGAAGTCGGCGGTGACGGTCACCTCGCAGGCGGGCGACGGCGTCGTGAAGGTGAAGTAGTCGTCGTCGGCGCCGCACAGGCGGGCGTCGACCGGCGTGCCCGGCTCGAGGGGCGTGGCGTCGGCGGGTTGGTCATCGTCCTCGAGGGCGTCGTCCACGCACTCGCCCACCGGGCCGCAGTCGAGGTCCACCTGCAGGCCGTAGGTGTTCTCGGCGCCCTCGAAGCCGTAGACGCGCACGGCGTAGCGGCCGGCGGGCAGGCGCTCGGTGATCCGCTCGTCGTCGTCCTCGCTGTCGCTGCTGCCCTGCTCGGCGCCGACCGCGTCGGCCAGCACCACGTCGAGGTCACCGTCGGCGTGGGTGAAGGTGACGCGCACGTCCACCGTGCACACCTCGGGCACGTCGAAGGCGAACCAGTCGTCGTCGCCATCGCAGATGGCGCCCTCGAGCGCCTCGCCCACCTCGAGGGCGGTCGCGGCGTCGGCGGCGTCGTTGTCCTCGAAGATGTCGTCCTCGCACACGGGCGGCGGCGCGCAGTCGATGGTGGCGGCGACGAGATAAGGCACGGCGCCCAGGCCCTCGGCCTCGACCACCCGCGCGTACAGCGGGGCCGCGCCCTCGGTGCGCAGGCGCGCCACCGGGCCGCCCTGATCGGCGCCGTCGGCGGCGGCCAGCGCGGTGCCGTCGGCGGCGTGGATCGAGACGTCGAGGTCGCCGTCGCGCGTGGCGTACAGCACCCCGACGTCCACCTGGCAGCCGGCCTCGACGTCGCCCAGCGCGAACCAGTCCTCGTCGGCGCCGCAGATCACGCCCTCGACCGGCGCGTCGGCCAGCGGCCGCGCGGCGTCGACCGTGTCGTCGTCCTCGCCGGCGTCGTCCTCGCAGGTGCAGTCGAGGCGCGTGTTCAGCGTGTACAGCGCGCCCGCGCCGGCCAGGCCGAAGACGCGCAGGCGGTAGCCGTTGTCGGCGCGCAGCGGCACCTCGAGGTGCTCGTCGTCAGTGGTCGAGTCGGCCACCTCGACGGTGGCGCCCCCAGGGCCGATCAGCGCGAGGTCGAGATCGCCGTCCAGGTGGCGGAAGCCGAGGTCGGCCACCAGGCGGCAGCCCGCCTGGGCCGGCGGCACGAACCAGTCCTCGTCGCCGGCGCACAGGATGGCCTCGACCGGCGCGTCGGCGGCCAGCACCGTGGCGGTGGCCGCGTCGTCGTCGGGCTCGAGATCGTCGTCGCCGGGGCAGGTGAAGCGCGGCGGGCACACCACATCGACCGCGACCGCGTAGGGCCCCTCGCCGCCGTCGACGCGCACGTAGTGGTCGCCGGTCGCGGCGGCGACGTGCTCGATCTGGTCGCCGGTGGGCCCACCGACGGCCGCGACCTCGGCGTCATCGGGGTCGACCAGCGTCACCCGCAGGTCGGACGCGTGATAGACGTCGGCGCGCACGATGCACCCGGCCTCGGCGGCCACGACGTACCAATCGGCGTCGCCGGCGCAGGCGATGGCGTCGGCGATCACCGCGCCCGACGCCAGGCGCGTCGCGTTGTCGGTGTCGTCGTCGTCTTCGCGGGCGTCGTCGTCGGGGCAGGTGGGCGCGGCGGGGCACTCGACGGTGGCGGTCAGGCCGTAGGCCGCGGCGACCGGCCCCACGCCGTTCACGCGCAAGTAGTAGACGCCGGGGCGCCCGACGGTGGCCTCGAGGGCCTCGTCGTCCGTGTCCGAGGTGCCCTCGGCCAGCGGCACGCCGGTCGGGTCGCCGAACAGACGCAGGTCGAGGTCGCCGTCGGCGTGGGCGAACGTCAGGTCGGCGCTCACCGTGCAGCCCGGCCCCACGTCGAGCGCGTACCAGTCGTCGTCGTCGCCGCACGCGATGGCGCGGGCCTCGACGCCGCTGGCCAGCGGCCTGGCGTCGGCGGCGGTGTCGTCGTCCTCGCGGGCGTCGTCGGCCGGGCAGGCGACGTCCTCGGGGCACACCACGCGGGCGGCCAGGTTGTAGGCGGCCTCCGGGCCGTCGGGCTGCAGGTACAGCGTCGCGGCGTCGGCCGTCTCGTACAGCACGCGGGCGCGGCCGTTGGTCGGGTCGACGATCTGCAGGGGCTCGCCCGCGCCGTTCAGCAGCCGCAGGGCCACGTCGGCGTCGTCGGCGATCAGCGTCGCCGCCAACGTGCAGCCGGCGTCCACGTCCACCGCGAAGAAGTCGGGGTCGCCGGGGCACAGCGCGCCCTCGGCGGTCACGACGCCCAGCGGGAAGGCGTCGCCGAGGTCGTCGTTGTCCTCGAAGGCGTCGTCGGCGGGGCACAGCGCGGCGCCGGGGCAGTCCTCGACGAACACCTGCACCGCGTAGGTGTTGGCGTCGCCGATGAGGTTCACGTCCAGGTAGTAGGTGCCGTCGGCGTCCACGACGGCCTCGAAGGCCTCGTCGTCGTCGGTGCTGATGCCCGTCGCGATGATGCCGCCGGCCGGCCCGCGTAGGCGGCCGTCGATGTTGCCGCCGGCGTGGTCGAAGGTGAGGACCGCGCGCACGGTGCAGCCCGCGGCCGCCTCGACGGCGTAGATGTCGCGATCGGCGCCGCAGACGATGGCGTCGCGGCGCTCGCCCGACTCGATGGGCGACGCCGTCTCGCGGGTGTCGTTGTCCTCGTACAGATCGTCGGCCGGGCAGCTCAGCGCGGCGCCCACGACGCTGGCCGTCAGGTCGTAGCGCGCGAAGGGCGCGTCGCCCGCGGTGGTGACGCGGATGTAGTAGGGGCCGTCGGCGTCGAGCACGCGGCGCAGGTCGCGGCCGGCGGCGACGACGATCTCCGCGCCGTCCGCGCCGTGCAGCGCGACGCGCGGCGCGGTCGGGCCGAAGACGGTGTCGACCCGCAGCACCAGGCTGTCGCCGGCCATCGCGTCCAACGTGTACCAGTCCTCGTCGGCGCCGCAGCTGACCGCCTCGACCGGGACGCCGTTGACCAGCGCGGTGGCCTGCTCGAGCGCGTCGTTGTCCTCGCTGTCGTCGTCGGCGGGGCAGCGGACGGGCGGGCACAGGGCGCTCACGGTCAGCTCGTACTCGTTGTCGGTGAAGGCGTCGCCGCTGCCGGTCACCACCAGCCAGGCGGGGCCGTCCGCGGCGGGGTAGAAGCTGAGGGCCTCGTCGTCGGTCGCGGTGTCGGCCACGTCGAGGGCCGCGCCGTCCGCGCCCACCAGCGTGAGCGCCAGGTCGCCGCGCGCGTGGCGGAACAGCAGGCCGGCGTCGTAACGGCAGCCGAGCTGCGCGTCGACGGCGTACCAGTCCTCGTCGGCGCCACACACCAAGCCCGCGGTCGGCGTGCCCAGGGGCAGGTCGTTCGCGTCGGCGAGCGCGTCGTCGACGCCGCCGTCGTCGTCGTCGGGGCAGGTCAGCGGCTCGGGGCAGGTGACCGCGGCGAGGACGCGGTACTCGGCCGAGTCGCCCTGCGCGCCGAACACGCGCGCGGTGAAGGGGCCGTCGGTGCCGGCCTCGTGGACGATGCTCTCCATGCCGCCCACGCCAGCGCTGCGATCGACGCGCACGCCGCCGGCGTCGTAGAGGTCGAGCTCGAGGTTGCCCTCGGCCGCGTCGAAGGCGATCGAGACGTCGATCTCGCAGCCGCGCTCGGCGTCGATGGCGAACCAGTCCTCGTCGCCGCCGCACAGGATGCCCTCGGCGGGCTCGAAGGGCACCAGCGGCCGGGCCTCGTCGGCGGTGTCGTCGGGCTCGCGGGGATCATCGTCGGGGCAGACGAAGGCGGGCGGGCACACCTGGGCGCCGCTGAGGCGGTAGCGGTTGCTCGGGCCCACCACCTCGACCAGCCAGGTGCCGCCGGCTGGCGACAGCACGTCGAGCGTCTCGCGGTCGCCCTGCGTCGCCGCGCGCTGGATCTCGGCGCCCTGCGTATCGAGCACGACCAGGTCGAGGTCGCCGTCGGCCGACGCGTGGTCGAGCGTGGCCTGCAGGCGGCAGCCCGCGTCGAGGGTGATGCTGTAGAGGTCGCGATCGTCGGCGCACAGGATGGCCGTCGTGGGCGCCGCCGGCAGCGGCGCCGCGGCGTCGAGCGCGTCGTTGTCCTCGAGGGGATCGTCGTCGGGGCACATCAGCTGGCCCGCGCAGTCGGTCTCGGCGGTCAGCGTGTAGGTGTTGCTGCCCAGGCCGAACAGCGACACCTCGAGGTAGAGGGTGCCGCCGGCCAGGCTCTCGAAGCTGAGTGCCTCGTCGTCGTTGGTGGTGGCGCTCTCGGCGAGGCGCTCGCCCACGCGGTTCAGCAGGCGCAGGTCGAGATCACCGTCGGCGTCGGCGAAGTCGAGCGCCGCGCGCACGGTGCAGCCGGCGGGCACGTCCACCGCGAAGTAGTCGGCGTCGGCGCCGCAGACGATCGCCTGGACGCCGCCCGCGGGCAGCGGCGTGGCGCCGTCGAGGCCGTCGTTCTCTTCGAAGCGGTCGTCGTCGGGGCACTGCAGCGGGCCGGGCATGCCGCCCATGCCGCCCATGCCCCCTTGTCCACCGGCGCCACCCTGGCCGCCCATGCCGCCGACGCCGCCCATGCCGCCGACGCCGCCCATGCCGCCGACGCCGCCTTGGCCGCCGTCGCCGCCTTGGCCACCGTCGCCGCCCATGCCGCCGTCGCCGCCCATGCCGCCTTGGCCGCCCATGCCGCCCATGCCGCCTTGGCCGCCCATGCCGCCGACGCCGCCCGCGCCGCCCACGCCGCCGGCGCCCCCTTGGCCGCCGTCGCCGCCCACGCCGCCGCCAGCGCCTCCCGGCCCCGGCTCGCCGCCGACGCCGGGCATGCCGCCACCGCCGTCGCCGCCCATGCCGGGCGACCCGCCGCCGCCGTCGCCCCCCATGCCGGGCAATCCGCCGCCGCCGTCGGCCTGACCGCCGGCGCCGCCGGCGCCCGCGTCGATCTCGTCGATGGGCTCGTCGGTGTCACAGCCCCACAGGGCGAGGCTCGCCACCACGCCGACGACCAGCGCACGTACTCCCCGGATCATGCTCACTCCCCCAAGCTTCGCAGGGCGAAGGTACTTCCGTCCCGACCCCGTGGGCAACTCACGCAATGGCATCAAGGTGTTACACGGCCAACTCGCCGGGCGCTCGCGGCCCGCCGATCAGCGCGTCTCGAGGTAGGCGCGGGCGGCCGCTTCGCGCTGGTCGGGCGGGCCGAAGATCACGCGCTTCAAGAACAGACCAGCCGGCGTTCGCTCGAGGCCCTGCCGCTCCGCCTCGCCCAGCACCGCCCGCGGCTGAAGCGTCATGCCCGACACCTCCTCGCCGGTCAGCAGGGTGTGCGCGATCACCAGCGCGCTGAAGCGCAGCACGGCGGCTTGCTCGCCCAGAGGCAGCGCGCGAAGCCCGACCGCCATGGCCCACTCACCTCGACGCTGCACGGCGGGCGCGGTGAGACGTTGCCAGGCCAGATCCCAGGCCAGGCCCAGCGCGTGGTCGCGGATGGTCGGCAGGGACGCCGCGACGTCGATCGCCTCGAGCAGCCGATCCAGATCGGCGCCCGCG
>JAUHXL010000700.1 GCA_030426945.1 bacterium
AGCACCGCCGCCCGACCCGCTCGCGTCCCCATCGCCGCCTCCGGCTCCTCGTCGTCGCTGCATCGTGCCGACCCTGCGCCGCGCCGCGCAAGCGCGCTTGCGCGCCCGCCCGCCCGCCGGCACAGTGCGCCCGTGGAGCCCTCCGTCGACGCCATCGCCGGTCAGCTGGCCGACCTGTATCGGGGCGCGATCGATCCGGTCGCCGACCGCTTCGCGTGGCGCGCGCGGCCGGGCACCGGCGAGCTGCGCGGCGGCCCGATGGTGGTGCTGCTGGGAAACCACTCGTCGGGCAAGTCCTCCTTCATCAACCACCTGCTGGCGGCCGAGGTGCAGACCACCGGCCTCGCGCCGACGGACGACGGCTTCACGGTCATCGCCCACGGCAAGCGTGAGGAGGTGCGCGACGGCGCCGCGCTGGTGGGCAACCCGGATCTGCCCTACGGCCCCCTGCGCAGCTTCGGCGACGGGCTGGTGTCGCACCTGCGCCTGAAGCGCCGGCCCCACCCCCTGCTGCAGCAGCTGACGCTGATCGACTCACCGGGCATGATCGACAGCCTCGGCGACGACGGCGGGCGCGGCTACGACTTCCCCGGCGTGGTGCGCTGGCTCGCCGAGCGCGCCGACGTGGTGCTGTTCTTCTTCGATCCGGACAAGCCGGGCACCACCGGCGAGACGCTGCAGGTGTTCGAGCAGAGCCTGCGCGGGCTCGACCACAAGCTGCTGATCGTCATGAACAAGATGGATCGCTTCCGCGGCTTGCAGGACTTCGCGCGCGCCTACGGGGCGCTGTGCTGGAACCTGGGCAAGATCATCCCGCGCAAGGATCTGCCCCTCATCTACACCACCTACACGCCGGTCGAAGGGGCGCCGCCGCCCGCACTGCCCAAGGAGGACTTCGACCGCGCGCGCCGCCAGCTGATCGACGAGGTGCGCCGCGCGCCCATGCGCCGGGTGGACAACCTGCTGACGCAGACCGCCGACTTCGCCGAGCGGCTGCGCATGCACGCCCGCGTGCTGGACGCCGCGGCCCGCGATCTGCGGCGCTTCCGCCGCCGCGCGCGCCTGTGGGGGGGGCTGGCCACGCTGGTGATGGTCGGTCTCACCGCCTTGGCCGGGGTGAGCGAGGGCCCCGCCTGGCTGCCCATCGCCCTCGGCGTGGCGGCTGGCTGCACCCTCTGGGGCGGGCTGTGGCTGGGCGAGGTGCTGACCGAGCGCGAGCGCCGCCACCTGCTGCAGGGGCTCGATGGCCTGTTCGAGCGCCTCTACGCCCGCCCCCTGCTGGTGCGCGACCGCGCCGACGACCTGCGCGCCCGCTGGGACGAGGTGCGCGAGCGCACGCTGCGCACCGGCGCCACGCTGGAGCTGGCCGCCACGCCGCGGCTGAAGCAGGCCGAGCTGAAGGCGCTGAGCGCCGCGATCGACGTCGAGATCCCCAAGCTGCGCGCCGCGCTGCACGCCGCGGACGCGCCGGCGGCGGCCGCCCCTCCGTGACCCGCGCGGGAGTTCCCTCGCCGCGCCATTTCTGCTAAACGACGGCCCTCGACTTCCCACCCGCCGGAGGCCCCCGTGCTGATCGACTTCCACGCCAACCCCGGCAGCCGCACGCCCGCCGAGTTCGCCGCCGCCGTCCGCGCCGCGGGGCTCGACGCCGTGGTGGTGACCCTGCCCAACACCACCAAGGGCCTCGAGGCCTACCTCGACGCGCTCGAGGACGCCGACGTCCTGGCCTTCGGCGGGGTGGAGCTGACGCTGGAGCGGGGCGCCCTGGTCTTCGTCCCGCGCGTGCTGGACGACGCCTTCCTGGACGCGCGCTGGTCGCCGAAGGAGGCCCGGCCGTGGGCGGTGGACGAGGCGACGAAGGCCCTGGCGCCCTTCCGGGGCGCGCTGCTCGCGGCGCACCCCTACGTGCGCGAGGGGCGGTCGCCCATGGGTGATCGCGTGTACACGATCAAGGGCCTCGTCGGCATCGAGACGCGCATCGGGCGCGGCCTGGTGACGCGCGACCGGCTGGCGGACGCCGCCGCGGACGCGCGCGGCTGGGTGAAGCTGGGCAGCAGCGGCGGGGATCCGGCGCAGCTCGGCGTGGCGATGACCGTGCTGCTCGCCGATGTGGACGAGCAGGACGCCCTCGTCGACGCGCTGACCCCGGACGCCTGCTTCGCGCTCGAGCTGGACGATCCCGCGAAGCCGCGGGATCGCAGCGCGCCGGTGATCGATCGGCCGCCCCCGCGCCGCGACGACGAGCGCGGCGGCCGCGGCGGCCGCGACGATCGCGGCGGCCGCGGTGGCCGCGGTGGCCGCGGCGGCCGCGACGAGGGCGGCGGTCGGGGCGGCGGTCGCGATCGCGGTCGCCGCCGCGACTGACCCACCCAAACCTCTTTTTCTTATCATGCTCAATGTCGGCCGCCGTCGATCCGAACTGTGATCAGCGGCCGGCGTGCAGCCCGCCGCGTCCCGACCCTGGGGGTACCCCGTGGAAGCAGGACGTCGCGTCCTCCTCGTCGAGCCCGATCCGGGCGAGGCCCGGTCGATCACCGCGCAGCTGATCGATCTTCGCCTCGAGGTGATCGTGCGGGGCGACGGGACGTCCGCGATCGAGGCCCTCGAGGGGCCGCCCCCAGCCGCCATCCTCTGTGAGACCGTCATGCCGGGCGTCGACGGCCACACGGTGCTGCAAGCCGTCATCGACCGCGGCCTCGGCTGCCCGGTGGTGCTGATGGGCGCGGGGGTCGAGGTGTCGGACGTGCTCGAGGCCTGGCGCGAGGGCGCCGCCGACTTCCTGCCCAAGCCCTTCAGCCGCCGCCAGCTGCGCGACTGCCTGCGCCGCGCCTGGACGCGGCGCGGCGAGCGCCTGCCCAGGCAGTCGAGCGGCCCGCGCCCGGCGGTGGCGTCGGCCCCGCCCGCCGAGGCGCCCGCTCCGCCCGCCGAGGCGCCCGCGTCGCCCGCCGCGCACCCGTGGTGGGGCCCCCTCGCCAGCTGGGCGACGGAGGGCGCCCTCGGCCTGCCGGTGGCGCCGGTGGTGCTCAAGCGCATCGGCGAGCTGACCACCGCCGAGGCGCCGGACCCCGCCGAGGTCTTCGAGCTGATGGAGGCCGACGCTCAGCTGGGCCGCGCCGCGCTCCGCCTGGCCGCGACCGCCGAGTTCCGCGGCCGCGAGGCGCCCGGCTCGGTGCGCGAGGCCGTCGCGCGCCTCGGCGCCCCGCGCGCCCTGGCCGGAGCCGCCACCGCCGTCCATCGCGCCAACTACGGGGTGGAGGATCG
>JAUHXL010000701.1 GCA_030426945.1 bacterium
AAGGCGCTGCGGGTGAAGCGCGCGCGGCGACGGCCGGCGCCCCCCGCGCCCGCGCCCGCGGCGGCGCCCGAGGTCGAGGTCGAGGCCGAGGACGACGGGCTGCCGCCGCCGGTGGACGCGAAGCTCGAGAAGGAGGCCACCACCGAGGCCGCGCGCCGGCTGGGCAAGAAGCCGCGGACGCTGGAGAAGGGCCTCGAGGTGGTGGAGCACATCGACGCGCTCGAGAGCGGATCGCGCCCGGACGAGGCCGCCGAGCTGCGCAAGCTGCTCAACGAGCGCAGCGTGACGGCGGCCTGGCGCAAGGTGCACGGCAGCCCAGAGCCGACCGCGCCGGCGAAGCCGCCGGTGGGGCGCATGCGGCGGCTGGTGACCGATCTGCGCACCTTCCTCGATCTGCACCCCGACAACGCGCACGCCGAGACGCTGCGCCACGCCGTCGAGGTGGTCGAGGCCGCTGTCGCGCTGGTCAGCGCGCCGCCCCCCGACGAGGGAGAGAGCGGCGAGGGCAGCGACCCGGCATAGGCCGCGCCCCCCCACCCAGGGTTCGTGGTCGTGGTCGACCAAGGGGGGCCACGTGCGCGTGCGCTGACCGCAGCCCGCCGGCCACGACGACCGCGCTCAGGCGTAGAGCTCGCCCATCAGCAGCTGCACGGCGCGCTCGGCGCCGTCGCTCACCTGCACCGTCCCGCCACCCAGCACCGTGATCAGCGCGCCGCCCGCGCTCGGCTCGACGCACGTCACGTTGGCCGGGTTGACCCAGACCGGCTTGCCCTCGGCGCCCGCCAGCTTCACCAGCTGGACCCGCTGCGTCACGACCTCGGCGCGTTTCAACACGATCTCACCTCCCATCAGATCCTCGTCCGGCCCCGACCGTATACCCAGCCGAGCCGGCGGGGTAGGGTCGGCAAACGGACTCAGCGGAGGGAAGACAATGCGACGCGGTCACATCGGTATCGGCGTGGGGGTGGCGCTCGTCCTGGGCCTGGGCATCGCCTGGGCGCAGGCGACGGGCGGGGTGAAGGGGAAGGTGACGGCGGCCGGCGGCGCGCCGCTGGCGGGCGTGACCGTCGAGGTGGCGGCGGCGGGCGCGAAGACGACGACCGGCGGCGACGGCAGCTACGCGCTGGCCGGGCTGCCGGCCGGGCGGCACACGGTGAAGGCGTCGAAGGCGGGCTATTCGAACGCGACCGGCACGGTGACCATCGCGGCCGGCAAGACCGCGACGCTGAACCTGACGCTGCGCCCGGTGCCGGCGAAGACGCCCGCCCCCGAGCCCGAGCCGGTGGCGGCCGAGGAGGCGGAGAAGCGCGAATCGAAGCCGCGGCCCAAGCCCGTGCGCCGGCCCGCGAAGAAGCTGAAGGGCTACGCCCGACGCGACCTCCTCAACCCCTTTGCTGCCGGCGCCATGGCGCCGCCCCCGGCGTCGATCGCCGTCGCGCCCGGCGAGCCGCCGCGCCCCGAGATGAACCGCGAGGCCTACGATCGCATCGAGGAGAACGCCTTCAAGTCCGCCCTGCGCGATCCCCTGTCGACCTTCTCGATCGACGTCGACACCGCCAGCTATGCCAACGTGCGCCGCATCCTGGGCGAGAGCCGCATGCCGCCGAAGGACGCCGTGCGCATCGAGGAGATGATCAACTACTTCACCTACGACTACGCGGGCCCCAAGGACGACGTGCCCTTCGCGGTGCACACCGAGGTCAGCACGGCGCCGTGGAACCCGAAGCACCGGCTGGTGCACATCGGGCTGCAGGGGCTGAAGGTGGACACCGCTGCGCTGCCGCCGTCGAACCTGGTGTTCCTGTTCGACGTGTCGGGGTCGATGAACAGCCCCGACAAGCTGCCGCTGCTCAAGGCCGCGTTCCGGCTGCTGGTGGACAACCTGCGCCCGCAGGATCGCGTGGCCATCGTGGTGTACGCCGGCGCCGCCGGCCTGGTGCTGCCCTCGACGCCGGGCAAGCAGAAGCCCGAGATCCTGGCCGCCATCGACCGCCTGTCGGCGGGCGGCAGCACCGCGGGCGGGGCCGGCATCAAGCTGGCCTACCAGGTGGCGCGCGACAACTTCGTGAAGGGCGGCAACAACCGGATCATCCTGGCGACCGACGGTGACTTCAACGTGGGCGCGTCGAGCGACGGCGAGCTGGAGCGGATGATCGAGACGGAGCGCGAGAGCGGCGTGTTCCTCACGATCCTGGGCTTCGGGCGGGGCAACTACCAGGACGCGAAGATGGAGAAGCTGTCGAACAAGGGCAACGGCAACGCGGCCTACATCGACAGCATCCTCGAGGCGAAGAAGGTGCTGGTGACCGAGATGGGCGGCACGCTGCTGACCATCGCCAAGGACGTGAAGATCCAGGTCGAGTTCAACCCCGCGAAGGTGAAGGGTTATCGGCTGGTGGGCTACGAGAACCGGGCGCTGGCCAACGAGGACTTCAACGACGACAAGAAGGACGCCGGCGAGCTGGGCGCGGGGCACTCGGTGACGGTGCTCTACGAGATCATCCCCGCGGGCAGCGACGAGGAGGTCCCCGGCGTCGATCCGCTGAAGTACCAGGCCAGCGGCATCAGCGAGGCGGCGAAGAAGTCGCCCGAGCTGATGACCGTGAAGCTGCGCTACAAGGCGCCGGACGGCGACAAGAGCAAGCTGATCACCCAGCCGATCATCGACGCCGAGACGCCCCTGGCGAAGACCAGCGCCGACTTCCGGTTCTCGGCGGCCGTGGCCGGCTTCGGCATGCTGCTGCGCGACTCGAAGTTCAAGGGCGACCTGACCTGGGATGCCGTGGCGCAGCAGGCGAAGGGCGCGATGGGCGACGACGGCGAGAGCTACCGCTTCGAGTTCGTGCAGCTGGTGAAGAAGGCCGCGCTGCTGGCCAAGTCGAACTGATCCCGCGCGCGCGCCCCTTGACGCCGGCTGCCGCGCCGCGTTTCCTGCCTCGAACACGATGCGCGTTGTGACCTTCGTGGACCGGACCGGTCAACGGGCGGCGGGAGAGGCGGTTGGGGCGCTTCGACGAACGGAGCGACGAGGAGCTGGTGGCGCGGGTGCGGGGGGCGGTGGCGGGTGACCGCCGGGCCTTCGATGTGCTGGTGCGGCGCCACCAGGAGCGGGTGAAGGCCAACTGTCGCTACCTCACCCGCCGACCGTCCGAGGCCGAGGACCTGGCGCAGGACGTGTTCGTGAAAGCCTACTTCGCGTTGCAGCGGTTCGAGGGTCGGTCGACGTTCAAGACCTGGATCCACCGCATCAAGATCA
>JAUHXL010000702.1 GCA_030426945.1 bacterium
GCGCCCGCCGAGATGACCCGCCGGAGCGTCTTCGTCTTCGCCCCCGCCTTCTCCGCGTGGCGACCGACCGTGTTCAGCACCGCCGGGCTGCCGAACATGTTGGTCACCTGGAAACGCTCCACCAGGTCGACGATGTGCGCGCCGTCGACGCTCGCCGGGCGGGTGAAGTCCATCTGCGGGATGACCGTGGCCATGCCCAACGCCGGGTCGAACAGGGCGAAGAGCGGGAAGGTGGGCAGATCGACCTCGCCCGGCTGGATGCCGTACGCATCGCGGATCATCTCCACCTGGTGCACGAAGTGACGGTGCGCGTACACCACGCCCTTCGGCACGCCGGTGCTGCCGCTGGTGAACAGGATGGCCGCCGTGTCCGTGCCCCGCGTGGGCGCCAGGAACGCGCCCCCGCCCTCGGCCTCGCCGCGGGCCCGCACCTGCGCCAGCGTGTGACCGCCCCACAGCCATCGCCGGCCGACCGTCACCAGCGTCTTCAGGCTGTCGCGCGCCCAACCCAGCACCAGCCGCGCCGCGTGCGCCGCGGGGATGCCCACGAACGCTTCGGGCTGCGCCTCGCCCAGGCAGGTCTTCAGGTTCTTCAGGCCGATGCCGGGATCGATCATCACCGGCACTGCGCCCGCCTTGAAGATGCCGAAGGTCAGCGCGAAGAAGGCCGGCCCCGGCTTCACCATCAGCGCCGTGCGCACGCCCTGCCCCACGCCGATGGCGGTCAGGCCGCGGGCGATGAGATCGCTCTCCTGATCGAGCTGGCGATAGGTCCAGGTGGCGTAGTCGGGGCGCCCGTCGGGCAGGCGCTGACCGTTGGGTACGTACAGCGCCGGCGCGTCGGGACGCTCGGCGGCCAGGGCCGGCAGGAAGGCGGCGATGTTGACGGTGTCGGTCATGGGTGTCTCCGCCGCCGGGCCGTTCGAACGCTCAGGCCTGGACGCTCAGAAATGTGACGATGCGCGGCACCACCTCGTCGGCCGCGTCTTCGAGCACGTAATGCCCCGCGTCGGGCCAACGCTGCACCTCGGCGTGGGGCACCAGCTCCACGAAGCGCTCGAGGAAGTGACGGTCGAACACGAAGTCCTTCATGCCCCACAAGAGCAGCACCGGCGTGTCCTTCAGGCGGTGCAGCTTCTCCTCGGTCGCCGCCACCGTCGCGTAGGCGGCGTCGTCGGGCCCCAGCGGGATGTCCTGCACGAAGCGCAACGTCGCGATGCGATCGTCCCAGGAGTCGTAGGGCGCCGCGTAGGCGTCGCGCACCGCCTTGGGCATGCGCCGCCGCGTCATCGCCAGGTGCGTCGCCCCACGGCTGAAGGCGTTGAGGCCGCGCACCATCACCGCGCCGACCTTGGTGTCGCGCGCCAGCCACAGGGCGCGGGGCAGCTTCTTCGTGGTCGGCAGCCGGAACGCCGCGGTGTTCATCAGCACCACGCGGCGCACGCGGTCGAGGCGCTCGATGGCCCAGGCCATCGCGATCATGCCGCCCCAGTCGTGCGCCACCACGTCGATGGGCGCGCCGTCGAGCCCGCCCTCGGCGTCGAGGTGATCGATCAGCGCGGTGAGATCCGCCACCCGCCGGTCGAGCGTGTAGGTGTAGCGATCGTCGCCCGGCTTGTCGCTGAAGCCGCAGCCGATGTGATCGGGCACGATGCAGCGATGGGTGGGCGCCAGCGCCTGCACCAGATCGCGGTAGTAGAACGACCAGGTGGGGTTGCCGTGCACCATCAAGACGGCGGGCCCCTGCCCCTCGTCGAGGTAGTGATAGCGCAGCCCGTCGAGGTCGAGCGTCCGCCCGCTGAACGGGTACAGCCGGGGGTCGACCGCCCTCACCAGACCAGCTCGAACATCGCGCAGTTGAGGCCGCTGCCGATGCCCATCAGCGCCACGCGGTCGCCCTTGGTCACGCGCCCCGCCTCGACGGCCTTCGACAGCGTGATCGGCACCGACGCCGGCCCGACGTTGCCCAGCTCGGGGAAGGTCAAGAGCGCCTTCTCCATGTCCAGCCCCAGCGTCTGGCACAGGGTGCTCGTGTGCACGGCGCTCACCTGGTGCATCACCAGCTCGTCGAGGTGCTCGGCCTTCCAGCCCAGCGTCTCCTGCGCGGTCTTCCACGTCTCGAGCGCCAGCTCGACGCCCGCGAACAGCAGCTTCTTGGTGTCGGTCTCCATGTGGTGGTTCTGGCCCCAGCACAGCCGGCTGTGCTGCGTGGCGGCGCGCATCACGCCGCCGCGAAACACCGCGCCGTCGGGCGCCAGGTCGCGCCGCGTCAGCAGCATCGCGACGCCCCCGGAGCCCAGCGTCAAGGTCGCGAACTGCTTCCGGAAGCTGCGCGCGTCCATCTCGGGCTGCAGCATGCGCTCGATGGTCACCGTCTGGATGTACCGGCTGCCCTCGCCGTCCACGATCAGCCCGTAGTCCACCGCGCCCTTCTCGATCAGGCTGCCCACCAGCTCCATCGCGTTGAGGAACGCGAGGCAGGCGTTGCCGATGTCGAAGTTGAGGCAGGTGGGCGCCAGGCCCAGGTTGCCGTGCACCAGGCAGGCGGTCGACGGCTCGACGAAGTCGCGGCAGACCGACGTGTTCACCAGCACGCCGATGCGATCGCGCGGCACGTCGACCTCGCCGAGCAGCTTCTCGGCGGCCATGGTCGCCGCGTCGCTCGGCTGCACGCCCTCGTCCCACCAGCGCCGGGCCTCGATGCCGGCGAGGTTGCGCAGCACGTCCGGGCGGATGCCCAGGCGCTCGAACGTGGGCGCGAGGCGATCCTCGAGCTCGGCGGAGGTGATGCGGTGCGGCGCGTCGACATGGGCCAGGCCAGCGACGGCCACATTCTGGAACAGCATGGAGGTCCCCCCGGACGTGAAGGGGGGATCTCGCGATCGCGGGGGGCCGTTGTCAACCGCGTCGACGCCGAGGTGCCAACCCGTGCCTCGCGGCGCGCGATCGGGCCGCCGGGCTGGTGTAAGCTCGTCCGCACCGTGAACGCGCCCGACCCCACCCGCTGGACCGAAGCCATGCTGGCCGCGCTCGAGCCCAGCGAGCACGACTACCAGGAGTTCAAGAGCGCCCCCTTCCTCGCCGAGGGCAAGACCATCGTCGCCGACTTCGTCGCCAACCTGTCGCGCCAGGTGTCGGCCTTCGCCAACGGCGGGGGCGGCCGGCTGTTCTTCGGCATCGACGACGCGGGGCAGGTGGACGGCGGCGTGCGCATGGATCTCAAGGGGGGCGGCACCCGCTCGTGGCTCGAGGACA
>JAUHXL010000703.1 GCA_030426945.1 bacterium
GGTCGATCAGGCGCAGCACGGCCTGAGGCAGGATGAAGCCGCCGACGCTCCACCCGCCGGCCAGCGCGCGCACGTTGCGCTCGAGCCGGTCGAGGCCCGCGCAGCCGTCCATGCAGTAGTAGGCGCCGACCAGCGAGCCGAAGCTGGCCCCGCTGACGATGTCGATCGGGATGCCCGCCTCGTCGATCGCCCGCAGCAGCGGCACGTGGGCCAGGCCGAGCGCGCCGCCGCCGCCCAGGGCGACCCCCACCAGGCGGTCCGTCGCCGCGCGCGCCAGTCGGTCGACGCCCGCCTGGGCGACGGGCAGGCCGCGCGCCTGCTGGTCCAACGGCACCTCGGCGCAGCGCAGACGGATCGAACGCAGGGGGTGGGCCAGCGTCAGGCGCGCGGTGGAGTCACGCCCGGCGCCGACCAGGAACACCGGCACCTCGACGGCCAGCGGGTCGAGCCCATCCTCTCCGTCGTCGTCCACGCCGACGGCGATGTCGGCCAGGCTGGCGGTGTCGGTCAGCCGCAGCCACGTGTCGATGGCCGGCGCCACCTGGCTGCGCAGGGCCCGGCCGGCGCCGATCAGATCCACCACCACGTAGTCGTAGCGATAGGCGGCGCCCCCGGCGCGCCAGAGCTGCTGCACGTCGGCGCCGACCCGCTCCACCTCCGCGGCGTCCACGAAGCCGCCGGCGGCCGTGGCGCCGGGCGGCAGCACGTCGCGCACGTGCACCACCTTCACCTGATCGCCAAACTGACGCGCCATCGAGTCGGCGAGCGCCTCGGCCAGGCGCGCGCCCTCGAAGGGCAGCGGCACGTCGTCGTCGGCGCACAGGGCGATCGCCTGCATGCTGCGCTGATCGTGCTCGCGGGCCCGGCGACCCAAGGGCGACGACGGGAAGGTGTCGGCCAGCACGCGGCGGCGATACGCGGTGCTGCGCCGCAGCAGCTTCTCGATGCGCGCCGAGGGCACCCGGATCAGCGTCGACGACACGTCGGCGGTGAGGGTGAGGGCGTCGGCCACCTGCTCGGTGTCGAACAGCGGGTGGACGTCGGGGTGCAGCACGTGGCCGCTGGTGTGCTCGCCCACGGCGGTCACCCGCGCCTCGCCGTCGAGCAACAGGTACAGGCCGCGCCCGTTCGGCGGCGGGGCGCCGAACGGGCTCACCAGCACCGGCGGGCTGTCGGCGTCCAGCCGGACCAGCTCCGCCCCCTCGAGCATCGCGCGCAGCTGGCTCTCGGACAGCGAGGCCGCCCCCTGGGCGCGGCGCAGCCGCTCGACCAGCAGGGGCGCGTGGCGCTGCACCAACGCCATCCCCTCCAGCGTGCGCTCGAGGGCGCGGCGCCACTCGACGGCGACCGGATCGCCGGCCTCGGCGCGCGCCGCCACGCGCGCGCGGTAGGCCTGCACGTCGGCCGTCGGCCACAGCGCGAGGCCACCCTGGCTGGGCGCGTCCACGCGCAGCCGATCCGTCGCCTGATCGACGGGGAACAGCGCCTCCTCACCGAAGACGTGGCCCCGGCGGAAGGTGTAGAGGCGCGGCTTCCCGGTCGGCGCCTGGCGGCGCGTCGCCTGGAACTCACCGAGGCGCACCAGGTAGAGGCCCTCGGGCGGCTGGTCGAAGTCGTAGACCGTCCAGGGCTCGGCGCTCTCGACGACCTCCCAGCGCGTGTGCGCCGCCAGATCGTCGAGCAGATCGCCGGGCAGGCCGCGCAGGTCTTCGGATTGGCGCAGCCAGCGGCCGATCAGCGCGGCGTCGGCGACGGGGTGGCGGGACGGGGGCATGGGGCGCGCCTCCAAAGTCAGCTGGGGGCGGCCCGCGAGCGGCGGAACCGGCCGCCGTCGGCGAGGCGGATCAGCCCAGCAGATCCTTGACGGTGTCGCGCTCCTCGATCAGCTCGTCGGCGCTGGCCTTCACGCGGGCCTTCGCCTTCTCGTCGAGCTCGATGCCCTCCACGATGTGGTACTGCCCGTCCGCGTCCACCGTGCAGGGGAACGAGTAGATGAGCCCCTCGGGCACGTCGTAGCTGCCGTCGCTGGTGATGGCCATGCTGACCCACTCACCCTGCGGCGTCGGGCGGAACCAGTCGCGGGCGTGGTCGATGGCGGCCCACGCCGCCGACGCCGCCGACGAGCTGCCGCGCGCGTCGATGATGGCCTTGCCGCGCTGCTGCACCGTCTTGATGAAGGGGCCGTCGAGCCAGGCGTGGTCGCTGATGACGTCGGTGGCCTTCTTGCCGCCGATGAGGGCGTGCGTGAAGTCCGGGTACATCGTCGGCGAGTGGTTGCCCCAGATGCCCATGCGGGTGACGTCGGCCACCGCCACGCCGGCCTTGCCGGCCAGCTGCGCCTTGGCGCGGTTCTGGTCGAGGCGCGTCATCGCCGTGTAGTTCAGCGGGTTGGTGCGCTTGGCCTGCGCGCGGGCGATCAGGCAGTTGGTGTTGCAGGGGTTGCCCACCGTCACCACCTTCACGTCGGCCTTGGCGTTGGCGTCGATGGCCTTGCCGGTGCCGATGAAGATGGGGCCGTTCTCGCGGATGAGATCGGCGCGCTCCATGCCCGGGCCGCGCGGCTTGCTGCCCACCAGCAGCACCAGCTCGGCGTCGCCGAACGCGGTGTCCGCGTCGTCGGTGGCGACGATGTCCTGCACCAGCGGGAAGGCGGCGTCCAAGAGCTCCATCTTGACGCCCTCGAGCTTGCCGAGCGCGAAGGGCAGCTCGAGCAGCTGCAGGATGACCGGCTGGTCGGGACCGAACACGTGACCCGCGGCGATGGGGAAGACCAGGCTGTAGCCGATCTGACCGGCGGCACCGGTGATCGCGACGCGGATGGGCTGCTTGGACATCGTGGGCTCCTCTGCTTGGGGGACTCTCATCCGGGGGCGGAGTTTAGCGGACTGACGCGCCGCGGCAAGGAGACTGTTGCGCGCTCGGGCGTGCGCTCAGCGGGTGCCCCAGGCGAAGCGCAGCAGCATGCCGACGCCGGCGAAGGCGAGGCCCGCGCTGAGACCCCACCACAGGCCCAGCGGGCCCCAATCGAGGCCGAAGGCGAGGCCGACGCCGGTGGGCAGGCCGATCACCCAGTGCCCGATCAGCGCGAGCACCATCGCGCCGCGGGTATCGCCTCGGCCGCGCAGGGCGCCGGCGGCCACCGCCTGCAGGCCGTCGAACAACTGGAACACCGCGGCCACGTGCAGCAGCGGGACGGCCGCGTCGACCACCGCGGGCTCGTCGGTCACCAGCCGCGCGACCGGGCCCGC
>JAUHXL010000109.1 GCA_030426945.1 bacterium
TCGCGTCCGCCGCCGGATCCAGCAGCATGTACCGCCGAATCTGGGCGCTGCCCAGGCTGGTCGCGGCCGGGTTGGGGATGGTTCGCAGGATGGCGTGGCCCCGCTCGAAGGCGTTCGGCCGCGCGGCCCGTCGGTCGCCCGCCTCGGCGCTGGCCGCGGCGTCGCCCGCCTGGCGCACGTCGCGCAGCGTGCGCGGCAGCAGCGCGCCGAGCAGGTCGTTGGCGATGGTGGGCTTCACCTGATCGCCCATCGACACGAGCAGGCCACCGCCCCCGCGCACGAACGCCTCGAGGGCCCGCGCGCGGTCCGCCGCCAGCTCGCCGACGTTGGCCAGCACGACCACGTCGAAGTCATCGAGGTCGCGGCGCTGCAGCGTGGGCACGTCGGTGATGTCCAGCCGCACCCGCGCGCCCGCCGCGGTGAGCGGCGAGAGGGCGCGCTCGAGATAGAAGAGCTCGTCGCGGTAGGGGGTGGGGCGCGGATCGCCGTTGACCGCCAGCACGCGCATCTGTGGCGCGGGCTGCAGCCAGAAGGGACGTCGGTCGTCGGCGGGCAGCGCGTCCGGCTCGATGACCACCGCGGCCGGCGTCGCCGCGGCCTGGTCGACGTTGACGTAGAAGGTCTTGACGCCCTCCTCGCCCGGCCCCAGGTCGAGGAAACCGCGCACCGTCGGGACGCCGTCGACCTCGACGTGCACCGGCAGGCGCGCGATGGCGTCGGGCCCGAAGTTGCCGATCCGGGCCTCCACCCGCCAGTGACCCGTGCCCATCTCGGGGGCAGGCTGCAGCGTCACGCCCAGGACGGCGCGGTTGGGCGTCGGGCGCCCCTCGCTGACGTCGATGGGCACGAGATCGATGGCGGCGTCGCCGGTGGTGGGCGGTGGCCGCGGCAGGTCGCTCGCGGCGCCCGCGGCGGTGGTCAACACCACCACCCGGCGGCCGCCGGGGGGCGCGTCGTCGAGCATCTCGTAGGCGCGCGCCACGGCGTCGCCCAGGCGATCCGCGCGGTGACCCACGGCGACCTCTTCGAGGGCGCGGCGGACGGCGGCCAGATCGCCGGTGGGCTCGGCGAAGGGCGTCGTGACGCGGTCGCCGGCCACGACCAGGGCGCCCATGCCGTTGCCGTCGTCGAGCAGGGACTCGGCCAGGAAGCGCGCGCGGTCGAGCAGGGTCTCGTCGTCGAGCGCGAAGCCCATCGGGTAGCCCGCGTCGAGCACCACCACCGTGGTGCCGCCCGCGTCGGCGGCCACGGCGGCGGGATCCGTGTCGTGGTGCAGGAAGGGGCGCGCGAGGGCGAAGGCCAGCAGCGCCAGCAGCAGGCTGCGCACCAGCATCAGCATCAGCTGCTTGAAGCGGAAGCGGCGGGCGGTCTTGCGGTTCGAGCGCAGAATGAACTCGAGGGCCGGGAAGCGCACCTGCACCGCCTTGCGGCGCAGCATGAGGTGCAGCACGGGCGGGATCGCGGCGGCCAACAGCCCCAGCAGCAGCGCGGGCGAGAGGAAGGACACGGCTCAGCGGCTCCCGATGAACCGGCGCAGGGTGTCGTCGACCGCGTCGCGGGTGTCGACCCGGTGGTACGCCACGCCGCCCTCCAGCAGGGTGCGCCGCAGATCGTCGATCCAGGCGCGGATCTCCTCGAGGTACTGCGCGCGCATGCCGCGGGGATCGGCCAGCGCCTTGTGCCCGTCCTCGAGCCCCTCGAACTCGGTCAGGTCCGAGAACGGGAACTCGATCTCGTCGGGATCGAGGACGTGAAACACGACCACCTGATGCCGGCGCCGGCGAAGCTGCCGGCACAGCGCGGTCAGGCGGCTGTCGAAGTCGAGGCAGTCGGACACCAGGACCACCACGCTGCGCCGCCCGGCCACCTCGGCGATGTGCTCGAGGGCGCCGACCGCGTTGGTCGCGCCGCCCACCGGCACCTTCTCCATCACCTGCACGAGGTTCCAGAAGTGATCCGGGCGCGCGCGCGGCGGCACGTAGGTGCCCAGGCGCTCCCCGAAGGTCAGCAAGCCCACCGCGTCGCCTTGCCGCAGCAGCAGCCAGGCCAGCGAGGCCGCCAGCCGCGCGCTGTACAGCAGCTTGGTGGGCACCCCGGCGCGGCCGTAATCCATCGAACCCGAGGTGTCCAGCAGCAGGTACGTGCGCAGGTTCGTCTCGTCCTCGAACTGCTTGATGTAGTGCCGGTCGCTCTTGCCGAAGGCCTTCCAGTCGATGTGCCGGATCTCGTCGCCCGGGCTGTACTCCCGGTGCTGCGCGAACTCGACGCTCGAGCCGTGGTGCGGGCTCTTGTGCATGCCGGTCAGCGCGCCCTCGACCATCTGGCCGGCGCGCACGGAGAGGCCGGACAGCCGCGCGAGCAGCTCGGCGTCGACGATGGGGCGGGCGGCGCTCAAGCTCTCAACCCCCGACCGTCTCCACCAGGCGCTTGACCACGTCGGCGCTCTTCACCCGCTCGGCCTCGGCGTGGAAGTTGGTCAGCACGCGGTGCGACAGCACCGGCTCGGCCAGCGCGCGCACGTCCTCGCGCCCGACGGTCAGCCGACCGTCCAGCAGCGCGCGCGCCTTGCCCGCCAGCACCAGGTACTGGCTGGCCCGCGGGCCGGCGCCCCAGCCGACGAACTCCTTCACGAAGTCGGGCGCGGTGGGATCGTCCGGGCGCGTCGCCCGCACCAGCTTGACCGCGTACTCGACGACGTGATCGGCCACCGGAACGCGCCGCACCAGCGCCTGCAGTCGGCGGATGCTCTCGGGATCGAGCACGGCCTCGATGGTCGCCTCGGCCTCGCTGGTCGTGCGCCGCACCACCTCGAGCTCGTCCTTCAGATCCGGGTAGCCGACGATCACCTGGAACATGAAGCGGTCGAGCTGCGCCTCGGGCAGCGGATAGGTGCCCTCCTGCTCGATGGGGTTCTGCGTGGCGAACACCAGGAAGGGCGGATCCAGCTCGTAGGTGCTGCCCGCCGCCGTCACGCGCCCCTCCTGCATCGCCTGCAGCAGGGCGGCCTGCGTCTTGGGCGGCGTCCGGTTGATCTCGTCGGCCAAGAGCAGGTTCGCGAAGATCGGCCCCTTGATGAACTTGAAGAACCGCTTCCCGGTGGTGTGATCCTCTTCCAGGATGTCGGTGCCGGTGATGTCGCTGGGCATGAGGTCCGGCGTGAACTGGATGCGGTTGAACTTCAGGTTCAGGGCCTGCGCGACGGTGCTCACCAGCAGCGTCTTCGCCAGGCCGGGCACGCCGACGAACAGGCAATGCCCGCGCGCGAAGAGCGCGATCAGCATGGTGTCCACCACCTGCCGCTGGCCGACGATGCGGCGGCCGACCTGCTCGAGGATCGCGCGGCGGGCCTCGGCGGCCTGCGCGACCGCCTTCAGGTCGTCCTCGGTGGGGGGCAGGGTGTCGCTCATTGCAGCAGCTCCAGGGTCTTTCGGGCGCGGTCGGCCAGCTCCGTCCGGCCCAGGGCGGCGTACAGCTCGGCCAGGGCCTGGTGGGGCTCGGGGTGGAAGGGGTTGATGCCCACGGCGGCCTCGAAGCTGGCCACCGCCTCCTCGGCCCGGCCGAGCGCTTTGAGCGCCTTGCCGAGGTGCAGGTGCGTGTTCACGAAGCCGGGATAGTACTGGCTGACGCGCTCCAGCGTCTCGGGCACCTCCGCGGCGAGGCCCAGGGTCAGCATCGAGGCGGCGGCGCCGTTCTGTACCACCGGGTTGCCGTCGCCGCCGAGCACCATCGCCTTCCGGTACTCGACCAGGGCCGCCTTGTGCCGATCCCGCGCCCGCAGCAGCTCGCCGATGTGCGCGAGATCCTTCACGCGCTTCTGCTCGATGGTCGCGTACTCGGGCTCGGCCTCGGTGTCGTCGCCCTCGGGATCGCCCGGCCGCTTGAACTTCAGCGACGTCTGCACGAGGCCGGGGTAGGTCTTCAGGCCCAGCGAGCGCAGCTGTGCCTTCCACGTCGTCCACAGCCCGTCGAGGTCCCACCCGTAGGCCCGCCGGAGCGCGGCGTCCATCGAGTCACCGGCCTTCAGCCGCCCGATGAGCGCGTTGAGGCCCGCGTAGCCCTTCTTGCGGTGCAGGAAGTCGATCACGGTGTGCACCTGCGCGAAAGCCAGGCTCGCCGCCTCCTGGCTGGGCAGCTTGGCCATCGAGGGGTGCATCTGATCGAAGGTGATCAGCTTGTCTTCCTTCAGCGAGCGGGCCAGCAGATCCTCCTGCGGCGGCTCCAGCGCCTTGCCCGGCGCGAACCGCCACCGGCTCTCCTGAAACTTGGCGATGCCCTCGTGCAGCCAGATGGGCACCGTGTTCCGGCTGACCTTGGTGACGTAGTAGTGCACGAACTCGTGCGCCACCGTGTCCTGCCAGCCGTAGCCGCGCACCAGCGCCCGCGGCGAGGTGAACATCAGCCGGTTGTACTTGCACAGCGCGATGGTGCCGCTGGTCTCGATCTCCTCCTCGGTCAGCGGGCTGACGGCGGCCAGGTACCGAATCTCGGGGTAGATCTCGACGACGATGCGCCCCCGCGGCACGTACGCGAAGTCGGCCGAGAGCACGGCGTCCGCCTTCTGCAGCACGTCCAGCACGTAGGGCACCATCAGGCGGTCGCGGCCCTTGAAGCGCACCAGGAAGCGGCCATCGTCGGTGACGAACTCGTCGAAGTCCTTGAGCGCGTCGTGCGTGCCGGCGACCTCGTCGCGCAGGGCGCGCATGCCTGGCGGCGCGGTGCCCCCCAGATCGCCGATGATCGCGTCCAGCGTGTGCAGGGCGTCGGCGTAGCGCCCCTCGAAGTACAGCACGCGGGCGAGGACGAAGCGGACGCCGATGTCCTGCGGATCACTGTCGAGCAGCGGCGCGAGGCCGTCGCGGGCCTCCTCGACCTGCCAGTCGCTGACCAGCTCGTGAAGCTGCGACAGGCGCTCGGCCGACACCTCGGCGCGCGCTGACGTCGAGAGCGCGGCGGCGCACAGGAGCGCCACCGCCCACATCGGGAGGGGGTGGTTCTTCATCGGATCAACGACTCGTAGTAGCGCTTCACCTGCTCGCGGTAAGCGTCGGTGGGGCGCTGCTTCATGGCGTCGAGCAGCTCCTTGCGGAACTCCGCTGGGGCCTCGTACTCCTCGGCGCCGGGGATGCGCACCTTCTCGCGGCTGGTCTGCCGGCTCTTGCCCTGCTGACGGTCGGCGCGCTGCGGCTTGTTCGCCTGCTTCAGCCCCTCCATCAGCGCCTGCAGCTCGCTCATCGCCTCCTGCTGACCCGGCCGCGCCTGTCCGGGCTGCTGCTGCCCCAGCTGATCCGCGGAGCGGCGCATGGCGTCCTCGGCCTGCTGGATGCGCTGCATCGGCTCGCCCTGCAGGCCGGGCATCTTCTCCCCCCGCTGCTCGATGCGCTGCTGCAGGCGCTTCGCCGCCTCGGCAAGCCCCTGCTGCTGCTGCCGCAGCGCCTCGGCCTCGCCGGGGCTCAGCGCCTGCGCCGACTGCTGCCGGGCGCTGTCGAGCAGCTCGGCAAGATCCTTCATCAGCGCCTGATCCAGCTTGCGGCTCTTCTGCACCAGGTCGCGGTACCGGTCACCCTGCGGGTCGTAGCGGTTGAAGCGCTCCATCGCGTCGAGGTGATCCATCGACCGGTCGGCCATCTCGAGCGCCTCGACGATCTGGTTGCGCTCCAGCGCGCCCTCGAGCTCCTGCGTCCGCTGCCCGAGGTGCCCCATCTCCTCCTCGGCGATGCTGGGCATGCGCTCGGTGGCCAGCTGCTCGACCGACTCGCGCAGCTTGCGCGCCTTGTCCTTCGCCTCGGCCAGCTTCTGCCCCAGCTGCTCCTCGAGCGCCTTGCGCTGCGCCTCGGCCTGCTTGGCGGCGGCCGCGTCGGTGGCCTTCGCCGCCTCCTCCTGCCGCTTCATCAGATCGCGCGTCTGATCCATCAGCTCGCTGATCGCCTTCTGCATCTCCGGGTTCGTCTCGGCGTGCAGATCCTGCATGTCCTGGTCGAGCGACGCGCTCAGCTCGTCGAGGGCCTTCGACATCTCGTCGAGGGCGCTCAGCGCCTCGTCCACCTTGCCCTCTTCGAGCATCTTCTCGAGCTCGGCCAGCTGATCCTTGGACTTGTCGAGCCCCTTGGCGACGTCGTCCTTCTTCAGCCCATCGAGGTTCAGGAACTCCTCGGGCAGCTTCTGGCGGATCTTCGCCATGCGCGCCTGCATCTCGCGCATCCGATCCCGCAGCCGCTGGATGTCGCGCATGATGCGCGCCTTCAGCGCGTCGTTCGGGTTCTTCCGGTAGGCCTCGATCAGATCCCGCAGCCGCTCCTTCGACGCCCGCAGCTCCTCGGCGAGCGCGGCCATGTCCTCGAGGGCCAGCCGCGCCACCATCGCCTCGACGAGCACGATGGCCTGCTCGAGCTCCTCGATCACCTCGTCGTTGTGGCGCTGCCCGATCCGCAGCGTGGGCGCGTCGAGCGCGTCCAGGCTGGGCGCGGCGTCGTCGGCGAAGCGCTGCTCGGCGGCCATGGCCTTCTCGAGGGCGCCCAGGCGCCCGGCCAGCGCCAGCCGCACCTCCTCCGGCGTCAGGGGATCCTCGGCCATCGCCTCGACCACCTCGCCGAGGGCCTCGGCCGCGCCCCGCGTGGTGCCGGCGATCTCGGACAGGCGCGCGGCGAGGCGCTCGCCCTTCCACTCGAGCTCCAGGCGATCCGCCAGGGCGGTCAGCAGCTTCTCGATGCTGGCCTGCAGCTTCTCGGCCAGCGCGTAGTGCTTCTGGTGCGGCGAGTTGACCGTGATGTAGCGGGTGACCGACGCGCCCTTCTGGGGCCCGTCGACGCCGTTGTTGTCCCAGGCGACGGCGGTCAGCGCCAGGCGGTCGCCCGGCTGCGCTTGGATGACCGTCAGATCGACCTCGTCCGCCCCGTCGTAGCGCGCGCCCTCGACGCCGGGCTGCACGATCTCCTCGGGGTGCTCGGGGTGCTCCGCCAGCGAGATGATGATGGCGCTCTTGCTCAGCCCGAAGTCGTCGCGCGCCTCGTAGGCCACGGGCACCCCGCGCAGATCCTCGAGCGTCACGTCCTCGGCGGGCAGCTGCAGGGTCACCGTCGGCGGTCGGTCCGGCTCGACCCGGAGGCGCCGGTCCAGGCCCTCGACCAGCGTCTCGCCCTCCGCGCTCACGAGGGCGAAGCGCCACGTGCCGGCCGCGTCGATGACGAACTCGCCCCGCAGGTCGCGGCCTTCGCTCAGGGCGAGGGGCAGCTCCGCCTGTCCCTCGCCGAAGCGCAGGGCGGCCCCTCGGGCGGGGGCCAGCGTGGTGGCCGAGATCTCGACGCGGGTGCCCTTGGGCGCCTCGATGTCCCCGGTCGAGTTGGGGATGGTGCGCGGCTTGCGCTTCACGTGATCCGGGAAGTGCAGGGTGACGATCAGGTCGCCGACCAGGGGCCCGGTCTGGCGCTCGCCGAGGGCGTTGAGCGGTGGGGGGCTGAGGGCAGCCAGGCCCGCGTCCACCCAGCGCGGGGCGGCCAGCAGCAGGATGGCCCAGGCGACCGCGACGCCCCCCGCGGCGATCCACCCACGGCGCGCGGGGCGCAGGGGGGTGAGCGCGCCCAGATCCGCGCCGTCGAGGCGGGCGGCCATCTGGTGGGCCAGCCCCTCGACCAGCGCCGGGGAGCCCGCGGGCACGTCGGGCCAGGCGGCGCGAAACTGCACGCTGGCGAGCAGGCCGTCGTGCAGGGTGCCGAGCTGATCCTCGAGGTGCGCCGCCACCGCGGCGTCGCGCCCGGTGCCGCGCAGGGGCCAGAGCACCCGGGCGGCCACGGCGCCGATCCCGATCAGGCCGAGGGCGACGAGCGCGCCGCGCGCCCAGACGCTCGAGGCGCCCGCCGCGCCGACCAGCACGGCGATGGCCAGGGCGACGCCGCCGGCGGCGAGCAGCCAGCCCAGCGCGCTCACGCCGGCGCGCAGGCGCAGGCGGCGGCGGGTGAGGCGCAGGGCGCGCTCGATGCGCTCGAATGCGGGAGGGGGCGGGGTCATGTGCAACCGTCAACCGCGGGATCCCCCGCGTTCATGCCGCGGAGGGTGATAGGTGCATATACGAGCATCGAGGGCCCTCGCGCCAATGATTGTCCTGGGCCTGCGCGCGTCGCAGCGCCCGTCGCGGTCGGGCTGAAGGTGCCGGGTCAGCCCCCATGCAATCGGGCCGCACATCAAATAAGATGCGGCCCGCGTGAATGATGCACGTGTCGGCGCGTCGGCGGCGGAGGTCTGATTGGAACCGACGGATGACGAGCTCGTGGCCCGCTGCCAGGCCGAAGACCCTGCCGCCTTTCGCGTCCTGGTCGAACGCTATCAGCGGCGCGCTTACGGCATCGCCTACGGGGTCTTGCGAAACCCGGACGACGCGATGGACGCCGCGCAGGTGGCCTTCATCAAGGTCTTCCGCAACATCGCGAACTTCAAGGGCGACAGCTCGTTCTACACCTGGCTGTACCGGATCGTCGTGAACGTCTGTATCGACCACATTCGGAAGCACAAGAAGATGCGGCCGGTCGAATACGACGAGACCTTCCGGCGGCGGGACGAGGCGGTGACGGTGATGCCGCTGACCGGCGACACGCGGGCGATGCACCCCGGCTTCAAGTTCGAGAACGAGGAGCTCGGGGTGGCGATCGAGGCGGCGCTGGCCGAGCTCAGCGAGAATCACCGCACCATCATCACGCTGCGCGAGGTCGAGGGGCTGAGCTACGAAGAGATCGCCGAGGTCATGGACTGCCACCTGGGCACGGTCATGAGCCGGCTGCACCACGCGCGCAAGAATCTGCAGAAGGCGCTCAAACCGTACCTCGAGGCCGCCGGCAGTCATCTGGCGGATCGCGCCGGCGAGGGAGTGAGGAAGCGGTCATGACCGAGCAGGACAGGGACACCTTGCTGCGGTTCGTCGACGGGCAGCTGAGCCCGGACGAGGCCGCGGCCTTCGAGGCGCGGCTCGCCGACGAGCCCGCGCTGGCGGCGGAAGCTGCCGAGCTCACCGAGCTGGGCGCGCTGCTGCGACGACACACCGACGAGATCGTGCAGGCGGCCGACTTCAGCGGCTTCGCCGATCGCATCACCGACGAGCTGGCCCAAGCGGGCGGGGTGGAGGCGGCGCCGTCGCCGGCGCGACCCGCGACGCCGGCGGTCGAGCCCCTGGGTGATCGCCTCAAGGCGTGGTGGGCGCGCCACTGGACGCCGGTCGTGGTCAGCGCGGCGGCCGCGGCGGCCGTGGCGTTCATCGTCGTGCGCGCCGTCGCGCCCGGCGGGGTGGGCGGTGGCGGATCGGGCGTGGAGGACGGTGTCGACACCGACTCACCGGTGGCCGTCGAGGCGGTGCGCAACGACGGGAACAAGACGGTGCTGATCAGCTCGCCGGGTGAGGACGAGGGTGGCGCGACCGTCATCTGGCTGCTCGACGGCGAAGACGACGAAGGCGACGCCTCGCTGACGGAGGATCCAATCTGATGCAGGGGTTCAAGCACATGGGCTGGGCGCTCGCGCTCGGTCTGCTGATGACGCTCGGGGGCGCGGCGCAGGCGAAGGCGGCGGACGTCCGGCTGAAGGTCGCGGTCATCCACGCGACCAAGGCGGGCGGCCAGAAGGATCCCGCGCTGCGCAAGGTGCAGGGCGCCCTCGAGAAGGCCTTTGGCGGCTACACGATGTTCAAGCAGCTCGCCAAGCACGACCTGAAGCTCACCCGGGGCCAAGCCGAGCAGGTCGTGCTGCCGAACGGGCGGTCGGCCGACTTCACCTACCAGGGCCCGGCGGGGGCCCATCAGCACAACATCAAGTTCGCCGTGCCCGACAGCAAGGTGGACATCGACGTGCGGTTGCCGATGAACCGCATGTTCTACCAGGCGGGCTTCAAGCACGACGGCGGCATCCTCATCTTGGCGCTGTACCTGCGCCCACTCTGACCGCCCTGTGACCGCCCGGCGCGCCGTGGTACACCCGCGACGTGGTGGCGACCTCCTCCCAGACCACGCTCGTGGAGCCGCTCTCCGTCGGTGAGCTGACCGGGCAGATCAAGGATCTGCTCGAAGCTCGCCTGTTCAACATCTGGGTGCAGGGCGAGCTGAGCGCGCTCAAGCTGCACCACAGCGGTCACGCCTACCTCACCCTGAAGGACGCCGAGGCGCGCATCGACGCGGTCGTCTGGCGGACCACCGTCCAGCGCCTGCGCTATCGCCCGGACGTCGGCGACCAGGTGCTGGCCTTCGGACGCATCAGCGTCTACCCCCCGCGCGGCGGCTATCAGCTGGTCATCGAGGATCTGCAGCCCGCGGGCGCCGGGCGGCTGCACGCGGCCTTCGAGGCGCTCAAGAAGCGCCTCGGCGCCGAGGGGCTGTTCGACGCCGGCCGCAAGCGTGGCCTGCCGCTGCTGCCCCGGAAGGTGGGCGTCGTCACCAGCGCCACCGGCGCGGCGCGGCGCGACATCGAGGCGGTGATCCAACGCCGCGCGCCCCAGATCCCGATCGTGCTGTGCGCGGCGCGCGTCCAGGGGCCGGGCGCGGCGGAGGAGGTCGCCGCGGCGCTGGCGACCGTCGCCCGGGCGCCGGGCGTGGACGTGGTGATCGTCGGCCGCGGCGGCGGCAGCATGGAGGACCTCTGGGCCTTCAACGAGGAGGTCGTCGCGCGGGCCATCGCCGCCTGCCCGGTGCCGGTCATCAGCGCCGTGGGCCACGAGACGGACACCACCATCGCCGATCTGGTGGCCGATCTGCGGGCGCCGACGCCTTCGGCCGCCGCCGAGGCCGCCGTGCCGGAGCGCGATCAGCTCCTGGCCTGGCTGGACGCGACGCTCGAGCGCCTCGATCGCGCGCTCGAGGCGCGGCTCGAGCGGCGCCGTACGCGGCTGGCGCACCTCGAGCGGGCCCTGGCCCGCGGCCTGGCCTTTCATGATCGGCGGCTGACGCTGCACCGCCTCGGTGAGCGGCTGGCGCGCGCGATGGACGCTCGAATCGAGGGCGATCGGCTACGGCTGCGGCGCCTGGAGGGTCGGGTGCGGGCGGCGGAGCCGGGGGCGCGGGTGGCGGACGCGCGGCGGCGGCTGGCCCTGGCCGCGGGACGCCTGCAGTCCGCGGCCCCGGCGCTCACCACGGCGCCCCGTGTCCGGCTGCGCGCGCTGACCGAGCGGCTGGAGGCGGATCTGGCGCGGCGCCTGCCGGCGCGCCGCGCGGACTGGCGGGAGCTGCTGGCGCGGCTGGGCGGGGTGTCGCCGCTGGCCGCGCTGGGGCGGGGCTACAGCATCACCCTGCACGGGGGTCGGCCGGTGCGCGCGCACGATGAGGTGCGACCGGGCGACACCCTGGACATCATGCTGCACCGGGGTCGGGTGCGCGCCGAGGTGCGCGCGACGGCCCCGGGCGCGGACAGCGAGGATCAATGAGCAAGAAGCAGCAGGCGGCGGCCGACGAGGCCCCGCGGTTCGAGGTCATCGTGGACGAGCTCGAGGCGCTCGTGGGGCGGCTCGAGGGCGGCGACCTGCCCCTCGAGGAGGCGCTGGCGCTGTACGAGCGCGGCGTCGGGCTCGCGCGGCAGGGGAGCGGCCTGCTCGACGGCGCCGAGCGCAAGGTCGAGGAGCTGCGCCGCACGCTGGCGGAGCCCTTGTCATGAGCCTCGACGTGCTGCGCGCGCGCTTCGACGCCGCGCTCGAGGCCCACGCCGCCGGCTGGGCCGAGTGGCCGCCGGCCCTGGTCGAAGCGTGCCGCTACACCTTGTTCGGGGGGGGCAAGCGCGTGCGCCCGGTGCTGGCGCTGCTGGCGGCCGAGGCGGTCGGCGGCGACGCCGACGCGGCGCTGCCCTGGGCGATGGCGGTGGAGATGATCCACACCTACAGCCTGGTGCACGACGACCTGCCGGCCATGGACGACGACGCCGAGCGGCGCGGCCGGCCCACCTGCCACGTCCAGTTCGACGAGGCCACGGCGATCCTCGCTGGCGACGCGCTGCTCACCGAGGCCTTCCGCACGCTGGGCGCCGCCGACGCGCCGGCCGAGCGCACGGCCCGCCTGGTCGCGCTGCTGGGCGCGGCGGCGGGCGGCGGCGGGATGGTCGGCGGCCAGGTCGAGGACATCGGCGGCGTGGGCACGCTGGCGGCGCTCGAGCAGATGCAGCGGCGCAAGACCGGCGCGCTCATCCGGGCGGCGGCCGAGGGCGGGGCGATCGCCGCCGGGGCGGACGCCGAGGCGGTGGAGGCTGTCGGGCGGTACGGCGCGGCGCTGGGGCTGCTGTTCCAGATCACCGACGACGTGCTCGACGCCGTGCAGGACGCCGAGCGCGACGGCAACAGCTACCTGCACCACCTGGGCTTGGACGGCACGATCGCGAAGCGCGACGCGGTGCACGCCGAGGCGCGCGCCGCCCTGGCGCCGCTCGGCGAGGGCGGCGCGGCGCTTTGGGCGCTGGCCGACACGATCGCCCGCCGCACCGTCTGACGTGGCGCGCCCGCGCAAGGAGCGGATCGACGCGCTGCTGGTCGCGCGCGGGCTGGCGCCGGATCTGGCCAAGGCCCGCGCGCTGATCATGGCCGGTCAGGTCGTGGTGGCGGAGCGCCGGGCCGACAAGGCGGGCGAGCGGGTGCCGGCCGACGTCGCGCTGCGGGTGAAGGGGCGCAAGGCGCACGCCTTCGTCAGCCGCGGCGGGGTCAAGCTCGCGGGCGCGCTGGATCACTTCGGGATCGATCCGACCGGGGCGGTGGCGCTCGACCTCGGCGCGAGCACCGGCGGCTTCACCGACTGCCTGCTCCAGCGGGGCGCGCGGCGGGTGTACGCGGTGGACGTGGGCTACGGGCTGCTCGACTGGACGCTGCAGACGGACGAGCGGGTGGTGAACCTCGAGCGCACCCACGCGAAGGATCTCAACGCGGATCTCGTGCCGGATCGCGTCGACCTGCTGGTGGCCGACATCTCCTTCAACACGCTGGGTCGGCTGCTGGCGCCGGCGGTGCCGCTGCTGGGGCCGGACGCCCAGGCGCTGCTGCTGGTCAAGCCGCAGTTCGAGCTGGACGCGGCGGACGTGGGCGCGGGGGGCATCGTGCGCGATCCGGCGGCCTGGGACGAGGCCTGCCGGCGCGTCGAGGCGGCGGTGGTCGAGGTGGGCCTGGTGCCGCGGGGGACGGTGCGCTCGAGCCTCGAGGGCGCGCGCGGCAACGTCGAGTTCGTGCTCTGGGCTACTTGCCGTCCTTGAGGCGGCGCGAGATGCGCTGGTGCTCCCGGTTGCCCACCAGCTCCCGCGCGTGCACGCGGTCGACGGTGCGCAGCACCCGGAAGTGGCGCGCCTTGACGTCGCGCACCCGCTTGTAGCCGCGCTCCCACAGGTGGCGCGGGAAGTTGCCCTTCTCGGCCTCGTCGAGCAGCGTCTCGAGCACCTTCACCTGCTCGTCGATCGAGTGGCACACCAGGAACAGGTCCACCCCCGCCTCGAGCGCCTGCCGGGTGGCGTCCTCGATGCCGATCGTGCTGGTGACGGCCTTCATCTCGAGGTCGTCGGTCACCACCAGGCCCTTGAAGCCCAGCTCCATGCGCAGCAGCTCCTGGATGATGGTGCGGCTGGTGGTGGCCATGTGGTCGGGGTCGACCTTGGGGTACATGACGTGGGCGGTCATCACCAGGTCGAGCTGGGGCGACGAGGGCGTGACCAGCTCGCGGTAGGGCAGCAGCTCCACGCTCTTGAGCCGCTCGACGTCCAGATCACACACCGGCAGGGTGTGGTGGCTGTCCTCGCGCGTGTCGCCGTGGCCGGGGAAGTGCTTGCCGCAGGCGATGATCGCGTTGTCGTGCAGACCGCGGATGACCGCCTTGGCCAGCGAGGCGACCTTGTGGGGATCCTTCGAGATGGATCGCCGCCCGATGACCGGGTTGTCCGGGTTGCTGTCGATGTCGAGGACGGGCGCGAAGTTCAGGTTGAAGCCGCTCGCGGTCAGCTCCCGGCCGATGACGGCGCCCACCTCGTACGCCACCGACACCGAGCTGACCTGGCCCAGGTGCCCCATGTCGGGGAAGAGCGTGAAGGGCTCGGGCAGGCGGTGGACCTGACCGCCCTCGTGGTCGATGCCGATGAAGGGCGGGGTGCCCTGGCCCATCTGCCAGAGCTCCTCGGTCAGATCCATCAGCTGTTCGAACTGCTCGCAGTTGCGCTTGAACAGGATGTAGCCGCCGATGCCCCACTCTTCGTCGAGGCGGGCGAGCTCCGGGGGCACGCGGGTGCCGGGGAAGCCGAAGATGACCCGCTGGCCGATGCGCCGCTTCAGTTGGCTGGTCTCCGCCATCGATCCCCTCGGTGTCGTGGGTCCGTCGCCGACCGCAGGCGCAGTCGAGCGCGGGACCATAGCAACTGCACCCCGCACCTGCAACGCGGCGACTCTCAGGTCCCCGTGCGGCGCGGATCCCAGCGGTCGCGCAGGGCGTCGCCCAGCAGGTTGATGCCGAGGACGGTGCCCACGATGGCCAGCCCGGGGAACAGGGCGAGGTGCTCGCTGATCAGGAAGTAGCGCGCGCCCCGATCGAGCAGCGCCCCCCAAGAGGGCACGCCGTCGGGGCCCAGGCCGAGGAAGCTGAGCCCCGCCTCGGCCAGGATGGCCCCCGCCACGCCGAACGTGGCCTGCACGATGACCGGGGCCATCACGTTGGGCAGCAGGTGGCGCGTGATGATCCAAGGCCCGCGGGCGCCCATCGCGTGAGCGGCCTGCACGAACGGGCGCTCGCGCAGGGACAACACCTGGCCGCGCACCAGCCGCGCGTAGCCCGCCCAGCCCGTGGCGCTGAGGGCGAACACCACCGCGGTGACCGAGGGCTCGCGGGTGACCGCGATGATCAGGATCGCCAGCAGGATGCCGGGGAAGGCCATCAGCACGTCGATGACGCGCATCAGCACCTCGTCGACGAGGCCGCCGTAGTAGCCGCTGATCGCGCCGAGGGTGACGCCGACGGTCGCGCAGAGCGTCACGGTGCCGAAGCCGACCAGGGCCGCGACGCGCGCGCCCCAGATGATGAGCGACAGCAGGTCGACGCCGTTCTCGTCGGTGCCCAGCCAGTGCGTGCCGTCGGGCGGGCCGAGATCGTTGATCAAGTCGTAGCGGTCCACCGGGAAGGGCGCCAGCCAGGGGGCGAAGACCGCCGCCAGCAGCAGGGCGCAGAGCAGCGTGCCGCCGGCCCAGTAGGGCAGGCGAGCCAGCCAGGTGGGGCGCCGGGCGCTCACGCGTCCAGCCGCACGCGCGGATCGATCACCGCGTAGAGCACGTCCGTCAGCAGGTTCACCGTGACGTAGGTGGTGGCGATCAGCAGGACGGTGCCCTGCACCGTGGGGTAGTCGCGGGTCTGGATGGCGTCGAGCAGCAAGGTGCCCACGCCTGGGCGCGCGAACACCTTCTCGGTGACGATGGCGCCGGTCAGCAGCGCGCCGAACTGGATGCCCATCACCGTGACGACGGGGATCAGCGCGTTGCGCAGCACGTGCTTCACCAGGATGACCGGCTCGGGCAGGCCCTTGGCGCGGGCGGTCACCACGTACTCGTCGCCCATCACCTCGAGCAGGCTGCTGCGCACCATCCGGGTCAGCTTGGCCGACAACGAGGTGCCCAGGGTGAGCGCGGGCAGCACCAGCGCGGCCAGCGGCTGATCGGTGCGGGCGGGGCTGGGCAGCCAGTCGAGGTGCACGGTGAAGGCCAGGATCAGCATCGGGCCGAGCCAGAACGCGGGCACGGCGACGCCGAGCATCGCGAAGCCGGTGGCCGTGTGATCGACCCACGTCGCCTGACGCAGGGCCGCGAGCAGGCCCAGGGGCAACGCGATGCAGAGGGCGACGATCATGCCGGCCAGCGCCAGCTCGGCGGTGGCCGGGAAGCTCTCGGCCACGAGGTCGATCACCGGCTGCGGCGAGACGTCGAAGGTGCGGCCGAGGCTCCCGTCGAGCACCGTGTCCCAGAAACAGTCGTCGTATTGGGTCAGCAGGGGCGCGTCGAGGCACAGGGCCTCGGTCAGCGCGGCGCGCGCCTCGGCGCTGGCCTGCTCGCCGAGGATCGAGTCGACCGGATCGCCGGGGGCCACGCGCAGGGCGCCGAACACGAGCGTGCTTGCGCCGATGAGCACGATGACCAGGCTGACCAGGCGCCGGGCGAGGAAGTCGGGCAGCCAGCCGATCCGACCGAGGCCGAAGAACGCGAACGCGAGCGCGGCGGCGGCGGCCAGCTTGAGGGCGAGATCGAGGCCCGC
>JAUHXL010000110.1 GCA_030426945.1 bacterium
CGGCGCGTGAAGCCCGCCGATCACATCGTGGCCGAGCTGACCGCCCTGCGCCGCCAGCACGACACCCGCGGCTTCCGGTTCGCCGGCTCCGCCACCCCGTTCTCGACGATGGCCGACGTCAGCCGAGCGTTGACCGCCGCCGGCACCGACCTGCTCTACAGCGCCTACGCCACCCCCCACGGCCTCGACCCCCGCCTGCTGCCGACGCTCACCGAGGGGGGCCTGTGGGGACTGTTCTTCGGCGTCGAGTCCGGCTCGCCGCGCGTGCTGGCCGACGGCCTGGGCAAGAAGAAGAACCGCGTCGCGCAGATGGAGCGAACGCTCACCGCCTGCCTCGACGCGGGCGTCTTCACCGTCGCCTCCATCCTCTACCCCGCCCCCGGCGAGGACGACGAGAGCACGGCCGAGACGCTCGACTTCCTGCGCCGCGTCTTCCGCGGCCGCGAGCGCTTCTCCATCCCGGTGACCTTCGCTGGGCTGTTCCCCAACACGCCCTGGTTCGAGAATCGCGCCCGCTACGGCTTCGAGATCGAAGACGAGGAGCGTTACCTCCACGAGGTGATGGACTACCGCATCAAGGCGCTGATGCCCTACGCGCTGTGGCCCGAGGCCAACTACAAGCTGGACGGCAAGCGCCAGGTGCAGCTCGCGATGCAGGCCGGCCAGCTGCTCGCGACGCTGCGCGGCGAGGGCTTCACCACCATGCTGCTCGACGACACCGCGCTGGTGGCGACGCTCGCCGACATCCCGCTCGAGAACGCGCTCGACCGGCTGGTGGCGATGTTCCTCACCGGCGACATGGGCGAGGCCCGCGATCTGGCGCGCACGGTCAACGCGCGGCTGTCGGTGAACGGCGGCCCCCTGCCGCGCGCGCGCCCCGCCGCCCACCACGCCGCAGCCTGACCCAACGCCCAAGACGTGGTCGTGGTCGTCGTCGTGGTCGTGGTCGGCTCAGGCACCCCGAACGCCTTGCCAAGCCCCGCCGCCCTCACTACCCTCGGCCACGTTCCACCCCACCCCATCGCCGGAGGTGATGTCGTGCAGCTCGTTGTCCCAGGGGTCGCCCACTAAGGCGTTCATCGCGGCTCGACGTCGCCCGTGCGGGCGCGCGACCGCTGGTCCCTGGAACAGTGAGTCAATCGACATGAAGGACGATCGTCGCCGGGCGCAGCTGCGCCGGCAGATGAAGGCGCTGTGCGCCGAGCTCGGGCCGGAAGACGGCCAGGATCCCTACCTCTATCATCAACACCGCGTCGAGCCCGGCCGAGGGCGGCGGCGCAAGGAACGACAGCTGTGCGGGCAGGTGGCCCGCGCGCTGGAGCTCGCGCTGGGCGCCGCGGGCCACCCCGCGCTGAACGCCACGACGGTCGAGTCGGTGCACCCCGCGGGCACCACCGCTCGGCTCGACGTCGTCCTGATCGGGCCCGCGGGGCTGGGCGCGGCGCTCGAGGCCGCGGCCGGGTGGCTGCGCGACGAGGTCGCGCGATCGGTGCACCGCCGGCGCGTGCCCTTCCTGGCCTTCCACGCCAAGGAGGTGAGCGATGGCTGAGCGCACCACCTGGCTGGTCGAGCCGCTGGCCTCCGACGTGGCGCGCGCGCTCGACCGCATGGCCCGAGCACCGGGCGTGCGGGCCATCGCGGTCATGCCCGACGTCCACCTCGCCGGGGACGTGTGCGTCGGCACCGTCGTGGCCACCGACCACCAGCTCTATCCCGCCGCGGTCGGGGGCGACATCGGGTGCGGCGTGGCCACGCAGGCCTTCGACGTCGAGGCCGCGCGCCTCGGGCGGGCCGAGGCCGGCGCGGTGCTGCGGGCGCTGCGCGCGTTGGCTCCGGTGCAGCTCCGGCCCGACCCCCTGCCCTGGCCCGACGCGCTGGCTCCGCCGCCAGCGAGCGTCTCGCGCCGCCTCGCCCAGCGGCAGCTCGGCACCGTGGGGCGAGGCAACCACTTCGTCGAGCTGCAGGCCGACGAGCAAGGCTGGCTGTGGGCCGCGGTGCACAGCGGCTCGCGCGGCGCCGGCGAGGCCATCCGCGACGCCCACGCCGGAGGCCGGGGCGCGTTCGATCCGCTGCTGGACGCCTCCCCCGAGGGTCGCGCCTACCTGGCCGACCTCACCTGGGCGCGCGCCTACGCCCGGGCGAACCGACAGGCGCTGCTCGACGCGGTCGGGGTCGTGTTGGAGGGCGTGTTGGGCGCCGCGCCGACCGGCGCGCCCATCGACTGTGACCACAACCACGTCGAGCCCTACGCGCACGGCTGGCTGCACCGGAAAGGCGCCATCTCGGCGCGAACGGGCGAGCCCGGCGTAATCCCCGGCTCGATGGCGACGCTCACCTACCACGTCGAGGGGCGCGGCTGCGCGGAGGCCCTGTGGTCCTCCTCCCACGGCGCGGGTCGGCGCTGCACCCGCACCGAGGCGCGCCGCCGCTTCGACCCCGGCCGACTGCGCGCCCAGATGGGCGGCGTGTTCTTCGACGAGGCCCGCGCGGGCCGGCTGGTCGAGGAGGCGCCGGGCGCCTACCGCGACATCGAAGCGGTCATGCGCGCCCAGCGGCCGTTGACGCGCATCGTGCGCCGCCTGCGGCCGGTGCTGAGCTACAAGGGGGCGTGACCAGGGGGCGCGCGAGTCGACGCGCCTCGGTTTTTCGAGGGCTCGTCCCGAAAGTCCGCGTCGCGCCGCTCCTCTCCGACCCCGTTGCGCGCCTTGCCCCCGGGCACCGAAACTGCATCCCGACGGCACGATAGACCCGAGGGGAGGTTTCCGCATGAAGACGCTGGGACTGCAGTACACGCTGCGCGCCACGCTGGCGCTGGCGCTGGCCGCGATGGTGGTGGGCTGCCAGGAAGACGACGACGACGGGGGCGGCGGCGCCGACATGGGCGCCGACGCGACCATGGGCGCCGGGGGTGAGGGCGGCACCGGCGGCACGCCGGGCATGGGCGGCGACGGCGGCGGCGCCGGCGGCGTGGGCGGCACGCCCGGCGTCGGCGGCGAGCCGGGCATGGGCGGCGACGGCGGCGGCGCCGGCGGCATGGGCGGCGGCGCCGGCGGCATGGGCGGCGGCGCCGGCGGCATGGGCGGCGGCGCCGGCGGCATGGGCGGCGACGGCGGCATGGGCGGCCAGCCCGGGCCGGCCTGCGGCGGCTTCGCGGGCCCCACCTGCAACGACGACCAGTTCTGCGACTTCGAGGGCGACGGCTGCGACTTCGCCGACGCCCAGGGGCTGTGCCGACCCCGGCCCGAGGCCTGCGACGCCAACTACGATCCCGTCTGCGGCTGCGACGGCAACACCTACGGCAACCTCTGCCAGGCCCACGCGGCCGGCGTGGACGCCGCCTTCGCCGGCGAGTGCGACGTGGAGATCTGCCCCGACGAGGCGTGCGGACCGCCCCCGCCGGTGATGCGATGCCCCGACGGCAACGGGCCCGAGGTGACCTGCGAGCAGACCCTCGACGGCCGGTGCGAGTGGCAGATCAGCGAATGCCGCGACGTGCCCGAGATCTGCCTGCAGCCCATCGTGCAGGGCGACTGCGAGGCCGCCATCCCCCGCTGGGCGTACGCGCCGGATCAGGGCCGCTGCGTGCAGTTCGTCTACGGCGGCTGCGGCGGCAACGACAACAACTTCGAGACGCTCGAGGCCTGCCAGCTGCAGTGCGAGGGCGGCATCGACCGCCGCTGCGGCGCGAGGGCCGGCGACACCTGCGCCGACGACGAGTTCTGTGACTTCGCCCAGGCCGGTTGCGACTTCACCGATCGCGAGGGCGTGTGCCGGCCGCGGCCCGTCGGCTGCGACGACGTCTTCGATCCGGTGTGCGCGTGCGACGGCCAGACCTACGCCAACGCGTGCGAGGCGCAGGCCGCGGGCAGCGACGTGAACACGCCCGGCGAGTGCGGCGGCCCCGGCGTCGCCTGCGGCGGCCGCGCCGGCCCCACCTGCGGCGGCGACCAGTTCTGCGACTTCGCGAACCTGGGCTGCGACTGGGCCGACGCGCAGGGCGTCTGCCAGCCCCGCCCCGAGGCCTGCATCGAGATCTTCGCGCCGGTGTGCGGCTGCGACGGCGAGACCTACGACAACGAGTGCTTCGCTCAGGCGGCCGGCACCGACACCGCGTCGATCGGCCCCTGCGGCGGCCCCGGCGGCGCGTGCGGCCTGCCCCTCGACTCGGGCCCCTGCGCGGCGGCCTTCCAGCGCTTCGGCTTCGATCCCCTCGTGGGGGACTGCGTCGAGTTCATCTGGGGTGGCTGCGGCGGCAACGACAACAACTTCGAGACCATCGAGGCCTGCCGCGACGCGTGCGGCGGGGGCGGCGGCGTGGCCTGCGGCGCCCGCGCCGGCGACACCTGCGCCGACGCCGAGTTCTGCGACTTCCCCGGCGACTTCTGCGACTGGGCCGACGCGCAGGGTATCTGCCGGCCGCGGCCCGAAGACTGCCCCGCGGTCGTGATGCCGGTGTGCGGCTGCGACGGCATGACCTACGGCAACCTGTGCGAGGCCCAGGCCGCCGGCGTCGACGCCGCGTCGTCCGGCGCCTGCGAGGGCCCGGACGCGTGCGGGCTGCCCATCGAGGTGGGGCCCTGCGACGCCGCCATCCCGCGCTGGGCCTTCGACGCCGCCATCGGCGCGTGCGTCGAGTTCATCTACGGAGGCTGCCAGGGCAACGAGAACAACTTCGAGACGCGCGAAGCGTGCGAGGCGGCCTGCGGGGGCAGCGGCCTGTGCCTCGACAACCGGCGCGATCCGATGGTCACCGGCGGCCGCAACAGCTTCGGCGAGTGCATCGAGGGCTGCGTCAGCGATCTGCGCATCGAGGGCTCGCCCCTCGATGTGGAGGGCGCGTGCGACGTGACCACGCTGAGCGTCTGCGACAACCTCGGCCCCGACGCCCCGTGCACGACCCACAGCGGCACGCTGACCGTCGCCGGCCACGACCGCGCCCGCGCGCTGGGCGCCGCGCTGCTCGGCGTCGAGCTGGCCGAACGCTACGGCTGCCCCGACTGCGCCGACGGCGGCGCCAGCACGGTGCGCCTGGTGCGCGCCGGCGCGGCGACGGCCCACGAGTACGAGACGGGCAACCCGCCCGACGTGCTGGCCGAAGCCGACGCCTTCGTCCAGGGCCTGATGCGCGCCCTGCGCACCTGCCAGGCCAACGAGCACGTGCAGCCCACGCCCGACTGCGAGCCCCGCGACCGCTGAGCCAGGCCGCCCGCCTCGCGCGGCGCCGTCATGGCGGCGGTCGCCGAGGTCGTCGAGCAGGGACGCGCCGCCGTCACCCACGACGACGCCGACCCCGAGCACCCCTGGACCGATCTGCCCGACGGCTTCGACTACCCGGCCCTGATCAACGACGCGTTCGACGACGCCCCGATCGTCGGCCCCTTCCTGCCGCCCGACGCCCCGTGGCCCTTCTGGCCCGCGGAGTGGGGCGAGCCCCCGAGAGCGCTCGCCGACGGCTGACCCCCGCCGCCGGCGCCTCCGAACCCGCCATCGCCCCGCGCGCCCCGCCGCGCCAGCGCACCCGTGCGCGCCGAATCCAGCGTCACAGCAGCCACAGCCCCCGAACTCGGCCGCGATCACCCTCGCCGGACCCGCTGGACGCCCGATCCGCCGGGGTCGGCGGCGACCCGAACACCGCCTGGCCCGAAAGCTGAGTGTTTTCGAAGGACTCAGAGTCACGGGTCGCGCCAGAGCGCCCGAGCTGGGCCGCGATCACCCTCGCCAGGCCCGTTGGAGGTCCGATCCGCCGAGGTCGACGGCGACCAGATCACTGCCTGGCCCAGAAGCTGAGTGTTTTCGGGGGACTCAGAGTCACGGATCGCCTCCGCCGAGGCGACACTTGAAATCAGCCAACAAAACTGAGGAAGTTGACACGGTGCTGAAGCGGCAGATGCGCCGTCACTGTCGACTCGATTCCGTCCACCACGCTCGCCTTCAGACTCCCGTCAGACGATCGAACATCTCCTCCCTCTTGGTGCCAAAGCTTGAGCCAAGCCACCAGCAGGCGAAGAAAATCGCCGAGACTGGGCGCAACTAGCTTGGCGTCCCACGGCCCCGCACCGTGGTTTGCCATTAGTACTGGGCACTCAGCCACAGCGGTATCGACAATCACAGGATCGCCACCAACCTCGCCGACCGCGATCCACGATGGTGACCAACCGGGCAGCAACGTCTGGGCCTTACCGATCGGAGACCGAAAGCCCTCCTGCGACAGGATTAGCTCGGCCAGCGGAAAGAGATGAAGCCACTCCACGAACCAGGGTATCGAGACGTCCTCGGGATCTGCGACCTCATAGAACTCAAGCAACTGGCCACGAACCGGCAATGCTACTACAACGTCAGCGAGGCCATATGAATCGGGCGCAGAGAGACGCCCCGCCCGTCCAGTGCCGCAGAGCGATTGACGGAGCTTCTCCTGCCACTTCTTCAGTCTATCTTCTGTCAAGCTTAACTCCTACGACCCCTGGCTCAGCATTGCCTCTCGGTCGATTAGACGACCGCGAATGGGATTCTGGTAGCTACCCCGATGACCCTGCACGGAGCGAAGGTGGGCACCGCCGCTTGGTCGCGACGATAGGAAGCGGATATTCCGCGGGTCTCCGGCCCACGACGGAAACTCGGCGACGTTGTTGATGTGATGGCTCGGAGACATGGGGTCAGGACGATCACATTTCGCATTTCCATCGCGGGCACCCGCTGCGATCCGAAGGCCCCGGTTGGGCGATGCCGCCTTCGTTCCTGAATCGAAGGTGCCGAACCGGCCAACCCGACCGTCACAGCGACGGTCGCGGCGGATCGGCCGAGAAAGCGAAAGCGATCGTCCTGACCCCCCGGACCCCGGGTCGCTGCGACGGGCTCAATCGATCCACTCATCGGATGCGCACTGCTCCCAATCTGGCGGAGCGGCCCGAAATCTCCGGTAGGTGTGCATGTGCGTCGAGTCCGCAGAGCACGCCACCGCACAAACGTGACCGCCGGCACCTGAGTCGAAACTTACGACTAGCGGCCCCTGGCAAACTGGGCACCTACACCTGAGCATCGAGTCAACCGTAGTGGCCCGGCGGATCACTCGAAGTGTACGAATTCGACGAAGACGCGTCGACCACATCAGAATTTGTACACCTTCGGTGTTTTCGGAGGACTCAGAGTCACGGGTCGCAAGAGATGGACCGCATCATCCAACCCAACCAGCACGTCGGACCCGACTGTGCGTACTGGCACGCCATCCCAAAATCCCACGGTCTGACCCACTGCGCGGACAAACTCCCTCCCGCCGACACACTCCACCGGCAGTCTCCCTAGGAGCCCGGACGCGACCAGTTGGCCTGAGATACGGAATGCGGACAGAATCGCCGACTCACCTTCCACAAACCACGGGCTTGGCATCCATGACCTTGGAACAACTACACTTGACCCCAGCCATATCATTTCACCTTTGAAAACGTCCGTGGCCCGCACGGAGATGCTAGATCCGCGCCGTCGGACCTTGAGGACCTCGACCAACGCCACCAAATCACGGTCTCTCAAGAGATCGTGGATTGAATACGGACCGTGCACGGAGAAGCGCCGACGGAAGTCACGATAGTCTTGGTGCAGCAACTCGTCTCGGATCTCCAGAGCAGGCTCAAGCGGCTCCGACAAGCCTACCATCACCCACTCCAGCTCCCTATTGTATGCGCGGACTGCCTCTACAAAGGCCGAGTCCCCATCGTCAAGCTCCGTCACTCGCCTCCGCAAAGCCCGAAGCCTATCGAGCCCATCACCCGTCATGGCAGGAGAGATGGGGTCAAGATCACATTTCGCATTTCCATCGCGGGCACCCGCTGCGATCCGAAGGCCCCGGCTGGACGATGCCGCCTTCGTTTGTGAGTCGAAGGTGCCGAACCGGCCAACCCGACCGTCACAGCGACCGTCGCGGCGGATCGGCCGAGAAAGCGAAAGCGATCGTCCTGACCCCTCGGACCCCGCTGCGGGCCGACGTCGAAGGCCTCGGCCACGCTGAGCGGGTTGTCGCGGTCGTCGTAGGTGAACACGCGCGAGCGGATGCCCGGCATCGGCACGGTGGCCTCGTCCAGCGGCACGTGCGCGGCCGACAGCGGGCGGCCCCGCGCGTCGCGGTCGACGAGGGTGCGCGGCGTCGACGCGACGGCAGGCTGCAGCCCGCTCAGCAGCGCGAGCGCCAGGGTCGGCACGATGGAGCGGGCGAGCAGCGACCTCACGCTTCTGCTCGTACCACCGCCGGGCGCGGCGGCGTCAATGGGGTTGGTCGAGGAAAGTGGAAACTTCGCCAACCCCGCGAGCGAAGCGAGCAAGCTGAGAGCTGACCGCTGACCGCTGACCGCCCCGCCAATCGTTGAGGGGCCCCGGCCCACCACCCGCCCCGCCCACCGCGGCCTCCAATCCGCGCGCAGAGCCGTTGCCAGTCGGCGGCGGCCCTGCGAACCTCCCCCGCATGGGGAAGAAGTCCAAGCACATCGACATCGACGACTGGATCGACGCCGACCTCACCGCCGCGGCGAAGGCCGACGCGCTGCCGCCTGCCTTCGAGGTGCACGACGCGCTGCGGCAGGTGGAAGAGGTCGTGCTGGCCGGCGGGGGCGCGCGCTCGCCGGTGCTGGTGGGCGAGCACGGCGTGGGCAAGTCCGCGGTGCTGCACCAGATCGTGCGGCGCGCGGCGCGCGGCGAAGGGCCCAGCATCCTGCACGGCGCGCGCGTGCTGCAGTTCGGGCTGCGCACACTGGCCGGGCGCTTCCCGCAGCCCGGCGAGGCCACCGACTTCGCGCAGCGCTTCTTCGACGCGCTGCTGGTGGCCGATCCGCCGGTCGTCCCGCTGATCCGCGATCTGCACGCGGCCTACGGGCTGGACTGGGAGGGCCTGCTGCTGCGCTACCTGGCGCGGTCGCCGCGGCCGATCCTGGCCGAGGCCCTGCCCCAGCCCCTCGACGAGCTGCTCGACTACGCGGGTGAGCTGGGCGACCACCTCGTGGCCATCCGGCTCGACGAGCCGCCGCCCGAGCGCGTCGCGCGCGTGGTTTCGAAGTGGGACGCGTGGGCCGCCGCCGCGCAGGATCGCCCCGCGTTCGACGCGGACGGGCGCGCCATCGCCATCGAGCTGACCGGCCGCTTCATGGGCGACCGCCACTTCCCGCGCAAGGTGATCGACCTGCTGCAGCAGACGCGCCTTCTGGCGCCGCCGGACGCGCCGGCGCTGGGCGTGGCCGAGATCGTCGGGCGCTTCAGCCAGCTCACCCGCGTGCCCTCGAGCCTGGTCGACCCGCGCGTGCCCCTCGACCTCGACGACGTGCACGGGTTCCTGGCCGGTCGGCTGCTGGGCCAGGACGAGGCCGTCGACGCCATCCTGCGCATGATCGCGCTGATCAAGGCAGGCCTGACCGACCTGCGGCGCCCCTTCGGCGTGCTGCTGTTCGTCGGCCCCACCGGCGTCGGCAAGACACACGCGGCCCAGCTTCTGGCCGACTACCTGTTCGGCGACCGCCACCGCCTGGTGCGCCTGAACATGGCCGACTACCCCGGCCCCGACGACACCGACGAGCTGTTCGGCAACCCCTACGCGCCCTCGGTGGCGCAGCGCCGCGGGGTGCTGACGCAGCGCCTGGTGGGCCACCCCTTCGGCGTGCTGCTGCTCGACGAGTTCGAGAAGGCGCACCCGCGGGTGCACGATCGCTTCCTGCAGCTGTTCGACGAGGGCCGCTTCATCAACGGCGCCGGCGAGACCATCTCGGCGGCCAGCATGATCATCATCGCCACGTCGAACGCGGGCGTGGAGGTCTACCGCGAGGCCGGCCTGGGCTTCCAGCGGCCGCGCGACGTGCGCGCGCTCGACGCCGAGCTCGACCGGCGTCTGCTGCAGGTGTTCCGCTTCGAGTTCCTCAATCGTTTCGACCACGTGGTGCACTTCCACCCGCTCGACCGCGCGCACATCCGGCAGATCGCGCGGCGCGAGCTGAGCGAGCTGACGCAGCGCGAGGGCATGGCGCGGCGCCACCTGGCGCTCGAGGTGGGCAGCGAGGTGCTCGACTGGCTGGTGGCGCACGGCTACCACCCGCACTTCGGGGCGCGGTTCCTGCGCCGCGAGATCGAACGCCGGGTGACGGCGTCGCTGGCCGACTTCCTGGTGCGGCACGATCCGCCCAAGGGCGCGCGGCTGGGGCTCACCGTGCGGCGCGACCGCGTGGTGGTGGAGCGTCTCGACGTCGAGCCCGCCGCGCCCGTCCCCACGGTCGACGGGCACGAACGCACGCTCGACGCCGAGGCCCTGCGCGTCGAGGCCGCGGAGTGGCTGGCGCGCTTCGAGGCCCTCGAGGCCGAGGCCGAGCGCCGCGCCGACGAGGCGTCCCGCCTGATGGAGCGCAGCCAGCACCCCGGCTTCTGGGACGACGCCGAGCAGGCGCAGGCCATGCTGACCCGCTACCGCGCGCTCGACGCCCGGCAGCAGGCCGAGGCGCGCCTGCGTCGACCGGTGAAGCGCCTCGCCAGCCTGCTCGAGGGGCAGCCCCCCGTCGAGGTGCTGGCCGAGGTGGTGGGCGAGGTCGCGCTGAGCTATCGCCGCTGGCTCGACCTGGGCGCCGACGACGCGCCCGCCGCCGCCTGGGTGCTCATCGGCCCCGGCGACACCCACCGCGCGCCCGGCGACTGGCTGCGCGACCTGACCCAGATGTACCTCGCCTGGGCGCGCCGCCAGGGCCTGACCGCCGAGGTCGTCGCCGAGCAACAGGTGCAGGGCGAGGTCGAGCGCGTGGTGCTCGAGGTCGACGGCCCGCGCGCCTTCAAGGTGCTCGAGATGGAGCACGGCCAGCATCGCTGCAAGCTGCAGAGCGGCGGCACCGCGCGCCTGCGCGTCGAGGTGCTGCCCCGCGGCGACCTCGCGCCCAGCGACGCGCTGCCCGCCGGCGTCCAGGTCGAGGATGCCCGGCGCACCCAGGGGCTGCTCGTGCCCCGCCGCGCCGCGCGCCTGCTGTTCGAGTGCGAGCCCCGCGGCATCAGCTGGATCCTGCTCGGCGCCGATCCCCGCACCCTCACGCTGCTGGGCCGCGACCTGCACGCCTGGTACCGCGGCCAGGATCGCACCCCCGAGGTGGCGCGCACTTATGGAATCACCGGCGGCGCGGTGCGCGATCCGCGCACCGGCGCGAGCAGCGCCAATTTGAAGGACGTGCTGCGGGGCAACCTGGAGAGCTTTCTGCGGGCGTGGGAGCAGCGGTAGCGGGCGGCGCTGCGTGTGCGGTGGGCCGGCGCGTGCGGTCGCGGCTCAGCCCACGTCGGGCTGCTCGTCCCAACGAATGGAGATCCGCCGCGCGTGCTCGACGCAGTCACGCAGGTAGAGGTCGATCAAGCGCTGATACGGCACGCCCGTCTCAGCGGACATGTCCTTGAAGTAGGCCAGGACGTCCTCGCCCAAGCGAATCGTGATCTGCTTCTTCAGTCGCCTGGCGTAGGGGTTGGCCCTGGGCTTCATGGCGTTCAGGTCGTATTCGTCTCGCATCATCGACTCCTCGCTTCCCGGTAGGCGCGCCGCTCGGACCGCGTGGCCCCGCGCGCCGAGATGATCCGGATGACCTCGTCCGACTCCCGATAGCAGTGAACCACCACCAGCACGCGGAGCTTCGCGCTCGGGCCGACCAGGAGGAACCGGTCCTCGTCCTCCGAGTGGTCGGGGTCGTCGTAGAGCAGCGCGCCCTCGTCGTAGAAGACCGTCTGCGCCTCGTCGAAGGTGATCCGGTGCTTCCGCGCGTTGGCCAGTGCCTTGCGTTCGTCCCACTCGAAGCGCATCAGGACTCCACCGCCCAATTCACTACACTGTAGTTAGACGACCACGGGGGTGCAACGACTCGCAGGTCATCCGGCTCAGCGCACGAGGCCGACCCACCACTCCAGGGCGCCGTTCTCGCCGAGCGCCGGATGGACGGGTCGGACGCCCGGCCGCTACCTGGCGCGTGCCCCGTCCCCGCATCGAGCCCCTGCAGCGCCGGCACCGCCCACTGCTGAAGGGCTTTCGAAACCAAACCCCCTCGCTCGTGCAGTCCCTGCAGCGCTTCGCGCTGCGCCACGCCGAGAAGGGTCTGCTGGCCCGCACCTACCTCGCGATCGACAGCCTGGGCGACGTCGACCAGATCGCGGGCTACTTCAGCCTGTGCACGGTCAGCGTCGAACCCGCCGCCGTCGACGGGCTCGCCGCGCTCGAGCGTCTGCCGCGCTTCCCCATCCCTGGCGTGCTGCTCGCCCGCCTGGCCGTCGATCAGCGCGTGCAGGGCCAGGGCTTGGGTCGCCACCTCTTCGAAGAGGCGCTGGGCCTGACCCTGCAGCTCGCGACGACGGGCCCGGTGTCGTTCCGGCTGTTCGTCACCGACGCGATCGACGAAGACGCGGTGCGCCTCGACCAACGCTTCGGGTTGGCCCGCCTGGCCGTTGGCCTGCCCGCCCGCATGGTGCTCGACCTCCAGCCACTGGTGGCCGCCGAGCGCCACGTTTGAGGCACGAACGTCCGCATCCGATCCCGTGCGTCGATCCGGCCCGAACCCTGCCCTGACCGCCCCTACCGCGTCGGCCCCCGCTTCTCGCGCGCCCGCTTCTCGGCTTCGCGGCGGCGCTGCTTCTCCCGCTCCTGCTCGGCGCGCTTGCGCTTGGCCTCCTTGCGGCGCTTGGACGCGCGCTTCTCGGCGTCGCGCTTGCGTTCGCGCTCGAGGAAGCCGGGCTTCAGCACTTCGTACAGGCGGATGCCGTGGCGGGCGGCGACCTGCTTCAGCTCCTTCTTGCGCTCGGCGGTGCGCAGGCGGCCGCGCTCGCCGGCGTCGAGGTCCTGGTCGCGCATCAGCACGTAGTCGGCCTCGGCGTCGGGGAAGTGCCGCGCCTGGGGGTACGGGTAGACGAAGGGACGGTTCGACACCTGGGGGCCCAGCTGCCGCGTCACCGCCAGCCGCGCCTCGTGGGGCACCTTCTCCATCGCCTCGAAGATGAACGCCCGCATCTTGTCGCTGCGCGCGTCGGGCTCGCGCTGGATGCGCGCGAAGCCACCCTTGAAGGCGTGGTTCTCGACGACGACGCCGAACTTCCACGACAGCAGCGTCGAGGCCACCAGCATGCCGAAGACGAGGCCGCGCACCAGGCGGCCCCGGTGCAGCGTCAGGCCGGGCAGGCGGCGGCCGTCGAGCAGGGCGGCCAGCGCAAGCGGCGTGATCGCGAACGCGAAGGGGTAGATGAAGGTGCTGTACTGGAAGGCGATCGAGTACACCGGCTCGCGGCTGGCCAAGAGCGTGAACGTGAGCCCGAACAGCATCGTGATGCGGCCGCGCGGCGCGATCAGGGGCAGGCCCAGGAGCGGCACGAAGAGCTGCAGCAGGTACAGCAGCTTCTCCTTGATGATCAGCACCCGCGACACGGCGAAGGCGGGGTTGCTGCCCACCGACAGGGCGATGTCGCGCATGCCCCGCTTGTGCTTGATCATGTCCTCGAAGTAGTAGGCGAAGCACGACCCGCCGTCGCTGCAGTTCAGCAGATCGCTCGAGGTCATGATCAGACCCTTCACGATGACGAAGTAGACGGCGCTGACCGCCAGCGTCAGCCAGCCGTGCAGGCGGTGCTCGGGCATCGAGAACAGGATCGAGACGCCCACGAGCGCCATCACCAGGGGCACGTCCTCGCGCACCAGCAGGCACAGGGGCAGCAGCACCCAGTAGGCGCGGAAGCTGCGCGTCTGCAGCGTGAACATCAGCCCCATCGCCAGCGGGCCGAGCAGCGCGATGGAGTGGAACTCGTACATCGCGACGCCGTGCATCGCCGGGTAGGCCAGGTAGGTCAGGCCGAAGGCGAGGCCGGCCCAGGGGCTGCGCACCGCGTGGCGCATCAGCAGGTAGGCGGGCACGACGCCGAGCGTGAGCCAGATGATCTGCAGCGCCAGGATGAGCTCGGCCTGCGGGTAGATGAAGTACAGCGGCGACAGCAGCACCAGGATGGGATCGAAGTGCCCGCTGTAGTGATGCCCGTGCGGCATGAACGTGCAGCCCAGCGGGTTCCCGTGGCTGCTCTGATAGAAGATGTTGTCGTAGTAGCCCAGGTCGGCCGTCTGGGTGCGCAGCGCCTGGTGGTTGGTGATGGCCAGGTCGCTCAGGTGGGCGGCGAAGAGGCCGGCGACCACCAGCAGGATCAGCGGCGGCACCACCTCGCGCGCGATGCGCGGCAGCCTCCAGGTCGGCAGCCGCGACGCCTGCACGCTGGCCGCCACCAGCCCCGCGAAGATCGCCACGTACACCGCCACCAGGTGCGGGTAGTGCTTCTCGATGGGCTCGATGGCGACGAAGGCCACCAACGGCAGCCCCAGCGCCCACAGCATGCGCCGGTTGAGGTCGGCCACGATGGCGGTGAGGCTGCCCCCGCCCCGCCGGCGCGCGACGAAGGCCACGATGGCGTAGCCGAGCAGCACGCCGACGGCGCCGACGGCCGCGTCCACGGCGCCCTCGATGCGCAGATCGTAGGGCAGCCGGTTGTACCAGAGGTCCATCAGGCGCTTGGTGTTGCGCGCCGGCCACAGCACGCTGCCCAGCCCGAAGGCGATCAACAGCGCCAGCCCGCCGGCGTCGCGGACGAAGCGGACGAAGGCCATCAGGGCCGTGTCCAGCCGGCGCAGGCGACTCGGGGGGGCGTCGAGCATCGCGGCATGATCCAGATGCGCCCCCTCGGGGGCAAGGGATCCCGGCAAGAAGCCGATCCGCGGCGGCGGTTGTCGCTCGACGGCGTCGTTCGGGCTATCCTCGCGCCCATGAAAGAGAGCCTGAGCCGCGGCTATGTCGAGCCCTACGAGGATCTCCTCGCGGGCGTCGAGCAGAGGAGCTTCCCCAGCGACGACGGCACGCGCATCGCCTACGCGGCGGTCGGGCGCGGACCCGAGACCATCGTGCTGGCCAACGGCCTGGGCGGGCGCCTGTACGCCTGGCTGCCGATCATCCAGGCCTTCCGCCACCGCTACCGCTTCATCACCTGGGACTACCGGGGCCTGTTCGACAGCGCCTCGCCCGAGACGATCAAGCGGATGAGCGTGCCCGATCACGCCGCGGATCTGCGGGCGCTGCTGGACGCGGAGGGGGTGCAGGCCGCCCACCTGTGCGGCTGGTCGATGGGCGTGCAGGTCAGCCTCGAGTTCGCCCTGACGCACCCGGAGCGCGTGCGCAGCCTGGTGCTCATCAACGGCACCTACGGCCACGCCCTGTCGACGGCCTTCCAGCCCCTGCTGCGGCTGCCGCTGTCGCCGGTGGCGCTGCACACCGTGCTCGAGAGCTTCATCGCCGCGCCCCGCGCGACCGACGCCGTCGCGACGCTGGCCCGCGCGCAGACCCAGGCGCTGTTCTGGTTGCGCAAGCGCCTGACCCGCAAGCGATCGACCTTCACGCTGGGCTTGCGCCAGTACGTCAACGACGTCACGCGCACCGACCACCGCAACTACCTGCACCTGTTCCAGCAGATCGACGCCCACTCGGTGTACCACCTGCTGCCCGAGGTCACGGCGCCGACGCTGGTGATCAGCGGCGGCCTGGATCCGCTGACGCCGTCGTACCAGTCCCGCCACATCGCGCGGCGCATTCCCGGCGCGCGGCACGTGTCGATCAAGCTGGGGTCGCACTTCGTGGTGCTCGAGCGCCCGCGGGTGGTGGTGGACGCGATGGAGGCGCACCTACGCGCCGTCGACGGCTGAGAGGGCGGGCCGCCTTGCGCCCGTCGGGCGGGGGCGGCGACAAAGGAACGTGCATCCGGCACGCCCCGGGGGAGACATGACGCGCGAACTGTTCCTGTCCGTTCTGATGACCGGCCTGCTGTTGGCCGTGGGCTGCGACGACGGCGGCGGCGGCGGCGGTGACGCCGACGCGGCGATCGACGCGGCCGTCGGCGCCGGCGGCACGGGCGGCACGCCCAACATGGGCGGCGCGCCCGGCATGGGCGGCGACGGCGGGGGCGCGGGCGGTCGGCCCGGCGTCGGCGGCGAGCCCGGCATGGGCGGCGGCGCGGGCGGCGCGCCCGGCATGGGCGGCGACGGCGGCGCGGGCGGCGCGCCCGGCATGGGCGGCGACGGCGGCGCGCCCGGCATGGGCGGCGACGGCGGCGCCGGCGGCGCGCCCGGCGTCGGCGGCATGGGCGGCGACGGCGGCGCGGGCGGCGCGCCCGGCGTCGGCGGCATGGG
>JAUHXL010000704.1 GCA_030426945.1 bacterium
CCCGACAGCTGCCTGCCCATGCCCGGCGCCGGCACCGACGGCGGCATGGTCAGCTATCAGGTGCCGGCCCGCCCCTGATCCCGTCGCCGGCGGGTGGATTGTCCGCCCCGCGCGCCCGCGGCTATGCTGCGCGAAGCAGAGGAGCACCGGATGCACCGATCCCGCGCGGCGCGCCCCCACGGCATGACCCTCATCGAGATGCTGGTCGTCGTCGCGATCGTGGCGCTGCTGCTCGTGATGATCGTCGTCCTGCTGATGCCCTCCGATGATCGCAAATGCCGCCTCGAGGCCGAGCGCCTCGCGGCCTACATGACCGCCGCCTCGGCGGAGGCCGACGTCCGCAACGCCTCCACCCGCGTGGGCTGCACCTTCGACAAGCAGGTCTGTGATCGCGAGGCGGCGCGCGTCGGCGCCGCCCTGACCGAGCGGGTGTACGAGGACGATCCGCGGGCCGAGCCGTTCGAGGTGCGGCGCCCGGTCAAGCTGACGACGGTGATCACGCCGACCACCGGCGACGTGCAGGCCGGCACCGCCTGGATCGTGTTCGACCGCACCCGCAGCGTCGGCGGCGTGGCCGTGCTCGAGCTGGGCGAGGCGGTGTACTCGGTGGTCGTGCCGCCGAAGGGAGGGGCGGTCTACGTCGAGAAGGGCCGGGCCAAGGTGCCCCCCGCGCCGTCGCCCCTGCCCGGCAAGGAGCTGCTGCCGGCCTTCGCGCTGCAGGGTGGGGGGGATGACGAGCCCGGCGGCGGGACGGTCACCGTGCCGCCCGGTGGCCCGTCGACGCCGCCGCCCGTGTCGCCCGACGCGCCCCCGCCGGCCGAGCCCGACGATCCCGATCCGGTCGAGCCCGATCCGCCGCCCCCGGCCGATCCGCCGGATCCGCCCGATCCCGTGGAGCCGCCCTACGATCCGCCCCCCGAGGAGCCGGAGGAGCCCGAGGAGCCCGAGGAGCCCGAGGAGCCCGACGAGCCCGAGTGCAGCATCGACAGCGACTGCGGTGATCCCGAGTGGAACACCTGCCACGCGGCGGAGGGGGCGCGCTTCTGCGTGCCCGACGTGCCCGACTCGCTCGACCTGCGGGTGCGCACCATCGACGTGGTCAACCCGCCCGGCATCTCGGACATCCTCGAGGCGACGCTGCAGGATCAGATCAACCAGAACGAGCTGAACCTGGTCGTGCGGCTGCAGAAGCTGCGGCCGGATTACCCCCCTGGACGGGACAAGCCGCGCCGCGCCTGGATCACCTACACCCGACCGACGCTCGAGACCGACGGCCTCGGCTACCCCGTCTACGAGCGCGACCGGGCGCTGCCTTCGTACGAGGGCGTCGCGACGCAGACCGCCTGCACCCTGGAGGGGCGGACGCTGTGCTACGAGATCACGATCTCCGATCCCGGCGGAAAGAGCCGACTGGGCATCCTGCTGCGCGGCCTGCGCGCCGGGGTGCCCTGCTACACCAAGCTGTCGGTCACCGCGCGCCTGACCCTCGAGATGGTGGCGGAGCAGACGCCGGTGCAGGGCGATCTCGTGCTGCTGGGCGCGATCACCGAGACCGTCGCGCGCAACACCTTCATCGCGTTCGACGGCCAGCGCACCACCATCCACTCGGCGCTGCGCAGCGTCGGCGTGCTGCCCAGCTTCGACTCGGATAGCCTGTCGGGCAACCCCGACGGCCTCGCCGACGCCTACCAGTTCGACTTCACGACGTTCGCGAGCAGAGTCGCGCTGGTGGGCAACCTGTTCGGCGACGACATGGATCCGGCCAGCGTGTGTCCCTGACTGGGCGTCCACGAGCCGGTGAACACGATCCCCTGGCCCGCGTCTTGCTGGCCACTTCGGGCGTGGGCGGTGCCCGCCCGATCGACCAAGGAGATTCAACATGCGCGTTTTCGTCAGCCCGCTGCTGACCGCTGCTCTCGCGTTCGCGGCCTTCGGCTGTGACGACGACAGCTCGTCGAAGACCCCCCTCGGCGGCCAGGACGCCGCGCCGGGCATGGACGCCGCGCCCGGCGCGGGCGGCAACCAGGGCCAGGGCGGCATGGGCGGCGCGCCTGGCCAGGGCGGTGAGCCGGGCCAGGGCGGCGAGGGCGGTGAGCCGGGCCAGGGCGGTCAGGGCGGCATGGGCGGCGAGCCGGGCCAGGGCGGCATGGGCGGCGAGCCGGGCCAGGGCGGCATGGGCGGCGCGCCCGCGGTCGACGCGGGCGTCGACCCCGACGTGGGCGTCGACCCTGACATCGGTGTCACGCCCGACGCAGAGCCGCCCCTGCCCGACATGGAGCCGCCGCCCCCCGCGGTCGACGCCGGCATGATGTGCATGGAGGGTGACGATTGCGGCGCCCTCCGGCGCTGCGTCGAGGGCGTCTGCCGGATCGACATGCGGCCGCAGGTGTTCCGCATGGCCGCCGCGACGGTGACCCAGCCGGAGCAGGCCGCGCCCTCGCTGCAGGTGGCGCTGTCGGCCGCCGCCGCCACGAACCAGCTGAACCTGCTCATCGAGCCGGGCGGCTACGACGCCGAGGCCCAGCAGCGCTTCTACGTCGGCAACGGCCGCAGCGAGAACGAGGCGTACACCTACATCCACACCCTGCCCATCCAGAACTTCGACGGCGTGTGGCGCGAGGGCGAGCGTCCCGACGGCACCGAGGGCATCCTCTGGACCAAGGAGGGGCAGACCGACTTCCTGCTCAACGTGCCCGCGGGCCGCGTGACGCTCGAGGACGGCACCGAGGTGTCCTGCTCGACGCGCTTCACCGCCACGGTGAACATCACCATCTGGCCCGACACCGACGACAACGGCGGCACCATCCTGCGGGCGGACGTCGACGGCTACACCCGGCAGGACGACGTCGAGCAGGTCGAGGTGCGCTTCAACGGCCAGACCATCCGCTTCGCTGATCTGCTGATGAACGACGTGCTCGTCGACGCGGACGGCGACGGTGATCCCAGCGAGTACCGCTTCGCGTTGGCCCTCGAGGCGCTGCCGATCGTCTTCGTGGACAACCCGCCGGCGGGCGACGGCTCGAACCGCGAGGCCAACCCGCCCGACGCCAACCCGGCCGAGTGCGACAACCTCGACTGATCGCCCCCCGCCCGCTCCGGGGGGGCGTCGCGCTGCACCCCCTGCCCCCCGCCCCCCGATTCGGTATACTCCGCCCCGCGCGCGCCGTCGTCCCAGCGGCGGCCCGCGCCCCGACTGCGGAGGACGCGCGTGCAGGGCATGCAAAT
>JAUHXL010000705.1 GCA_030426945.1 bacterium
GCCCGAGCGGCGCAGGGCCAGCCGGCGCCCTTCCTTGTCGGAGAGCCCCCTGACCGGGTCAGCAGGAGCGGTCCGCGTGCTGCGCGAACCGGTGCATCCCGCTGGGCCGCGCTGCGGGGCACCCGACGTTTGGGGCAGCACGGCCAGTGCGTCCGCCCGGTGTCGTGCACCGCGGGCCTTGCCGAGCCGGCCCCGGTCCCAGGACGACCTTCGCTCGAACCCGCGCGCCCCCATCGGGCGACGTCGGCCGGCTCCGCCGGACCATCTGGCACAGGGGGCTGTGGCTTCTGGAGCGCCGAGACCCCCCACCGCGTCGCTCGACCTGACCAGAGGCGCAGAGATCGGCGACACTGGCCGACGTGGCGGTCGCGGTGGGTCGCCGGGAGGGGTCTGCTTGCTGCGTTTCGGTCTGTTCTTCGGGGTGTCCTGGGTCATCGCCTGTGGGTCGAGCGGCGGAGGTGGTGGAAGCGGCGGCCCCCCGCAGGACAGCGGCGGCGAGCTCGAGGCACCACCCGCGCACGTGACGCTGGTCTCGAGCTTCGAGAGCGCGGCGCTCATCGCCGTGCTCGACGCCGGCGGAGGCGGGGCGCTGCGCCTGCTCAACCCCAACGCGGGGAAGTGGAGCGAGCCCATCACCGTCGCAGCGGGCGTCGACGCGCCCTTCGCGTTCTCGCCCGACGGGCAGCGCGCCGTCTACGGCGCGGCGGGGGGCGATCTCGGACGCACCTGGGTCGTCGTGTCCATCGGCCTCGCGGACGATGGCACGCCCGTGGTCACCGAGACCGCGCGCTTCGACACGCTCACCACCGAGCGGGTGCCCGTCTGGAATGGGCAGGGCGACCGCTTCTTCACGCAGACCGGGTGGTTCGACCCGAGCTCGGGCCGCTCGGTGGAGTGCGGCTCCGGGCAGCCGCGGGTGATCGCTTCGCCCGACGGGCGCCACGCCATCTTCGAGTGTGACGACCCCGCGATCGACGGCGTGCACTTCGACGGCGAGCTCGTCTATCCGCAGGTCGAGCACGACTTCTTCTCGGCGGACGGTCAGCTCATGACCTCGGGCGTGCACGTGCCGTCGCGCGCCGAGCTGCCCGCCGACAAGAAGCCCACGCGGGCCCCCACGGGCCTGGAGGTCGGCGGGTGGGCCAACCGGTTCCACCAGGTGGGCAACGGCGCGGCCGGCCTTCGCGCGCAGGAGCTCGACGGCATCTTCGGCAAGGTGGTCCGCCCGTGGGGGCCGCTCTCCATCCAGAACGCCCGGACCGACGCGGTCACCTACTACGCGGGCCGGACCACCGAGCCCTCGGCGCGGTGGGAGGGGCCGGCCGACACGCTGCTGGCCTTGCCCGAAGGTCAGAACGGCGCGTCCGCGCGCTTCGCCGGCTTCCACCCCAACGGTCGGCAAGCGGTGTACGTCGTCGCCCTCTGGGACGTGGCCAGCGACGGCGTCAATGACACGGCCGCCAACATCGTGCACTCGCAGCGCCTGGCGCTCGTCGATCTGGCGACGGGCGCGGTGGACGCCGTGGTCGAGCGCGGGCGCATCGCAGGCCAGGACGGCGTGACCGTCACCGACGTCGACACTTACTGGTTCGGTGACTTCCGCGAGCTGCAGCTGCTCTATCGCTGGCCCTACGGCGCGCAGCCGAAACACGCGGCCGTGGTGCGCGACGACCGGGCGCTCATGCGGCTCGGCGACAGCTGGTGGGGCCTGAGCGGCGGCGCCGCCCACGCCGTGCCATCGCCGGCGCAGCTCCCGACCTCCGACGGGGGCGCCTTCGTCGGCACCTTTCGCACCCGGCTCCCCTACGAGGGCGACGCCATCGGCGCGGTCTGCCACAACACGGGCGAAGAAGACTCGGCGGTGCGCTGCATCCGCACGGCGTTCATCCCCCAGGTGGTCGCGGCGGGGGGCCACGCCGTGGCGGGTCTCGCGAAGGCCGGCGAAGGGGCCCGCATCTGGAGCATCTCGCAGAGCGCGGGCTACGCGGGCCAGGAGATCGTCCTCTACGGCACTGGCTTTGGCGAGAGCGGGGCGCTCTTCGTGGGCGGCGTCGAGGTCGCCGCGGCCTCCATCGAGCATTGGTCCGACACCGAGGTGCGCTTCCTCGTCACGGCGGGCATGGCTTCGGGGCCGGTCCGCGTCGAGGGCCCCGAGGGCGCGGTGGTGGCGCGTCCCTTCCACTTCCACGTGACCGAGTACGTTGAGACCGGGTGGGACGGCGTCGAGTCCATCCCCGCCCACCTCTTCCAGGGCCTGAACATCATCCGCCACGCGGGCGAGCTCGTCGCGTGGCGCCCCATGATGCTCAACCCGCCCGTGTTTCCGCTCGGCGCCGAGGTCGACTTCGAGGCCGACATCGGCGAGGGCGGCTCCTGGGTCTATCTCAACAGCATGTTCGAACAGACCACCGAGTTCCTCGTCGGCGACCGGCTCGGCGATTGGATTCGGCCGCTGCCCTCGAGCGTCGGGCCCGGGCTGCCACCCCTGCTCGACGGCTGGAACCCCGTCGGCCCCGCGACCTGGCCCGCGCTCGCGCCCATTCAGTTCGTCACCTTCATGGGCCGGCTGGTCGAGCAGAACAGCTGCGCCGTGTACGCGCGCCTCGACGCTGGCAACCTGGGCTTCGGCTTCATCGACCGCCCGAACGGTGAGGAACCGTGCCCCCGAGCGTTCGTCGACGAGGGCGGCAGCGCGCTCGCCATCCGGAGCCGGCCGGCGGTGGGACCGTACATGATGCGCGTCACCGAGCTGCAGGCGCAGCGAGACGTCGCGGGCACCCGCTACATCATGGCATTCGATGACTCCGTGGCGACGCCGCTCCCGATCGGGATGAGCGCGCTGGCGGCGCTCGACGAGGGGCTCCTCGTCGTGGGGCGCATGGAGAACGACCCGAACGCCGCGGCGTGGGTGCTCGACCCGCCGCTCAGCGGCGTGAAGACCCCCGAGGTCGCCGATGAAGCGCGGCGTCCCTTGGCCGCGCCCACGGCGATCTCGCAGGGGCCGTACCGCGGCTACGTCGCGGTCGAGATCGCCGCGGCCGTTCAGCCCGTCACGCCCACGCTCGCCCACTTCGACCTCGAAGGGCACGTCGAGTGGGACGCCCTGGAGGCACCCCTCACCGAAGCGTCCGGCGAGCTGCGGATGTGGGGCCAGGGCGCGGAGCTCGTCGCGCACCGTCAGGCCGCGCCGCCGGACTTCGAGGGCTCCGGGGC
>JAUHXL010000706.1 GCA_030426945.1 bacterium
GCCGTCGGCCCTGCCGCCGGCCAAGTGCTTCATCCCGCCGTGCGGGGGCTGAGCGCCATGCGACGAGGAGCAGATCCGATGAACATGACCCCGAAGAGCGGGCGCGCTCTCCGTACGCTGACCCTCGTGGCCGCCCTCGTGGCGCTGGCCGGCTGCGCCGACGAGTCCGCCGACGACGGCGCGGCCTCGCGGGGCGTCGCGGCGCTCTCGGCCACGGACGTCGTGATCGGCGAGACCCTCGAGGTCTACGGCGCCGAGCTGGTGCCCGAGGACGCGACGGACGTGCGGGTGGTGTTCGAGGGCGTCTACGTCGACGACACCGGCCGCGAGGAGCCCGTCAATCGGGCCTTCCCGGCGCTGGCCGACGGCGAGGTCGAGCTCGACGGGCGGGTGCTGCAGGCGGTGCGCGTCGCCCGCCTGGGGCCCTTCGCCAACCCCTTCAGCAGCGCGGATCGGCCCGGCGCTTTCACCGGCACCGTCCACGTCGAGGCCACCGGCCCCGACGGCATGGTGACCAAGGCGCGCGCCAAGGAGACCCGGCTGAGCGTCGGCCCGTCGCTGATCATCGAGGCCTTCGCGCCGATCGACGCCGAGTGCGGCGCGCCCGCGCTGCGCGCGCTGAGCGGGCTGCCCTATCAGCTGAGCGTGCGCGCGGTGGGCATCAAGGCCACGCGCTTCATCTACGAGCTGAGCAACGTCAACGGCGTCCAGGGCGCGGCGCAGTTCGAGCACGACTTCGGCACCGGCAACCCGGTGGAGCGCGACGCGCTGGGCCTCGACGAGCTGGTCGTCTTCAACCCGGTGCCCGACGTCGAGCAGTTCTACGTGGCGGGCATCCGCGTGCTGGCCTTCGACGACGAGGGCAACCAGGTCGAGACGGCGCTGCCGATGACCGTGCACCGCCCCCTCGAGGTGGTCTATCAGGGCCAGCGCGAGCTGGCCGAGCGTTACGAGCCGAAGCCGGTCAGCGGCTGCATCCCCGGCAGCGTCCGCAGCCGGGTGAGCTACACCGAGACGCGCACCGAGACGCGCCAGCTGTCGGTGGGCGTGACGGTCAGCAACACCTTCCTGCGCAGCGTCGGTGAGACGGTCAACCAGTCCTGGCGCGAGGGCATCACCGAGGGGGAGAGCCGCTCGCGCACGCTGGGGACCAGCGAGCGCGAGGAGGAGGCCATCCGCGAGAGCTACGGCGTCACCTATGGGCAGAGCGAAGCGAACGACGTGCGCTTCGAGTCGACCGACGGCGAGAGCTGGAACTGGAACCTGAGCCAGGGCATGTCGAACACCGAGTACGAGGAGCGCGTGAACACGCTGTACGGCGACGTCAGCGGCTCGGTGACGGTGGGCGCCGAGGCCTCCGGCTCGGTGCCCGGCTTCGCCAAGGTGACGGGCAAGGCCTCGACGACCGTGGGCGTGCGCGCGGGCGGCTCGACCGCGGGCACGACCGGCCGCAGCCGCACCAACACCCGCAACGAGGGCTTCTCGATGGCCGGCGATCGCAGCGAGACGCGCGCCTTCGGCAGCACCCTGACCGAGCGCAGCTCGCAGAGCCTCACCGGCAGCTACGCGCTGACCCGCGCGCGCCAGCGCAGCCAGAGCGACACCGAGGCGCGCAGCCAGAGCCGCACCTGGGACTTCAACCAGGGCTTCGCCGAGTCGGACATCGTCAGCGAGGGCATCAGCGAGTCCGAGCAGCGCACCTGGGTCGAGTCGGCCAGCGACCAGACCGTGCAGGCGTTCAGCGGCTCGATCCCCCGCTCCAAGGTGGGCATCTTCTACCGCCAGACCACCCGCTGGGTGCGCCGCGCCGAGGTGCGCGCCTACAACCTCTGCGGCCTCGGCCGCCACGTGGGCGAGCTGCAGTTCAACGAGTGGACCTGGGCGCCCGACCTCGCCATCGGCGACAGCTGCGACGCCCTCCCGCCCCCGAGCCAGCTGCCCTCCGCCTCCTGCTTCGTCGAGCCCTGCGGGGGTTAGAGGCAGGCCGCCTGCCGGACGCCGCGGCCGAGCGGCCCGGTGCACCACTGGAACAGGTGCAGCCCCGACCGGACAGACTGTCTCTCCGCCGCGCGCAAGCGCGCGGCAAGGGGGGCCTGCCGGGGGGTCCGGGGTGGGCGGCGAGCCCCCCCGGTGCCGCCCGCTTGCGGGCGGCTGTGGCTCAGTCCTCGTGCTGGTCGACCAGCTGGCGCACGAAGACGTCGAGCTTGTTGTAGGGGATCTCGATGTTGGCGGCGCGCAGGGCCTTGAAGACGGCGTCGTTGACGCGGTCGACGACGGCCTCGCGCGCCGAGGGGTGCTCCACCCACACCAGCAGCTGGAACTGCAGGGCCGACTCGCCCATCGCGACGAAGCGCACCATCGGGCGCGGCATGTCCGCGATCTGCGGGATGCCCACGATGGCCTCGAGCAGCACCGCCCGCACCTGATCGGGGTCGCTGGGGTAGGCGACGCCCACCGGGATGCGGATCCGCTGCTTGACGTAAGGGCCGCCGGTCTCGTTGACGATGCGCGTGTTGCCCATCGTGGCGTTGGGCACGGTGATCTCGATGTCGTCCAGCGTGACGATGCGGGTCGAGCGCAGGCCGATGCTGTTCACGCGGCCGCGCAGGCCGTCCTCGAGCACGATGAAGTCGCCCACGTTGTAGGGGCCGTCGGCCAGGATGAAGATGCCGGCGAACAGGTTCGCCAGCGTGTCCTTGGCGGCGAAGCCGATGGCGATGCCGAGCACGCCGGCCGAGGCCAGCCAGGCGGTGAGATCGACGTGCCACGCGAGGAAGGTCGCGTAGATGGCGGCGCCGATCAGCGACACCTTGAACAGGATGTCGAAGACCGGCAGCGTGCGGCGCTGCAGCACGGCGGACGCGGTCGCGCGGCCGCTGATGCGCTGCAGCACCGCGCTGCCGATGCGGCCCACGGCGATGGTCCACACGATGGCCGCGATCGTCTTGAGCACCCCGTGCACCACGAAGTCGATCTTCGTCGGCACGGTCAGGTGGTCCATCGCCGAGGACACGCCCACCGCGAGCACCGTCACCACCAGCGGCTTCTGCAGCGCGCGCGCGGCGATCTCGTCCAGATCGGTGTTCGTGCGCGGCGCGACGCGGCGCACGATGAAGCCCAACGACGCCCGGCCCAGCCACGCGAGCGCCGCAGCCGCCGCCAGCGTCACGCCCGCCCGCACCCAGGGGTTCGCCCAGAGATCCGCCCA
>JAUHXL010000707.1 GCA_030426945.1 bacterium
CGCTGGCGCTGGGCGAGCGTGACGACGCGCTGCCGCCGCTGGCCGACGCGCGCGACGACTTCGAGCGCGACTACCTGGCGCGCGTGCTGCGCCTGACGCGGGGCAGCGTGACGCGCGCCGCGCGCCTTGCCGGCCGCAACCGCACCGAGTTCTACAAGCTGCTGAACAAGCACGGCCTGACCCCGGCCGACTTCAAGGCCGACGCCGACGCCGACTGACCCGCCCGGGCCGCGCGCCCCGCCTCCCGAAGACCTGTCGCCGCTGGGCGACAGCGCGAGAGCCCGCGCCGGCGGGGCGCGGGGCCGCGGCGGGCCCCGAGCCGTCGCTGATCGACGACGGTCGCAGCCCGAGCCGCCCCACCGCCACCGCCCATTCACGCAATGTTTTCAATGTGATACGCGGCGAAGCCTCCGCTGGCACGGACCCTGCCTCATCCCGGCGGGACGAACCGAACAGGAGCTCGCCCATGACCTGCCCCCTGCCCCACCACGCCGCGCGCTACGTCGTCAGCGGGGCGTGGTCCAGCCACCCTGGCCGGCACCACGCGACCAACGAGGATCGCGCCCTGCTGGCCAACGATCTGCGCCTGGTGGCGCTCGCCGACGGCGTCGGCGGCCACAGCGCCGGCGACGTCGCCAGCGGCCTGGCGGTCGAGGCCCTCGTCGACGCGGTCGGCCGCGCCGTGGTCGCCGCGGGCGAGCCCCTGGAGACGACGGCGCCCCAGCTGCTCGAGGCCGCGTTTCAGACCGCCAACGCGCGCGTGTTCGAGGCGGGCCGCTTGGATCCGCAGCACGCCGGCATGGTCACCACGTTGGTGGCCGTCTGGTTGGCCGGCCCGTGGGCGGTGGTCGGCAACGTCGGCGACAGCCGCGCGTACCGCCTGCGCGACGGCGCGCTCGACCGCCTGACCGTCGATCACACGCTCAGCCGCGCGATGCGCCTGGATCCCGGTCGCGCGTCGCCGCTCGACCACGTGCTGACCCGCGCGATCGGCGCGGAGGCCGAGGTGACCGTCGACGTGGGCGTCGCCCTGCTGGCGCCCGGCGACCGCTTCCTGCTGTGCAGCGACGGCGTCAGCGACGTGCTCGACGACGAGCTGTTGGCCTACGTGCTGAACCTGGATCCCGACGCGCGCGCGGTGACGCGGGCGCTGGTGGACGGCGCGCGGGCGGCGGGCAGCGAGGACGACGTGACCGCGCTGGTGATGGACGTGCACGACGAGCGATCGGGAGGTGCGCCATGGATCTGCTGATTCACCTGGTGTTGGTGCTGGGCCTGCTGACCTTCCTGGCCGGCTGCGCGAGCGACGCGGACTCGCAGCCACGGACGCTGGGGCCCAGCGGGCTGGCCGCGACCGAGGCGCCGGGCCGGGCGCCGGTCCGCGCCGATCTCACGGCGGTCGACCGGCAGCTCAACGTGGCCATCGCCGAGCTGCGGCGCGTGCCCCTCGACGCGCCGGGCGTGGCCGAGCTGTGGCTGCGCGTGGACGCGCTGGCCACCCGGATGGCGCGCTATCGGGCGGGCGCATCGACGCTGGAAGCGGACGATCCGCTGGCGCGCGGCGTCGGCGTGCTGCTCGACGACGTGGCCGCGCTGCGCGAGGCCCACCCCGACTGAGCGGTCCGCCCGGTCAGCCCTGCACCGCGGGATCCGCCAGGCGCGGATCCCGCGGCCCCTCCACCTGCACCACCTCGACCCCGTGGTCGCGCAGGTAGGTGCAGCCGTTCGCCCCCATGTAGCCGCCCTCGACCACCATCACCCGCTCGATGCCCGCGTGGTGGATGAGCTTGGCGCACAGCAGGCAGGGCTCGCCGGTGACCAGCAGCCAGGCGCCGCGCGTGGGCACGCCGTTCGCCGCGGCGTTGCAGATCACGTTCATCTCGGCGTGGTGGCAGCCGATCTCCATGCGCGTGCCCGACGCGACGTGCTCGGCGTCGCGCAGGCAGACGTCACCACCGCACAGCTCGCCCCCGCCGCGCGGGCCGCCGTTGTAGCCGTCCATGAGCACCACGTTGCGGGTCGGATCCACGAGCAAGGCGCCGAACTTGCGGCGCACGCAGTTGCTGGCCTTGGCCAAGGTCAGGCATTGCTCGATCCGGATGCGGATGTGCTTTTCTTTCAATGGGTTATCTCACTCCTCGTCGCGGCCGAACAGGCGCCGGACGCGCTGCCACAGGGTGGGGCGCCGGGGCAGCCGAGGGGCGACGATCAGATCCCCCTGCGCGCCGTCGAGCAGCGCGCCGCGGCCGGGGACGGTGGCGAAGCCGTCCTCGGGATCGGGCGCACAGGTGATCGGCGGACCGCCGTCCTCGGGATCCACCGTCCAGGGGGGCGGGCCCTCGACCTCGACGAAGCGATCCGCGTCGATGATCCAGGCGTGGTCGCCGTCGGCCTCGCCGTCGCGCCAGAAGTACAGCGGCACGGCGAGGCCGCGCAGCCGACCGAAGTTGATCAGCTGGGCCGCATCGAAGCGGTCGAGGCCGTCGAGGCCGGCGCGGTGCTCCCAGTGGTGGGTCAGCTCGTGCAGGATGGTCTCCTCGAGCTCGCCGAGCCAGTCGAAGCGCGGCGCGCGGGCGGCCGTCTCGGCGAAGGAGCCGTACCAGACGTGCAGCAGGCTCTGGCGCTCCGACGGGCGGGGATCGCCCGAGGCGGCGACGGCGTCCTCGAAGGCGGCGAAGGCCGGCTCGCACATGCCGAAGAAGTAGACCTCGTCGAGCTCGGGATCGGGGTTGGCCTCTTCGTGGACCATGAGGATCGCGCCCTCGCGAAAGCGCGCAGGGATGGCGTCCCAGAAGCGGCGAGCGTGCTGTTTGAAGCGGCGCAGACGCAAGGGTCGCTCCCTGGGGTGGCCGTGGCGCATCATAGCTGCGCACGCGACGATACGGCGACACCGAGCACGGGGGGGGTCGGGGGCATGGACGGGTTGGCCGAGCGCTACGCCGCGACGCGGGCGCGCACCGAGGCGCTCTGCGCGCCGCTCGAGATCGAGGACTTCGTGGTGCAGTCGATGCCGGACGCGAGCCCGGCGCGGTGGCACCTGGCCCACACCACCTGGTTCTTCGAGACCTTCGTGCTGCGGCCCCACGCGGCCGGCTACGCGCCGCGCGATGCCCGCTTCGAGCACCTGTTCAACAGCTACTACCAGGGCGTGGGCGCGCCCTTCGAGCGGGCGCGGCGCGGCACGCAGTCGCGGCCGACGG
>JAUHXL010000111.1 GCA_030426945.1 bacterium
GGGTTGTGGGTGCTCGGGCGCAGGGGGGGGGTTCAGGCGAAGGCGGCCGCGAAGGCGCCGACGGCGGTGCCGAGGGCGAGGCCGAGGGCGAGGCCGAGGCGGCCGGGGCGGGCGAGGGTGGCCTTCAACTTCAGGTCGGCGGCGGCGCCGAAGCCGAGGGCGCGCAGCATCACCCGGACGGTGAGGGGGCGGTCGGCGAGGCGCCAGGGCAGGGCGACGCAGCCGGGGCGGTCGCCGTGCTCCCAGGGGGCGAAGCGGGCGAGGTGGCGGCGGATGGCCGGGCCGGCGGGGCCCTCGGCGGCGCGGTACAGCGCCTCGATGGCGGCGTCGGGGTCACGCCACAGGTCGAGCAGGGCGCGGTCGGCGCGCAGGCGGTGCTCGGCGGGGGTGTCGACCCAGGGGGGGGTGGGCTCGTCGGCGCGGCGGGCGGCGTCTTCGGCGGCGTAGACGGCGTCCCAGGCGTCGAGGGCGCGCGCCAGCAGGCTGTGGCGCGAGGGCGGGGCGCCGGGGGCCCAGGCCTCGGCGTCGCGCAGCCAGCGCAGCAGGCGCGCGCGGTCGGCGTCGCTCCAGGCGAGGCGGCCGCCGGGGCCGGGGGCGGCGGCGCGCAGGCGGGCGAGCGACCAGGGGCTGGCGCCCAGGTCGAGGGCCGTGCGCAGGTGCAGCGCGGTGGCCTCGTCGACGGGGCGGCCGGGCAGGGCGCAGACGGCGGCCCAGGCGCGCTCGGCGCCCTCGAGCACGTCGTCGGCCGGGCGGCGGCCCGTGGCGTCGCCGAGGAAGGCGGGCAGGCCCTCGGGCGCGCACACGCTCAGCGCCCACGGCGTCAGGTGCGCGGCCAGGTTGTGGGCGCCCTCGGCGAAGTCCACGAAGGTCAGGCGCGGCCAGTTCGACAGCGTGCGCAGCAGCGCCCGGACGCCCACACGATGAGCGTCGAGGGCGAGCCGCTTGCCCAGCATCCGGCCGTCGGTCAGCACCGCGACCACCGCGTGCTCGCGGCGCTCGTCCAGCTCGGCGGGGGCGACGACGCGGCCGTCGGGCAGGGTGAGGCGCTCGGGCACGCCCCAGAAGGTGGCGCGCTCGACGGGCAGGCCGGCCTCGGCCAGCGCGCCCTCGACCTCGTCCACCAGGCGGCGCACGGCGGGCGCGTCGACGGCCTCGTCGATCCACAGCCACACCTCGCGCTGGCGCTGCGCGCGCTCGTAGCGCAGCACCGGGCGGCCCGCGGCGTCGGCCGTGGCCTCGATGGTCGAGCGCACGGACAGGCGGTCGGTCACGTCGTCGCTGACGAAGCGGCCGACGCCCCACACCATCACGTCCTCGTCGCCGGCGTCGAGCAGCTGGCGGCCGGCGTCGGGGGCGCGCAGGGGTACGCGCGAGGGCCCCGGGCGCGTGGGCGGCGGCGCGGGATCGGGCAGCCAGGTGCGGCGGCCGAGCTGGCGCCAGAGGCCCGCCGCGGCCAGCAGCGCGAGCACGCCGATCAGGAACGGGCCCCAGCGCACGGGCGGTGGGGGCGCCGGCGGCGTGGGCCGGCCGCGCGGGAGGTGGCCACGCTCGTCGTTCGCCTTCGCCGTGTGGGCTGCGCTCGTCGCGCCGTCTTGGGGCTGCACCGGCGCGGCCTCGACGCCGCCCTCGCCGGCGGTGGGCTGCGCCAGCTGCGCGTCCGTCGGAGCCGCGCCGTCGCCCCCACCGGCGTGCGCGGTGACGTCGCGCGCGTCGCCGTCGCCGAAGCGCTGCGCGGCGTCCGGTGGCCAGACCACGAGCGCCAGCGCCACCGCGGCCGCCATCACCAGCAGGCTCCAGAGCGCCGAGCGTGCGCGTCCGCCGGCGGGCGGTGACGCGCTCAGCGTCACCGACCCGGACGGTGGGGCCACGCGGTGCGCCGGCCGCGCGTCCGCCCGCCCCAACGCCTGCGCGGCCCCGTCGGCGCGCTCGAACCACGCGTCGAATACGCGGTCGAACGTGGCGCGCTCGCCCTGCGCGCCCTTGACCAGCACCGCCGCGATCACCCGCCGCAGCCCTTCGGCGTCGAGCGCCGGCTCGAGCGCGAACACCCGCCGCAGCCGCAGCACGTCGTCCACGCCCACCGGCACGCCGGCGTGGCGCAGCGCGGTCAGCAGCGGCTCGAGGTCCAGCGCTCGCGCGGGGCTGGGCGCGACGCGCAGCGGGGTGGCGCGCAGCACGGCTCAGGGTCTCCGTGGCGGCGTCGGGCTGGATCGACCGGCCGTGGCGCGGTCGGCCCTCGCTGTGTGCGCGCGCCCGCGGACGGCCGGGGCGCATCGACGGCGGTGGTCGGCTCGGGACACGCCGCCCCCCTACAGATCCGCCAGGTCGTCGCGGTCCTTCACCAGCGCCGCCAGCGCCGGCAGCGCGCGCAGGGGCGCGTCGCGCAGGGTCGCGGCGTCGACGCCGCCCTTGGCCGACAGGATGGTCAGCCAAACCAGCAGCTCGGCCGTCGCCGGCTTCTTGCGCAGGCGGCGGCCGCGCAGCTCGAGGAAGCGCTCCATCGCCACCTGCCGCGCCGACGGATCGAGGTGCGGGAAGTCTGCGGCCCGCGCGGCGACGGCCTTCTCGAGCAGCGTCGGCGTGAACTCGATGTGGTGGAAGATGCAGCGCCGCAGGAAGGGCTCGGGCAGCCGGCGCTCGCTGTTGCTGGTGATCACCACCAGCGGCGGCGGCGAATCCGCCTTCAGCCGCACCTCGGCGCCGGTCTCGGCCACGACGAAACGGTGCTGGTCGAGCACGTGCAGGAGATCATTGGGGAAATCGCGCGGCGCCTTGTCGATCTCGTCCACGAGCACCACCGGTCGGTGGGGCGCCTCGAAGGCGTGCCACAGGGGGCCGCGGTCGACGAAGTCGGCCTTGCTCAGCTGCGCGTCGCCGCCCGACGCATAGGCCGCGTGGAAGTACGCGACGGTATCGAAGCGGTACAGCAGATCGCTGGCGGTGGTCGACGAGCGCACGTGCAGCGAGAACAGCGGCACCTCGAAGTACCAGGCCACGTAATGGGCCACCTGCGTCTTGCCGGTGCCGGGCTCGCCGGTCAGCAGCAGGGGCGCGCCGACCGCGAGGGCGACGTTGATCGCCGCGACGAGGTCTTCGCCTGGCTGGAACTGCGCGGCGGCGGCGGTGTGATCGCCCAGCGTCGGCGGCGGCACCTGCGCGTCGAGCAGCGCGCGGCGATCCGGCCGACGCTCGGTCGGGTCGAGCAGGTCGAAGGGCGCGGGCTTCGGTGGGTTCATCGGGGCCTCGGCATCAGAAGGGCGCAAGTCCCGCGTCTGCGGGTGTCGTGGTCGTGGTCGTGGTCGTGGTCGGAAACGGCCAGGCGTCGGCGCCGGTCGTCCGTGTCCGACGGGCGTGGACGACGCGCCCTGGGGCCGCCCAGGGTGCAGTTGCCCAGGATGTCGTCCGCGCTGGGCATCGTGGCTGAGCGATTCTCCGACCGCCTTGCCCACCCGCTCGACCACGACGACGACCACGACCACGATGTGAGAGTGGAACCTGCGCCCACATCAGAAGGGCTCGTCGCCGTCCTCGGGGGGCGGCGTGGGCTGGTGCAGTGATCGCAGGCGCCCCAACAGGCGCGTCCAGGTCGTCTCCTCGGCCTCTTCGATCAGCGCGATGGTCTCGGCGTAATGGCCGCGCGTCTCCTCGAACATCAGCCGCGCCACCTCGCCCGCGATGGCCGCGGGGCAGGTGGTGTTGGTGGGATCGCCGAGGAACTCCATCAGATCGATCAGCTTCAGATCGGGCAGGGCCGGGATGAGGCTGCAGCGGAAGGCCTCGCGGAAGAACTGCTCGCGCAGGGCGTCCATGGCGCGCGTCAGCCGGCCGTGGTGGCGGGCCTCGACCTCCATGGCCAGGTAGGACACCACGCGCACCTCGGCGGGGCAGTGCCGGGTCAGGGTGTCGGCGCAGAAGCCGACCCAGGCGGTCAGCTGCTCGGGCGTGAGCGAGGGCTGCAGCTCGCCGCCGAAGGTGCCCCAGTCGAACCACAGCAGCGGCGCGGCGCCGCCGGGATCGGGCCGCGGCGCGTGGAAGCGCAGCGCCTGCTCCAGCGTCTCGTGCGGCTGCACGTCGAGCTGCACCCGCAGCTCGTCCTCCAGCCGGCGCTCGAGATCGTCGCGATCCTCGGGGAAGCGCACCACCACGCGCTTCACGTGCGCCAGGTGTGTCGCGACGATCTCGAGGTAGTCGATCAGCTGGGCGTAGAAGCGCTCGACGTGGTTGCCCGGCGCGGCGAAGGCGACGGCCGCCTCGACGCGGCGCGCCCGGCTCTGCACCAGGTCGCTGACATGCTTGAACAGCAGCGCGCGCTGCTGATCGCGGTCGAGCCGCAGCCCCACCACCGGCGGCCGCACGGCGGTGGGATCCCGCCCCGCCGACCAGCTCCGGTAGTGCGTATGCGCCACCATCGTCGCCCACTGGAAGCCGCGGGTGCAGGCGTTGGCCGGCAGGCGGCACAGCGCGACGACGGGATCCTCGCCCTCGCCCAACGTGCGCGCCAGCCACTGGATGGCGGCGGTGCCCGCGTGCGCCGACCACGCGGTCGTCCGGTTGGACAGCACCAACGGCACGTCCGTGCCGAGCTGGTGGCCCGCCGCGTGCCAGCCGCTCGCCGCCGTCTTGCAGCCGTTGAGGCAGGCCACCAAGGGCGGGTTGGCGGCCAGGATCCGGCGCAGATCGCCCATACGCAGCGGGTCGGCGCGGTCGTCGGGGCCGCCCAACAGCAGGCAGGCCTGGTCGCCGCGCACGTCGGCGTGGCCGTAGTAGTACAGCACGTGCGGGTGCATGCCGCGCAGGCCGCGCAGCAGGCCGTCGCGGGTCTGCTCCACGCGCAGGAACGCGGGGCTGGCGTAATGCGGCGACACGCGCAGCAGCGCCTCGCGCAGCGCGGCGAGGTGGGCCTCGGTCTCGAGATCCTCGGCGCCCACGCAGGCGGGCGCCAGCACCAGCACCTTGGCCGGCGTCGGCAGGTCGACGTGGCGCGAGGCCTCGGGCACGGCGGTGGCCTCGAAGGTCCAGCCGTGATCGCACAGGAGCTGGCCGCGCCAGGTGGTCAGCCGCCAGGGCAGCCCGCCCAGCAAGCCGTCGTCGGCGCACACGCGCAGGCGCACCGGGCCGTAGATGGGGTTCGGGCGTCCCGCGGGCCCCAGCTCGAAGACGCCGCGCAGCACGGGCTCCCAGTGGTCGCGCTCGCCCAGCAGCGCATCGAACAGGAGGCCGCCCACGCGGCTCAGGTCGCCCTCGGTCAGGTGCTCGACCAGCTCGGCGGCGTGGCCGCGATCGAGCAGCGCGCCCAGCGCGTCCAGGCCCGCTGCGCCCGCCACCCGCAGCACGTCGGCGCCCAAGGTCCAGGGCGCGCGGCGCTCGGCGATGGGGCCGTAGGTGGGGCGGTGATACACGGCGTGCAGCGCGTCCCCGTCGCGCGCGAGGCGGACCGTCAGCTCGTGCCGGGTGCGTGCCATCGGCCCACCACACAACGGGGGCCCGGCCGCGTCAAGATCGCGCGCGACGCCCATGCGCGCTGCAACCGGGCGACCGCCGCGCCGTCTTCAACCGGCGGTGAGAAGGTGCCACAGCGCCCGCGCGCCGGGCGGCGGATCGGGGTCGCGGCGGCGCAGGGCGAAGAAGGCGCGCCGCGGCATGGCGGGGAAGGGCAGGGCCACGCAGCCGGGCGGCGGCGGGCAACAGTCGTTGACCACCGCGAGGCCGACGCCGAGCGCGACGAACCGCAGCGTCAGCGGCCACCCGCTGGCCTCGACGGCGACGCGCCAGGGGACGTCGGTCAACGCAGCCTCGAGCGCCGCGCGGTGGGGGCCGCCCGGGGGGCCGACCACCAGATCCTCGCCGGCGAGATCGGCGGGGGTCAGCGCGGCGCGCCGGGCCAGCGGGTGGGCCGCGGGCACGACGACGTGCTGGCCCACGCGCCAGCGCGCGACCGCCTCGAGATCCACGGGCGCCTCGTCGACCGGGGCCACGGCGACGTGGGCGTCGGCCGTGCGCACCGCCTCGACGGCGCCGACGGCGTCGCGCACGCGCAGCCGCAGCCGCAGCCCGTCCGTGTGGGCCGCGCGCAGCGTCGGGCCCAGCAGGTACAGGTACGAGCCCTCGCCCGCGGCGAGGAGGGTGGGCGCCGTGTCCCGCGCGCCGCGCAGATCCGCCAGCAGCCGCCCGGTGCGCTCGGCCTGGTCGCGCGCGAAGGCCAGCACCGCGCGCCCGGCGTCGGTGAGCACCAGCCGTCGCCCGCGCCGGCGGTACAAGGGCGCCCCCACCTGCTCGGTCAGCCGAGTCACCTGGCCGTGGACGGCGGGCTGGGACAGGTGCAGCGCGGCGGCCGCCCGGGTGAAGTTCAGGTGCTCGGCGAAGGCGACGAAGGCCACGAGGCAGGTGGGGTCGAGGCCCGGCGGCGCGGAGGTCGGATGGCTCATGCGCTTCGACTATCATGTTTCGCGATGGTGAATCGCCAACGACAGCTTCCGGCGAGTGCTTCCGGGGGCTAGCGTGACCTCGTCAACCACCTGGAGGTGCCCCATGTCCCGCGACATCACCCGCGTCAGCCGCCGCCTCTCCTGGCTCCTGCGCCACGGCGCCGGCGAGGTCGGCCTGCCCATGGACGCCGCCGGCTGGGCGCCCGTGCTCGCCGTGCTGGCCGAGCTGCGCATCGACCGGCCGACGCTCGAAGAGACGGTGCGCCGCAACACCAAGCGAAGACTCCAGCTCGAGGGTGAGCGCGTCCGCTGCTGCCAGGGGCACTCCCTCGACAGCATGCCGGTCACGCTCGACGGGCTCGAGGCGACGTGGCGCCTGTTCGAGGGCGCGGGACCCGTGTGGCACGGCAGCTACCTGCGGGCCGCCGAGGGCATCGCCGCCGAGGGCCTGCGCCCGGCCGCGCGCACCCACGTCCACCTGGCGCCGACGCTCGACAGCGTGGTCGGCAAGCGGGCCTCGGTGCACTTCTTCGTCGGGGTCGATCCCGCGGCCGTCCGCGCCGCCGGCGTCGAGGTGTTCGAGGCCCCGAACGGCGTCGTCCTTTGCCGCGCGGTGCCCCGCGAGGCGCTGTGCGCGCTGGTGACCGTCAGCCGACGCGCGCGCGCAGCGGAAGGGGATCTGCGGGTGGCCTTCGGTCTCGAGCCGGGCCAAGGCAGCGTCCCGACCGTGCGATAGACGCCGAGGGGCGAGGGGGCCCGCAGCACCCGCCCGCCCGCTGCGCACGACGCGACGGCGCCTGCCGGTCGCCGACCAGTGGAGACCGCGTGGGCCGACCACCTCGCGGCGGGGGGCCGCCGCGGAGCCGCGCGCGGTGCGGGTCTGCGCACGCCGGGTGGCGCAGGGCGTGACATCGGAGTAACGTCCCGGTCGTTGCGTGGCGGTGACATCGCCGCGCAGGACCGGGAGGTGCTCGTGCCCGTCCCCGGAGATCAGGCGCCCGACTGCGGTGGGTGCGCCTTCGAGGCCGCTCAGGCCGACTGCCCCTTCGTTCCCCGACCCTTCGAAGCCGAGGACGTGCTGCTCGCCATCGGCGACGGCTCGCCCGAGATGCACCTGCTGCGCGTCGGGGCGGTGCTGGCGGACGCAGGCGCCGACGACACGGACTTCGCCGGGCTGCGCGTGCCCGGTTTGCTGCTCGGGGGTGAAGTGCTCGACGGGCGGCCCGTGGCGCTCGGCGCACGCGCGCTCACGTCGGGCTGGACCTGCGCGGCCCCCATCGACACCGTGCGCAGCGTGGCGCGCGACTCGGCGCCGATGGCGTGGGCGCTGGCGCGCAGCGTCGCGAGCGCCAGCCGGGCCAAGGCCGATGACCTCGGGGCCATCGGCGCCAGCGCGCGTGCCCGCGTGGCGCGCGCCGTGCTGGCGCTCGACGCCGCCGGGGTGCGGGCCTCCGGGCGCGTGCTCGCGCGGCTGGCGGGGGTGCGGCACGAGACCGTCTCGCGCGTCCTGCGGGAGCTGCGGGTGGAGGGCCTCGTCGGGCCGGGCCGGGCGCGGCCCGTCCGCGACGTCGTCGGCCTGACCGCGGTGGTCGCCGCCGGCTGAGCGCACCGGGTCAGCGCGCGCAGGCGCCGGCGCCCTCGTCGTTCTCGTCGCGGTAGACGATGACCACGCCGCGCGTGACGCCGGACGTGTGGTACATCACGAAGGGATCGCCCAGCCCGCCCGGTGAGCCCAGGGCCGGCAGCACGGGCTGGGCGGTGTCGACCGCGTAGCGCAGCCGAACCGGGTTCTGGCCGTAGGTCGGCGACTGGTAGATCACCCGGGGATCGTCGGCGCTGATCCACCAGGCGACGTCCTCGCTGACCTCGAAGAACGCCGCGGTCCGTCCCGGCGCCGTCGGGCCGCCCGTCGCGAGGATCTGCTCGGCCGAGGTCTGCGGTCGGCGCGCGCGCACCTGACCGTTGCTGTGCAGGTACAGATAGTTGCCGCGGGCCTCGGCGGGCGTGCCCGAGTTGACGTGGAAGAAGTGGGCGGGCGCGACGCGGTTGCGGAACGGATCGTCGGCCGGGTCGGTGAGGCCGGGGGCGAGGTCGACCACCAGATCCCCTTCGTCGCCGGCGGCCGTGGTGTAGCTGACCTGCCAGGCGTCGGCGCCGGTGTCGAAGCGTAGGTAGTGCGAGCCGGTGTTGTAGATGGACAGCCCGTGGAGGGCGAAGTTGCCCGCGCCGAACACCTCGTCGTAGGGGGTCTCGGGCCGGATGGTGCAGTGCACGCCCATCTGATCCTCGGCGGTGCAGCCGCCGACGGTCGACACGCGGAGGGCGCGAGTCCGCCAGCTGGTGCCCACGTTGCACTGCGCGGGCTGACCGGGGATGGCGAAGCAGGTGCGCGTGTGCACGCGCTCGATGTCGGTGCCCAGCGCCCGGAAGCGGAGGTCGCCGGTCGTCGGATCGCCGAGCCAGTCGAGCACGTCGAGCTGGTTGAGCGACGCGGCGACCTCGTCGGGGACGAGCTCGAGCCGAGCCAGGCTGCTCAGCGTGGCGAAGGGCGCCTCGATGGGATCGGGCATGACCTCGAACTGCACCAGGCCGCGCAGCCCCTCTTCGGGGAACGCCTGCTGGATGGCCTGGCAGGGCTGGCTGTTGAACAGGCGGCACGAGGTGATGGCCGTCGTGTCCGGGCGCGCGATCAGCAGCGCGGGCTCGCCGACCTCGGGGCTGCACGTCGCGTCGAGGATGCTCGAGTTCAGCGCGGTGGCCTCGCAGCTCTCGTTGGCCAGATCCGAGAGGTCCAGCGAAGGGCTCAGCGTGCGCAGCGCCAACCGCTGCAGGTCGAGCAGCGCGTGCTCGGGCGCGTCCTCGACGAACACGCGATCCTCCATGCAGGTGGGGCGGCGGTAGTTGGTGACCGTGCCGGTCTGCTCTTTCAGGATCGCGTACTGACCCCCGTTGCAGAGCTGCTTGATGCGCAGGTCGGTCGGCACGAGGAAGCTGCTGGTCTCTTCGACGACCAGCGCCGAGGGCTCGCTGGCGTTGCCCGCCGGGTCGAGCACGCGTACCTGCAGCAGGTTGTCGACGTCCTGCTCGAGGGCGAAGCGGGCGTGGGCGGCGTCGTTGGCGTCGTCCGGATCGAAGAGGTCGGCGGGATCCTGGCGGGCGTCGGTCAGGTCGAGCCAGGCGCCGCTGCCCGACCGCACCTGGAACTTCCAGAAGTCCGCGAGGTCGCTACGCCGGGCCTCCACGTAGGCGCAGCTGGCGTTGACGCCGGGCAGGTTGCCCTGGGGCAGGGTCGGCGAGGGCGGCGCCGTGGTGTCGACGATGATGGTGTCCGAGCGCACGGGGCTGGCGTTGCCCACGGCGTCCTCGAGCGCGACGCACACCTTCTTCGCCCCGACGCCGGCGAAGCGCACGGTGAGGCTGGGCTGGACGCTGGCGGTCGAGGGCAGCGCGGCGGCCGTCGGGCAGGCCGCGGCGCCGTCCTCGAGCAGGGCGTACCGCAGGCGCACGCCGCCCGCGTAGGGCGGCACGAGCTGCACGACGACGTCCTGCAGCGCCGTGTACTTGGGGCCATCGGGGCGCGCGCCGGGGCCGCGGTCGAGCGCGACGCCGGCGAGCGTCGGATCGACGCGGTCGAGCTCGATGGTGGCCGACAGCGTGCCGCTGGTGTTGCCCGCGGCGTCGATGACGCGCGCGTACAGCCGCTGGACGCCGTCGGGCACGGCCTCGGGCAGGGTGTAGGTCAGCGGGCCGACGGGGCAGCCGGCGTACGTCTGCGTCTCGGCGCCGAGGAAGGCGTTGCTGCGCGCCACCTCGTACCGCGCGCACGCGCCGGTGCCGTCGTGGCCGATGTCGGCGACATTGACGGTGGGCGTGCGCGTGTAGCCGGGCGCGTCGCCGGGGCCGCCGCTGAGGCCGAAGGCGGTCAGCACCAGCGGCACCGTGTCCACATCGACGCTGTCCGACGCGCAGCCCGAGACGTTGCCGGCGGCGTCGCGGAACTGCACCGAGACGGCGCGCTCGACGTTGTCGCCGGGGGCCACGGCGAAGGCGGTGGTCTGCGCGCCGCCGACGTCCGGCGCCCACTGCTGCCACGCGCCGCCGGTGCAGGCGTCGCCCTCGCTGAGCTTGAACTCGACCACGCCCGCGGTGGCGTCGTTGGCCGCCAGGCGCACGGCCAGCGTGGACTGTCGGGTGATGGCGGCGCCGTCCTCGAGCAGCACGCCGTCGTTCGCGCCGGTGCCGGGGTCGCGCAGGGCCGGCGGGGTGGCGTCGAGGATGATGCCGTCGGCGTCGCCGTCCGGGAGCTGGGCCGTGTTGCCGGCGGCGTCGCGCAGGCACACGCGCACGTACTTGGGGCCATCGCCGGCGGGCAGCGTGTGGACGCGCGCGAGGTCCACGGGTCCGTACCCGCCCGCGGCGCAGTCGGCGGCGACGCCGGGGCCGGCCACGTCGACCACCTTCATCTGCGTCACGTCGGGTGAGGTGCTCAGGTTGACGGTCACCGCCCGCGTGGTCGTGTAGGTGGCGTCGCGGTCGAGGTCCATGTTGCCGGTGGGCGCGGTCTGGTCGACGGTCACGGTGCGGGTGACGCGGGTGAAGTTGCCCGCGTCGTCGAACAGGCACAGCGACACCTGCCAGGTGCCCTCGCCGGCGAGGTCGACGGGCTGCGGAGCGGCGCTGTAGAGGGCGTCCGCGTCGTCGAGCACGGCAGGCAGGAAGCCCGCGCAGTCGGCGACGCCCTCGACGACGCGCATGCGCGTCGCCTCCGGGTTGGCGCGCGTGACGCGGGCGTTCACGCGGGTGGACGCGCTGTATGCGCCCTCGTCGAGCGTGAAGTCGCCGGCGGGCGGGAGCGAGTCGAGCACGACGGTGTCGCTGACCTGCGTGGTGTTGCCCGCGCGGTCGCGCACGCAGACGGCCACCGTCTTGCCGCCCTCGCCGGCGGCCAGCACCCAGGACAGCGCGTCGACCGGCGCGCGGTAGTCGGCGCCGGCGCAGTCGAGGGCGGTGTTGGCGACGGCCACGCCGCCCACGCCGCTGCCCTGCGCGTCGTCCGCGGTGGTCAGCTCGAGGGTGACGCCGCGCTGGCGCACGTGGCTGCGGCCGCCCTCGATGGTGACGCTGTTCTGGCCCGCGGGCGGGGCCACCGAGTCGAGGTGGTAGTCGATGACGACGGGCTCGCTGGTGTTGCCGGCGGGGTCGGCGCAGCGGACGGTGAGCGTCGCGGGGCCGTCCCCGCCGGGCAGGTCGACGCTGACCAGCGGCGAGGCCGCGCGCTCGTCGGTGGCGCCGTCGCGGTCGACGGTGGCCAGCGTCAGCTCGGCCTGGGCGGCGCGGTCGTCGAGGCAGATGACCTGCAGCGGGGCGTTCAGCGGGCTGGCCAGGTAGGCGACGTCGGTGTCGCCGGCGCCGAAGAGCGTCGCGCCCAGGATCACCGGCGGGGCGGTGTCGTACTTCGTCGTCAGGGGCACGGCGACGCTGCGGTTGCTGGCGGCGTCGACATAGCGCACCCACAGCGTGTGCTCGCCGGGTGCGGCGCCCTGCGGCAGCGGGACGTCGACCTGGGCGGCCGGCTCGAGCACGTCCGCGTCGCTGAAGTCGGCCTGCCAGCTCACCTCCACCTGCACCGCCTGCGCGGTGTTGGCCAGCGTGACCGGCAGGGTGGGCGCGCCGATGTACTCGGGCGCGCTCGCGGCCGGCGCGGGGGGCGCCTGGCGGTCGAGCGTCATCGCCACGCTGGCGGCGGCCGAGGCGTTGCCCGCGGCGTCGCGCAGCTTCACGAAGACGGTGTGCGGACCGTCGCTCTGCGGCAGCTGCAGGGGCACCGCGCCGGGCAGGCGGGGCTGCCAGGCGCCGGTGACGAAGTCGGGCTCAAGGGCCAGGCGGATCTCGGCGGCGTCGCCCGCCTGCGCCTCGCCCACCAGCAGCAGCACGCGCGCGTCGTTGACCGCGCAGCCCTCGCTGCAGGCGCGGCCGGCGTGGTCGATCACCTGCACGCCGGTGATGGCCGGCGGCGTCGTGTCGAGCACGATGTCGGCGCGCGCGGACGGCGAGACGTTGCCGGCCGGATCCACGAAGCAGGCGTACACGCTCTTGGGGCCGTCGACGGTGGGCTCGGGCAGCTCGTGGCTCAACACCGGGCTGAACGGGACGGTCGGACCGTCCTCCTGGCAGTCGTCGGCGGCCGACAAGCGCACGCGCTCGACGCCGTTGCGATCGTCGGCGCCGACGCGCAGCACGACGCGGCCGAGCGCGTTGTTGGTGAAGTCGGCGCCGTCGTCGAGGGTGAGCGACGGGTTGGTGGGCGCCAGCGTGTCGAGCACGATGCTGGCCTCGAAGTAGGGCTCGCCCGAGGCCGTGCCCTGGGCGTCGACCGTCTCGATCTCCACCTGCTTCGTGCCCTCGCCGACGCCCAGATCCAGGCCCGCGTAGCGCATGCGGCCATCGGGGTCGGGGACATAGTCGATGGGCTCGGAGAAGGGGCCGCCGTTCACGCGCACGCGGAAGCTGACGACGTTGTCGAAGGCGAGGGTGAGCTCGACCTCGCGGTCGCGGGTGAAGCCGGCGCCGCCGTCGATGAGGAAGTCGCCCACCTGCTGGGTCAGCACCACCGGCGCGTCGGGCGCGGTGACGGCGGTGTCGCGGCCGGCCTCGACGCGCACCTGGCCCAGGTCGCGCACCGAGAAGCCGTCCTTCGAGGCGGTCACCAGGTAGCGGCCGGTCCACAGGTCGCCGGCGAAGAAGCTGCCGTCGGGCAGGGTGGTGGCGCCGTAGTCGGGCAGCGCCTCGGCGTCGACGGGATCGCTGACGTTCTGGAAGGTGAGCAGCACGCCGCCGTGGTTGCCCTCGGCGCGGCCCTGCAGGCGCACGACGCCCGAGGCCGAGCCGCGCGCGCGCCGCAGCTCCAGCGCGCCGATCCCGGCGGTCTCGGTGGGCCCGACCGCGAAGGCGCCGGGGGTGGCGGCCTCGAAGCCGGGGCGCTCGAGGCGGACGCCGCGCAGGCCCACGGCGGCGGCGGCGGTGAAGTCACACCCGTCCCACGCGGCGTCGGCCGCGACGCCGTCGATCAGCACCACGACGCCGTCGCAGGCGTCGGTGCCCTCGAGGGTGACGCGGCCGCCCAGCGTGCCCATCCGGTCGAGGGTCGCCGCCGCGCTGATCGCGTCCGTCGTGTTGCCGGCGGCGTCGCGGAAGCGCGCGTAGACCGTCTTCTCGCCGTCGGCGCCGGGGGCGGCCACCGTCCAGCCGGACAGGCGCGAGGCGAAGGGCGTCCAGGCGGCGTCGGCGAAGGCGGCGTCGTTCGACACCTGCATCTCGGCGGCGCCGGTGGCGCGCAGGGCGAGGTTCACGGTGGGGGCGGTGAGGGGGACGGCGTCCTCGATGGTGAGCGCGGCGTCCGTCGGCGCGGTGCGGTCGAGCACGATGGTGGCCTGCACCGACGCGGGCACCGACGCGTTGCCGGCGGCGTCGCGGGCCTCGAGCGTCACGGTCTTCGCGCCGTCCTCCGCGCCGTCGAGCCGCACGGCCACCGAGGCCGAGGCGGGCAGCCACGCGCCGACGTTGGCCGCCTCGCCCGCGACCGCCTCGAGGTCGCCGGTCAGGCGCACGGCGTCCGCGCCCGCCACCTGCAGGCGGGCGGTGAGATCGGGCGTCGCGGTCAGGCCGCCGGCGTCGAAGGTCAGACCCACCAGCGACGGGCCGCTGCGATCCAGCTCGACGACGGTGGTGAGGGGATCGCTCAGCCGGCAGCCCTCGCCGCGGGCCTGCACGGTCAGCCGGCGCGCCCCCTCGCCGTCGGCGAGCACCACGTCCAGGCCGCCGGTCTCGGCGTCGAAGGGCCGGAAGTCGCGGCTCTCGGCCGGGTCGAGGTCGCCCTCGACCTTCACCGCCGTCACCCACGCGGGCAGCGCGTCGAAGCGGACGGTGAAGGCGGTGTCGGTGGCGCGGCCGCCGTCGACCAGCCGGATCTGCTGCCGCGCCAGGGCCACCGGCGCGTCGGCCGGCGGCGCCACGGTCGTCTCGTCGCCGCGCACGGTGATCGCGCGGGTGTCCGGCTCGTAGCCCTGCAGGCAGGCGCGCAGGGTGTACTCGCCCTCGGCCACGCCGTCCATGCGGTAGGCGCCGGCCTCGTTGGTCAGCGCGCGGAAGCCGGTGTCCAACAGCTCGACCGCGATGCCCGCCGCCTGGGGCGAGGCGGCCAGCCCGAAGGCCCCCTCGACCGCGCCGCGCGCGATGGGCAGCTCGAGGGGCTCGAGCACCACGTCCGGATCGCTCTCGACCACCACGCCGCGGATCACCTGCGTCGCGAAGCCCGCGCGCGCCGCGCGCAGCGTGTAGACGCCCGCCGCCACGCCGTCGAGCCGGAAGGCGCCGTCGGGCTCGGTCAGGGTGGTGAGGCTGGTGTTGGCGAGGCTGACCGCGACATCGCCGAAGCCGCCGTCCGTGCGGCCCTCGAGGCGCACGACGCCGACGATGGCGCCGGGATCCGACTGCAGCTCGAACGGCGCGTCCAAGGTGACGGTCGCGCCGGCCGAGACCTCGATCGGATCGCTCACGAGCCGCACGTGGTTGGGCGCCGTCAGCACCAGCGTGTAGCGCCCAGGGTTGAGGAACAGGTCGAACGCGCCGGCCTGGTTGGTCACCGTGCGCAGCCCCGCGCCCTCGACCTCGACCGTGATGCCCGAGTGATCGCGCGCCGCCTCGTCCGCCAGCGCCAGCTCGCCCTGCTTGTACGCCACGCCGCTCAGCCGCGCCTGCCCCACCGAGTCGGCGCGCAGCGGATCGAGCGTCACGTCGCGCGACACCGCCTCGCCGGTGCCCAGCGCGCCCAGGTCGATCTCGCGCGCCTCGTGCCCCGAGTGCTCGACGCGCACGATGTAGCGCCCGGGCACCAGGTCGACGAAGCGGAAGGCCCCGTCCTCGGCGGTGGTCAGCGGGTTGTTGTCGGGGTCGGTCGGCCCCGTGATCGTGACCACCGCGCCGACCAGCGCCGCCTCGTCCGGCCCGCGCACGACGCCCTGCAGGCTGGCCTTGCGCTGCACCTCGGCCGGGGCCTCGGGGTCGTAGGGGTTGCTGGCGGGCACCTCGGAGCAGGCCGTGGCGGCGGCGGACAGCACCAGGAACCAGGGCAGGGAGCGGCGATGCGCCATGGGGCGTCTCCGAGGGACGGACTTCGAACGTGGGTCGAGAGTGTACCAAGTCCGCGTCGACGCTGCCGACGCCGGAACGATGGCGGGACCGCGTGGTCCAACCCGGGCGGCGCCGGGCGTCCGCGGCGGTCGCTCGGTTGCGCGGCCCCCCCGGTCGGCGTCACGGTGGCGTCGAAGCCCCGAAGGAGGTCCGTTGTGCCGACCCGTCTGCTCGTCTTGCTGTCCCTGCTCGTCGCCGGCGCCGCGCTGGCCGCCGATCCCCCTGCGAAACCGAAGACGCCCGAGCGCCCGAAGGTGGGCCCCGCCTTCGAGGACATCCAGGCGCGCCTGTACTACGAGAACCAGGGCGCGGTGGACCCGCGCGACCTGACGACCGGCAAGGTCACGTTGTGGAACACGATCATCGCCGAGGGCGAGGCGAA
>JAUHXL010000112.1 GCA_030426945.1 bacterium
GTGGAGGATCTCGCCTGGCGCGATCAGCCCGTGCGCGAGCGCCTGGTGCACGCGCTGGTGCACGGCATCGACAAGTTCGTCGAGACCGACACCGAGGAGGCGCGGCAGCAGTACGCCAAGCCGCTCGAGGTGATCGAGGGGCCGCTGATGGACGGGATGAACGTCGTCGGCGACCTGTTCGGCGCGGGCAAGATGTTCCTGCCGCAGGTGGTGAAGTCGGCGCGGGTGATGAAGAAGGCGGTGGCCTGGCTCGAGCCCTACCTGGAGGCGGAGCGGAAGGCGGGGGACCGCGCCCACGGGCGCATCCTGATGGCGACGGTGAAGGGCGACGTCCACGACATCGGCAAGAACATCGTGGGCGTCGTGCTGCAGTGCAACAACTACGAGGTCATCGATCTCGGCGTGATGGTGCCGGCGCAGCGCATCCTCGAGGAGGCGAAGGCGCACGACGTGGATCTCATCGGGCTGAGCGGGCTGATCACGCCGTCACTGGACGAGATGGCGCACGTGGCGCGCGAGATGAAGCGTCTGAAGTTCGAGGTGCCGCTGCTGATCGGCGGGGCGACGACCTCGAAGAAGCACACGGCGGTGAGGATCGCGCCGCACTACCCGGGGCCGGTGGTGCACGTGCAGGACGCCAGCCGCGCGGTGGGCGTGGCGCAGGCGCTGCTGAGCGAGACGCAGCGCGACGACTATGTCGACGCGGTGCGCACCGAGCAGGCGGCGGCGCGCGCGGCCCACGCCGGGCGCGGGGGCGGGCGGCAGGTCGACCTGGCGACGGCGCGCGCGAACGCGGCGACGCTGGACTTCGCGGATCTGCCGGCGCCCACCTTCACCGGCGTGCGCGCCTTCGACGACTACCCGCTGGCGGCGCTGCGGCAGACCATCGACTGGACGCCCTTCTTCCGCGCGTGGGAGCTGGCCGGCCGTTATCCGGCCATCCTCGAGGACGCCGTCGTGGGCGAGCAGGCGCGCAGCGTGCTGGCGGACGCCGAGGCGCTGCTCGACGAGCTCGAGGCCAGCGGGCGGCTCACCGCGCGCGGCGTGGTGGGCTTCTGGCCGGCCAACCGGCAGGGCGCCGACGACGTGGTGCTGTGGGCCGACGACGCGCGGACGCGCCCGCTGGCGACCCTGCACTTCCTTCGACAGCAGATGGCGCGGCCCAAGGGCGAGCCCAACCGCTGCCTGGCCGACTACGTGGCGCCGAAGGGCGCGCCGGACTTCCTCGGGGCCTTCGCGGTCAGCGCGGGCCAGGGCGTCGAGGCGCTGGTGGCCGAGGCCGACGCGGCGCACGACACCTACCGCTCGATCCTGATCAAGGCGGTGGCCGACCGGCTGGCCGAGGCCTTCGCCGAGCACCTGCACGCGCAGGTGCGCACGACGCTGTGGGGCTATGCCCCCGACGAGGGGCTGAGCAACGAGCAGCTCATCGCCGAGGCCTACCGGGGCATCCGCCCGGCGCCCGGCTACCCGGCCTGCCCCGATCACACCGAGAAGGGGACGCTGTTCCGCCTGCTGGACGCCGAGGCCAAGGCGGGCGTGCGGTTGACCGAGAGCTTCGCGATGTGGCCGGCGGCCGCGGTGAGCGGGCTGTACTTCGCCCACCCGGACGCGCGGTACTTCGGCGTCGGGCGCGTCGCCGAGGATCAGGTGGCCGACTACGCCGAGCGCAAAGGCATGGCGAAGGCCGAGGTCGAGCGCTGGCTGGGATCGAACCTGGCGTACGATCCGGCCTGACCCGATCACCGCTCCGCGGGTGCGCGCCGCCCCGCCCGCCGCGCGACGAAGAGCCACTGGCGACGCTGCGGATTGCGTGGCAGTTGACCGCAATCCGTACAATCACGGACAGTCAGGGGCCACACCGCCCCGGGGAGGTTCCATGCGCGCGTTGGGTGTCCTGTTGAGTGTGCTGCTGGCGGCGCCCGCCGCGGCCCAGGTGACGAACTTCAGCCGGGACGTCGCCACGTCCATCGACCTGGGGCTGACCTGGCTGGATGGGCGGGGGGTGTTCGCGAACCCCAGCAGCGCAGGCGACGGGGCGGGCCTGGCGGCGCTCGCGCTGCTCGAGAAGCGCGAGAGCGCCGATCAGGACGCCGAGCCGCAGGGCTACGCCAACGCCAGCCCGGCCGACCAGCAGCGCATCGGCAACATCATGGGCTACATCATCGCCCGGTCGCGCAACGAGGGCTTCTATGCCTACCGCGACGGCGCCGACATGATGGCGTTGGCGCTGTATCTGCGCACCGGCGGCCCGGATCAGGCGGGGGCGCTCGCCTCGCTGAACGCCTGCTTCGACCGGGTGTCGGCCAACCAGGGCGGCCACGGCTACTGGGATTACCGCAGCGGCGGGCGGCAGGACTCGTCGACGACGCAGCTGGTGATGGCCGGCCTCGCCGGGGCGCGCGCCATCTACGCCGCGCCGGGCGGCGGCGACGCCCAGCGGCTCGCGCGGCTGAACCAGATGACCGCGCTGACGGCCCAGGCCTACGGCAACAACGGGCGCGCCGATGGGCTGCACCCCAACGAGAAGGGCCACGGCTACACGGCCGGCGCCGCCAGCAGCTATCAGCAGACGGCGTCGGGCCTCTGGAGCCAGATCATCGGCGGCGGCGACATCAACAACGGGAACGTGCAGGCCTACCTGCGCTGGCTCTACAACCGCTACAGCTATACGTCGACCGGCGGCGCGAACGGCGGCTGGAGCCAGAGCTACTTCTACTATCTGTGGTCGTCGGCCAAGGCCTACACCTTCCTCGAGGACGCGGGGCTGGCGCCGAACGCGGGCAACCTGTCGACCGAGGATCTGGGCACGCTGCCCGCGCCGCAGGCGCCGGCCTTCAACGGGCGACAGACGCACGTTGATCCGAACACGGCGCCGCGGGTACGCCACGGCAACGAGGGCCCCGGCTACTACGCCGACGTCAGCGAGCCGGCGCGCTGGTACTTCGACTACGCCTACACGCTGATGACGCAGCAGGACGGCAACGGCCAGTTCCAGCCGCCCGGCGGGCACAGCACCTGGAACCAGTACTCGGCGCAGGCGTACGCGCTGTTGGTGCTCGAGCGCTCGGTGGGCGGCGGGTGCCCCGACGCCGACGAGGATGGGCTGTGCGACGGCGACGACAACTGCCCGCAGCTGGCCAACCCCGATCAGGCCGACCGCGATCAGGACGGGCTGGGCGACGCGTGCGATCCCTGCCCGGACTCGGCGGATCCGTCGAACCGCGACGACGACGGCGACGGGCGGGGGGACGCCTGCGACAACTGCCCGGGGGCGGTGAACGCGGATCAGGCGGACGGCGACGGCGACGGCGTGGGCGACGTCTGTGACAACTGCGTCCTCGACGACAACCCCGAGCAGGGCGACGAGGACGGCGACGGCATCGGCGATGCCTGTGACACCTGCAACGGGCAGCCGCTGCCCGAGGCCTGCGACGCGGTGGACAACGACTGCGACGGGCAGGTCGACGAGGACGTGCCGCAGGGCGGGGCCTGCATGGCGGACGTGCCCGGGGCCTGCGGCCAGGGCGTCGAGGTGTGCGACGGCGGGCGCTACGTGTGCATGCCGTCGGCGGTGGCCAGCGACGAGATCTGCGATGGGCTGGACAACGACTGCGACGGCACCATCGACGAGGACGCCGCGGGCCTCGGCGAGCGCTGCGCCACCGGCGAGCCGGGCATCTGCGCGGCCGGCCGGTCGCTCTGCCTCGACGGGCGCCTGGCCTGCAACGCCGACGAGGAGCCGCTGGCCGAGGTGTGCGACGGGCTGGACAACGACTGCGACGGCACCATCGACGAGGGCGTGCGCAACGCCTGCGGCCTGTGCGGGACGCTGCCGTCCGACGGCTGCGACGGCGTGGACGACGACTGCGACGGCACCATCGACGAGGATCCCATGTGCCCCGGCGAGCAGGTGTGCCTCTACGGGCGCTGCAACGATCCGTGCGCGAACAACGAGTGCGCGCGCAACCGGGTGTGCGTGCAGGGCGTGTGCATCGACCCCTGCGACGTGACCGAGTGCGCCGAGGGCACCGTGTGTGACAACGGCATCTGCATCGACCGCTGCGCCGACGTCAGCTGCCCCGAGGGCCAGGTGTGCGTCGACGGCGGCTGCCGGGACGACCGCTGCGACCAGACCGGCTGCCGGGAGGGCGAGCGCTGCGGTGACGACGGGGTGTGCGAGCCGGATCCCTGCGCCAGCCTGTTCTGCAACGAGGGCGAGTTCTGCCGCGATGGCGTGTGCGTCGGCAGCTGCGCGCCGATCAGTTGTCCGCTCGACGAGGTGTGCCGCGACGGGCGCTGCACCGCGTCGCCCTGCGCGCAGATCAGCTGCCCGGATGGGCAGGCGTGCAGCGAGGGGGCCTGCGTGGCGGATCCCTGCGACGGCATCACCTGCGGCGACGGGCAGGCCTGCGTGGGCGGCTTCTGTGATCGCGACCCCTGCGCCGAGATCGAGTGCGCGCGGGGCGAGGCCTGCACGGTGGACGAGGACGGGCTCGCTCAGTGCGTCGCCGACTGGGTGGATCCCGGCATGGGCGGCGAGCCCGGCATGGGCGGGGCGCCCGGCGCGGGCGGCGAGCCGGGCGCGGGCGGCGAGCCCGGCTTCGGCGGCACGCCCGGCTTCGACGGCGGCATCAGCGGCTTCGGCGGCATGGGCGGCGAGGGCCCGCCGGTGGGCGCGGACGAGACGGGCGGCGGCGCCGACACCTCGTGCGCCTGCGACGCCAACGAGTCGGGCCACCCGGCGCCGGTCGCGATGTTGCTGCTGCTGCTGGCCCCCGCGCTCCGCCGCCGCCGCCGCTGACCCCACGGGGCGGCCGGCACCCACGGCCGCCTCAGCCTCAAGTCCGGTCGGCCCCGGGACGTATTGCCGGGGCATGACCGACACCCAGCGCATCACCTACCGACTGTCCTTCGCCGACGGCGCGCACCACGAGATGGCCGTCGAGCTCGACGCCCGCAGCCTGGCGCTGCGCAACCCGGCGCCGGCCGAGCCCCCCGAGTGGACCGAGCTCGGCTGCGAGCAGTGCAGCAACTGCCCCCTGAAGGAAGACCAGCACCCCTACTGCCCGCTGGCGGTGTCGCTGGTCGACCTGGTGCAGCTGTGCAAGGACGTCGCGAGCTACGAGGAGATGGAGGTCGAGGTCGAGACGCCCGAGCGCACGACCCGCGCGTCGACCACCGTCCAGCGCGGCGTCGCTTCGCTGATGGGCCTGGTGATCGCCACGTCGGGCTGCCCGCACACCACCTTCTTCCGCCCCATGGCGCGCTTCCACCTGCCGCTGGCCAGCGAGGAGGAGACCATCTACCGGGCCACCAGCACCTACCTGCTGGCCCAGTACTTCCGCCGCCGCCGCGGCGCGCCCTTCGATCTCGACCTGCAGGGGCTGGTCGACGCCTACCGCCGCATTCACGTCGTGAACACCCACGTCGCGAAGCGCCTGTGGCAGGCGGTGACCAAGGACTCGAGCCTCAACGCTTTGATCTTGTTGGATCTTTTCTCGAAGGCGATGCCCGATACCATCGAGGACAGCCTGGAGGAGATCCGCTACCTGTTCGAGCCCTTCCTCGAGTCGCAGACGACGCTGCCGGGCTAGGCCGAGGGGCGGGTCAGGGCTCCTCGACCACCACGAACAGGTACTCGCCGGGCAGCTCGCCGCTGGCCGCGCCGACGAAGGTGTCGAGCACGAAGTACCACGTGCCGGCCTCGAGGCTCGCGATGATGCCCGTGTGGGCGCGGTCGAGGCAGGTGGCGGCGTCGGTGGGATCGCCCATCAGGTGCACGTCGATGTCGACGCTGCCGCGGTCCATCACGTAGGCGCGGACGGTGGTCGGGCGGGCCAGGTCGAGGCGGTAGACGTACTCGGGGCCCGACTCGTCCTGCGCCGCCTGGCAGCCGGGGTAGGCGTCCAGGTTGCGAAAGGGCGAGTCGCGGGTGTCGCGCAGGTCGGTGAAGGGCAGGGCGGTGATGCGGATCGGATCCTCGGGCCCGCCGGTGAAGGGGCGCGGGGGCTGGGGCGGATCGGGCGCGTCGCCGCCGCGGATGACCGTCTCGACCAGCAGGTGGAGCGCCGTGATCGACAGCAGGTTGCGCCAGTTGTAGCCGTGCTGCAGGCCGTCGTCGGTGAAGACGCAGGGGCGCACGCCGGCGGCGGTCGAGTACGCGCTCGAGTGCAGGCGGTCGGGGCCCAGGCCGTGGTCGGGCAGGGGCAGCAGCGCCTGGTGCAGGTCGACGAAGGGCACCTGGCGCGCCTGCGCCACGCCGCGCACCACGGCGTTGTAGGCGGGCACCAGCAGATCGGCCTCGGCGTCGTCGTCGCGCGGCATGATCGAGCTGAGCACCGGGATGGTGCCGAAGTCGACCAGCTGGTCGGTCAGCGTCAGCAGGGCGTCCGCGTAGCGGTCGATGTCGCGGTTCTGGATGTCGTTGGTGCCGTACATCACCAGCGCGAAGCGCGGGTTGATGGCGCCGAGCTCGATCTCGAGGGCGGAGGGGTCGCCGGCGATGACGTTGCGGGCGCTCCAACCGACGACGGCCGCCTCGCTGTCGCGGGTGTACGGATCCGCGCCGCCGGCGTCGCCGTCGAGGAAGTGGTCGATGGTGCTCTGCAGGGCGTCGTCGCCGGCGAGATCGACGTTCGCGCCGGCGAAGCAGCGCATGAAGCTGGTGCTGACCGTGGACGAGGCGCCGATCTTGGCGAAGACGTCGTCGGCGCGCTGGGCCCGGTCGCGGATGGTCTGCAAGTGGGCCACGACGCTGGGGGTGATGGGCGACACGAGGCGGTTGGCCGGGTAGAAGGCCGGCCCCTCGGCCGGCGGGGCGGCGTCGGCCTCGGGGGGCGCGGCGTCGGCCTCGGGGGGCGCGGCGTCGGCCTCGGGGGGCGCGGCGTCCGGCTCCACGGGCGCCGCGTCCGGCGCGACGGGCGCGGCGTCCGGCGCGACGGGCGCCGCGTCGAGCGGCGGCGCGGCGTCCGGCCTGGGCGCCGCGTCGATGCGCGTGCTGGGCCGCGTGTCGGGCTGGTCGATGCCGGCGTCGGTGGTCGGGGGCAGGCTGCCGTCGCGCCGCGGCAGGGCGTCCGCGGGGGCGTCGCCGCCGTCGTCGTCGTCGCAGGCCGCGAGGGGCAGCGCCAGGGCGCAGGGCAGCAGGCAGGTGAGCAGGATCCGCATGGCGCCTCCGGTTCGGAACGGCGCGCATGCTAGCAGAACGCCGCCCTCAGCGGTTCGCCTCGAGGGTCCCCGCGCCCGCCACGAGGTCGGCCAGGACGTGCAGCGCCTCCTTCGCCTGCGGCGACAGCTTGTCCTTGTCCTTCTCCTCCTCGTCCTCGTCGTCCTTGCCCTTGTCGCTCAGCAGCTCGGCCACCTTCACCTCGCCATCGTTCTTGCGGGCCTTCTCCAGCCGCTCGCGGACCTCGGCGAACTCCGGGTTCTTGGCCAGGCGCACCGCCGAGCGGGCCGCGAGCGCCTTGAGCACGTCCGGCATCACGGCCTTCCAGCCGCCGTTGGCCGCCTTGCTGGCGAAGCGCGGGATGGTGCGGGTGGCGAGGGCGCCGGCCTGGTGTCGCTCGCCGAAGGTGTCGAGGTCGATGCCCGAGGGCACGACGATGTCGGCGTCGACGCCGGCCGCCTGGGTCGAGGCGCCGCTGGGCCGGAAGAACATGGCCGTCGTCACCTTCAGCGCGCCGAAGCCCACCGGCAGGTTGACCACGTTCTGGACGGTGCCCTTGCCGAAGGTGCGCTCGTCACCGACGACCACGCCGCGGCGGTAGTCCTTGATCGCGCCGGCCAGGATCTCCGACGCCGAGGCGCTGAGCGCCGAGGTCAGCACCACCAGCGGGCCCGTCCACTCGACGCCCTCGTCGTCGTCGGTCAGCTCCTGCGAGGGCGTGTCCGGCCCGTCGATGGCCACCATCGGCCCCGTGCGCAGGAACATGCCCGAGATGTCGACGGCGGCGGTCAGCAGGCCGCCCGAGTTGCGCGACAGGTCGAGCACCAGGCCCTCGACCCCCGCCTTCTTCGCGTCCTGCAGCAGCGCGCGGACGTCGTCGGTGCAGCGCCGGGCGTCCGGGCCGCGCCCGCCGTAGAACGAGGGCAGCTCGAGCACGCCCAGCTTGACCTTGCGCCCGTCCGTCTCGACCTCCTCGACGCGCAGCTTCGCGGCCTGCTCCGACAGATCGATCTTGTCGCGCGTGATCACCAGGTTCAGCGTGCGCGGCTTGGGGGTCTTGCGCAGCACCGTCAGCTTGACCTCGGTGCCCTTCTTGCCGCGGATCAGCCGGACCACGTCGCGCAGGGCCATGTCGATCACGTCGGTCGGCTCGCCCGTCCTGCCCTGGCTGACCGCGATGATGCGGTCCTTCTCGCGCAGCGTGCCCTCGCGGTCGGCCGCCCCGCCCGGCACGACCTCCTGCACCACCGTGTAGCCGTCGTCGCTGCTGAGCACCGCCCCGATGCCCTCGAGCGAGAGGTTCATGCTGATGCGGAAGTCCTCGAGGGCCTCGGCCGAGAAGTAGCTGGTGTGGGGGTCGAGCCCGTTGGCGAAGGCGTCGAGGAAGTTCGAGTAGATGTCGGCGGGCGACTGCTCGTCGACGCGCCGCGTGATCAGCTCGTACCGGTGCACGAGGCGCTTCTTGGCCTCGGCCAGCTCGGTGCCGGCGGTCACGTAGTTGGCCAGCTGGAAGTGCATCAGCTTGCGTCGCAGCTCGTCGCGGTCGGCGGCCGTCTCGGGGTGCTTCCGGTCATCCGGATCGACCTTCAGGCTGACGGCCTCGTCGATGGTCAGCTTCGGATCGGCCAGCGCCTTGCGGAACCAGGCCTCGGTCTCCTTCTGCCGGGCGAGCTGCATCGCCTTCAGGCCGTCGAGGGCCGAGCAGTCGCCGGACTTCACCTCGGTCATGAAGCGGCGCAGGCGGGTGCGGATGTCGCGGATCTCTCCGGCGAGGAAGAGCGACTTCGACGGGTCGAGGCGCTCGACGTAGCGGTCGATGGCGCGCTCGACGAGCGCGTCGTCGGTCTTGCGCTGGCCGACGTGGAGCTCGACGTAGCGCTCCATCAGCGAGGGCAGCGTGGGGCAGGACAGGGTGTTGTCGGCGCGGGCCTCGAAGGTGGCCAGCGGGACGAGCAGCAGGGCGAGCAGCGCACGGTTCATGGGGACCTCGAGATGGCAGCGGGGCGTCGCACTTCGTTGATACCACAAGCTGGGGCCCGGGTTCGCCGACGCACACGAGCCTGAACAAGGTCGCCCTCGGCGCGTCTTCCCGCCGCTCCACTTGTCAACCACGGGTGCTGAGCCCATGCTAGCGCCCCGAGTCGCCCCCGGGAGAGGTCCGATGACCCGAGCCTTCTGTTCCGCCTTCTTCGCGCTGTGCGTGGCGCTGCCGGCCGTCGTGCTGGCCGCGCCCGGCGGTGAGCCCGCCGCCGTCGCCGGCGACACCTGCGCGGTGCGCAAGCCGCGCCCCAAGGCCAAGCCCAAGGCGAAGCCGAAGAGCAAGCCGCGCGCGCGCCGGCCCTCGAAGCGCGCGCCGCCCACCCAGCAGACCCTGATCGACCGCGGCACCATCGGCGTGCGGTTGGGCGCCACCTTCGCCTGGGCGGCCGACGATCACCGCAGCGACGCGACGCAGGCCGACTACGAGACCGAGCTGGGCGGGGTGGCGGGCGTCGTCTACGACAAGGCGATCAATCAGTTCCTCCACTACCGCGTCGGGCTGCAGTACCACGGGCGCGGCTTCGCGACCGAGGCGGGCGGCAAGACGACCACGGCCACCCTCCGCTACGCCGAGGTGCCGCTCGAGGTGGGCGTCCACTTCGCGGCCTCGCGCACCGTCACGCCCTACATCAACATCGGCGCCTACCTCGGCGCGCTGATCGACAAGGAGGTCCGCGTCGGCGGCGACAAGAACAAGGCCGCCGAGGACCAGTTCTCGACCTTCGACTACGGCATGAACGTCAGCGTCGGCGCCTGGTTCCCGATGACCCGCACGCTGGCCAGCGCGGTCGCCCTGACCTACAGCCACGGCTTCGCCGACCTGATCGACCACGACGAAGCGAACGTCCACGAAGAGGACCAGACCTTCAACCGCGCCTTCTACATCGTGGGCCAGGTGCACTTCTGACATGACCGACTCGTCGCCGTCGGGTCCGCGCCGCCGGGCGCGCGCGCTGGGCCTCCGCGTGGGTCGCTACGCGCCGGGTCCGCACAACGCCATCACCGACGTCGTGGGGGTGCGGGTCGGCCACACGACCCTCATCGAGGGCAAGGCCTCGCGGGCGCGGCACAAGGGCGGCGGCCCGGTGCGCACCGGCGTCACCGCGATCATCCCCGGCGTCGAGGATCCCTTCCACCAGCGCGTGATGGGCGGGCACTTCGTCCTCAACGGTGCCGGCGAGGTGTCCGGGCTGACGCAGGTGGCCGAGTGGGGGCTGATCGAGACCCCGATCCTGCTGACCAACACGCTGTCGGTGGGCACGGCCAGCCACGCTTGCGTGCGCTGGATGGTCGACCGCTATCCCGGCATCGGCGACGAGCACGACGTGGTCATCCCGCTGGTGGGCGAGTGCGACGACTCGTGGCTGAACGACATCGCCGGGCACCACGTGAAGGCCGAGCACGTGGTGGCGGCCATCGAGGGCGCGCGCAGCGGGCCGGTGGCCGAGGGCAACGTCGGCGGCGGCACCGGGATGGTCACCTGCGATCTCAGCGGCGGCATCGGCACCAGCTCGCGGCGGCTGCCCAAGGCCGACGGCGCCTACACCGTCGGCGTGCTGGTGATGAGCAACTTCGGACACCTGGCCGATCTGCGCATGGACGGCATCCCGGTCGGCGCGTTGCTCGCGCCCGATCTGGCGGCGCTGAAGAAGCGGCGGCGCGCCTACGGCAGCATCATCGCGGTGGCCGCGACCGACGCGCCCTTGTCGGCGCACCAGCTCAACCGCATCGCGAAGCGCGTCGCCCTGGGCATCGGGCGGGCCGGCTCGTTCGCGGCGCACGGCTCGGGCGAGATCGTGCTGACCTTCTCGACCGCCAACCGCGTGCCGCGCGGGCCGCGGCGCGCGCGGCCGTTCACGGTGGAGTTGCTGCGCGACACCCAGGTCGATCCGCTCTATCGGGCGGCCGTCGAGGCGACCGAGGAGGCGATCCTCAACGCGATCTGCGCGGCGGACACCCTCGACGGCGTGATGGGCCACCTGGCCCCGGGGATGCCGCTGGATCGGGTGCAGCACATCATCGAGCGCCACTACACGCTGCGCGCCGACCTCGCCCACGCGTCCACCGCGCCGGGCTGACCGCGCCGGCGGGCGCAGCCTCACCGGAATCCTGCACGCCTCGTCTCGTTGACGGCACCGTGACCGCGCGTTCACGGGCGCGCCGTCTCCGCGGGGTCACGGCCGCCTGGTTGCGTCGGGCGGCGAATGGCACAGCGATTGCCCCGTCAGGTCGCCGAATACGCTTTCGGAGGCCACCATGCCCACCTTCTCGCCGCGGTCCGCGCCGCTCGCTCTCCTCGCCCTGCTCCTCGCCACCGCCGGCGTCGCCCACGCCGAGCCGTCCGCCACCGCCCGCGCCGCCGACCCCGTCGAGTCCGGCGTCTACATCGGCGCCGGCGTCCTCGGCGCCAGCATCAACGGCAGCCAGACCGGTCTGCTGGGCGGCGGCCTGGCCCAGCTCTACTACGAGACGCCCCACGCGGCGATCGGCGGCGACGTCCGCATCGCCATCGGCGGCGAGGACACCGAGGGCTCGGCCTTCCAGTACCTGGCCTTCTCGCTGGGCAGCCGCTGGTTCCCCTGGGCCGGCGACTTCACGCCCTTCTTGGGCGCGGGGTTGGTGTACGCCGACCTGCAGTACGACGACATGGGCGAGGCCACCTACTTCCGCGGGGGCGCCGCCGGCCTCGGCGGCTTCGCCGAGCTGGGCCTGGCCGCCTTCCGCACCGACTCGAGCCGCCTGACCCTGTCGGTGCGCGCCGACCTGCCCTTCTTCGACGTGCCGGACGACGCCGGCGGCGAGGCGCGCTACCTGATGCCGATCAGCGTGGCCGGCACCTTCGCGTTCTGAGGCCCGCGGCCTACCGCGCCGCGTTCAGCGCCCAGTCGTAGTCCAGCCACTCGATCTCCATGTCCGGGCGCACGGGCGCCCACTGCGCGGCGTAGGCGAGCACGGAGCCCGCCGCCTGCTCGAAGTCACCGCGGTACCACAGGTACAGCGGGGTGAGGCGCACCGTGTCGCCCTCGACGTGAAGCCAGCGCGGATCGCCGTGGACGCGCCGGGCCTGGTCTTCCAGCTGGGCGTCGAGGCGCGCGCCGACGTACGCCTCGGCGCGCAGGGGCGGGCAGCCGTCGCTGGCGCAGTTGAGGGCGAAGTGGATCCGCGGATCGGCGAAGTGGCGGCGGACGGCGTCGTGCTCGAGGTGGTCGAGGCTGACGATCTCGCCGGCGAGGCGCCACCGCTTCGCCGACCAGCGCTCCCCGGCGGGGATGTCCTTGATCGACGCGAGGGGGCGGCGGTCGAGGATCAGCTTCAACGTGAACGCGTTGTAGGCGTTGAGCAGCAGGGCCAGCTTCGCGTCGCGGCCGAGCGCGTCGAAGGGCGCCGCCGCCAGCGTGTCGAGGTAGGCGTCGAGCTCGCCGGCGGCGGTGGCGAGGGCCGCGTAGTCGACCCGGCCGTCCGCGGTCACCACGCGCCTCAGCAGGGCGTCGTAGCGGGCGTGGTCGACCGAGGCCGAGCCGCCGGCGCCGTAGGCCTCGCGCAGCGTCACCGCGGGCGGGCCGAACAGCCGCACCAGCAGCGGGTTGTGGTCGAGGGGCCACAGCCAGGCGCCCGCGGCGGCGAGCAGGGTGGCGGTGAGCAGGGCGGCGGCGAGCAGGTGAGGGCGGCGCATGGGCCACTCTACGTCCGACCGCGCCCGACGTTGCGTCCTCGTCGACCCTCTGGGACAGTGCGCGCATGCTCTGGGGCACCGCCGGCCACGTCGATCACGGCAAGACCACGCTGGTGAAGGCGCTGACCGGCGTGGACTGTGATCGCCTGGCGGAGGAGAAGCGCCGCGGCATCACCATCGCGCTGGGCTTCGCGCGCTGGGCGCTGCCGGACGGGCGCGTGGTGTCGGTCGTGGACGTGCCCGGCCACGAGCGCCTGGTGCGTACGATGCTGGTCGGCGCGGCCGGCCTGGACGCAGTGCTGCTGGTGGTCTCGGCCGAGGCGGGGGTGATGCCCCAGACGCGGGAGCACCTGGGCGCTTGTCGGGTGCTGGGCGTCACGCGCGGCGTCGTCGCGCTCACCTTCGCCGACCGGGTGGCCGACGTCGCGGCGGCGCGCGCCGCGGTGCGCGCCGAGCTGGCCGACACGGCGCTCGCCGACGCCGCGATCGTCCCGGTGGCGGCGCCCGCCGGCGCCGGCCTGGACGCCCTGGCCGCGGCCGTCGCCCGCGTGGCGGACGCGCTGCCGCCCCGCGACCTCGAGGCGCCCTGCCTGCTGCCCGTCGACCGGGTGTTCTCGGTCGAGGGCTTCGGGACGGTGGTGACGGGATCGCTCGTGCGCGGACGGCTGGCCGTGGGCGACCGGGTCGAGCTGGTGCCCCGGCCGTCCGGGGTGCGCACCCGAGATGCCTTGCGAATCAAGGGCTTGCAGTCGCACGGGCGGGCGGTCGAGCGGGCGGAGGCGGGGCTTCGCGTGGCCGTCAACCTGGCCTGTGAGCGCGCACTCGTGGAGCGCGGCGCGGCGCTGTGCGCGCCCGGCTCGGTCCACGTCGGGCGCGTCTTCGACGCCGAGGTGCGGTGGCTGCCCCACGTGGGGCCGCCACCGCGGCGGGCCCGCGGGCTGGCCCTGCACATCGGGGCGGATCGTGCGCTGGCGGACGTGCGCATGGACGCCACCCTCGAGCGCGGCGGCGGGGGCACGGCGCGCATCCGACTCGACCGCCCGGTGGCCCTGCCCGCCGGCGCCCGCTTCGTCTTGCGCGGCGAGCCCGACGCGCGTCACGGCGCCGTCGTCGGCGGCGGGCGCGTGCTGGACACGGCGCCGCCCCGCAAGCGCAGGGCCGCGGGGCGCGCTCTGCTGGCGAGCGCCGACGCCGCAGCCGCGATCGAGCTGGCCGTCGCCGAGGCCGGGCCGCGCGGCGTCACGCCCGACGCCCTGCGCCGCCGGCTGGGCGTGCGGGTGCCCGATGGGCCGCGGCGGTTCGCGCCCGCCGCGCTGGCGACCGCCGAGGACGCCCTGATCGCGGCCGTGCGCGCCTGGCACGCGGCGCGACCCCACGATCCGGGCCTGCCCCTCGACAGCGTGGGGCACGCCGAGGTCGAGCGCCGGGCGCGCGCCGACGCCGTCGAGGGCGGTCGCCTGGTCCGCGAGGGCGCCTTCCTGCGCCTGCCCGAGCACCGCGCCGGCCTCGCGGAGGCCGACCAGCGCCTGGCCCGCAAGGTGTTGCGGGCGATCGGGCAGGGCGGGCTGGCCGGGCCGACCCGGGCCGAGATCTTCGCGCGCTTCCCGGCGGAGGACGCCCGCATCCAGGCGGTGCTGGAGGATCTCGAGCGCCGGGGGCGCGTCGTGCGGGCCGGCGACTTCCTGCTGCCCGGCCGCGAGGCGCGCGGGCTGCGGACCCGCGTCGCGCGCGCCGCCCTGGCCGGCCCGCTGTCGGTGGGCTGGCTGAAGACCGAGGCCGGGCTGACCCGGCGCCACGCCATCCCCGTCTACACCTGGCTGGACGCCTGCGGCGCCACCCGCCGCGACGGCGACGTGCGGGTGGCCGGGAGCCGCGCCGCGCAGTACGCCGAGGAGGCCGATGACTGAGCCCCGCGATCCCCGAGCGGACCTGCCCGCCGTGGACCACTTCCTGACGGCCGAGCGGGTGGCGCGCTACGGGCACGCCCGCGTCGTCGCCGTCGCGCGCGCGGCGCTGGCCGAGGCCCGGCGCGGGGTGGTGCCGCCGGTCGAGGTGCTGGACGCGCGGGTCGACGGGCGGCTGCGCCCCACGCTGCGGCCGGTCATCAACGCGACGGGCGTGCTGCTGCACACGAACCTGGGCCGCGCCCCCTGGAGCCACGCGGCCATCGAGGCGGCCGCCGCCGTGGCGCGAGGCTACGCGAGCGTCGAGCTGGATCTGACGACCGGGCGGCGCGGCGCGCGGGCCGCCGACGTGGTGGATCGACTGCGCGCGTTGACCGGCTGCGCCGACGCGCTGGTCGTGAACAACTGCGCGGCCGCCACGCTGCTGATGCTCAGCGCGCTGGCCGCCGGGCGCCGCGTGGCGGTCAGCCGCGGCGAGCTGGTGGAGATCGGCGGCGGGTTCCGGGTGCCGGACGTGATGCGGGCGTCGGGCGCCGCGCTGGTCGAGGTGGGCACGACCAACCGCACGCACCTGCGCGACTTCGAGGCCGTCGTGGCCGACGCCGAGGTGGTCGCGACGCTGCGCGTGCACCACTCCAACTTCCGGCAGATCGGGTTCGTCACCCAGCCGAGCTACGCCGAGATGGCCGGGCTGCCGGTGCCGCTGCTGGTCGATCTGGGATCGGGCGCGCTGGCCCCGCGCGACGGCGAGCCTTCGGTGCGCGAGGCGCTGGACGCGGGCGCGGCGCTCGTCTGCATCAGCGGCGACAAGCTGCTCGGCGGCCCCCAGGCCGGCATCGTGCTCGGGCGCGCCGATCTGGTCGAGCGGCTGCGCCGTCACCCGCTGCGGCGGGCGCTGCGGCCGGACAAGGTGGTGCTGGCGGCGCTGCGGGCGACGCTCGACGGCTGGCTGCGAGACGAGGCGCTGCCGGTCCGGGCCATGGAGGCGGCGGATCTCGCTGGGCTGCGCGCCGCGGTCGAGCAATGGCGCGCCGCGCTGGCCGGTGTGGTGGACGCCGAGGTCGTCGCGGTCGAGGGCGCGGTGGGCGGCGGATCGCTGCCCGGCCGCACCTGGCCCTCGTGGGCCTTGGCCATCACCCGACCCGCGCCCGAGGCGCTGCGGGCGGCGCTCC
>JAUHXL010000113.1 GCA_030426945.1 bacterium
CGTGCTGTACGCGCGCCAGCCCGACGGCGCGTTCGCGCCCACCAGCGTGCTGCTCGACCCCTTCCCGCCCGATGACATCGCGTGCACCTTCCGCGCGCTCGATTTGGACGGCGACGGGCACACCGACCTGATCACGGACCGCCACCCCGACGATCAGATCCGCGTCGCCTACGGCCAGCCCGATGGCGGCTTCGAGCAGCGCGTGATCGCGCGGCCCTACGTCGACAGCTGCAACGAGTCGCTGGTATTCGCGTTCAACGACGCGGTCCGGACGATCGGCGACGTCGACGGCGACGGCGACCTCGACCTCGTGTTCGCCAGCGCCGAGCTGACCTGGCTGGCGCGCGCGGACGGGCGGGACTTCACCGTCGAGCCGCTGGGCGGGCCGCCGACGCTGCGCGTCACCGAGTTCGGCGGCGAGGACTGCGTGGCCGGGCTGGCCGGCGACCGGGGCAACCCCGCGGTGCAGCCGGCCCTGGGGGACTTCGACGGGGACGGCCGCGCCGACCTGCTGAGCATCGACGCGGACGGCGCGCTGACCGTGCGCGCGCCGGCCACGGCGCCTCGGCTGCGCCGGCTGTCCCTGCCCGATGGCTTCGAGGCCGTGCACGTGGAGGACCGCGACGGGGACGGCGCGCTGGACGTGATGGCCTGGTCCAAGGACCCCGGGCGGCTGCTGCGCTGGCAGCGCGGCGATCCGGGGGCGACGCGGCTGACGCTGCGGGCGCCGGCGGTCGTGGACGTGGCGGCCGGCGCGACCGCCGGCGTCGACCTGGCGGTGCTGCCGCACGGGGTCGAGCGGGTCGGCGTGGCGGTGCGCGTCGAGGGCGACGCGGCGGACCTGGACGCGGTGCGGGTGACCGTGATCGCGCCCGACGGGACGGCGATCGACCTGGGCGCGGGGCCGGCGGGCGAGCCGGTGTGGGCGCTGCACGTCGCGGGCGGCGCGCTCGACGCGCTGCGGGGCCCCCAGCCCGAGGGCGCCTGGCGCGTCGAGGTGCGCAACGACGGGGCCGGCCCGGTGCGGGTGCCGCGCGCCGAGGTGCACCTCACCAGCCGGCTGCTGCTGGGCGGCCCGGACTGACGGCGTCAGGTCGTCGGGGCGCAGGCCGCGGCGCGGGCCTCGAGCTGGGCGCGCTGCTGCAGGTTGTCGGTCAGGGCCGACGCCCGCTCGAAGGCGACGCGCGCCTCGGCGCGCCGGCCCAGCTCGAACAACAGCTCGCCGCGGACGCTGGGCAGCAGGTGATAGCGGCGCAGGGCGGGCTCGTCGGCCAGCGCGTCGACCAGCTCGAGGGCCTCGGCCGGGCCGAACGCCCTCCAGACGGCCACCGCGCGGTTCAGCTCGACCACGGGCGAGCCGGTCAGCTCGGCGAGCGCGTCGTAGAGCGCGACGATGGCGGGCCAGTCGGTGGCGTCGGCGGTGGGGGCGCGGGCGTGGCAGGCGACGATGGCGGCCTGCAGGGCGTAGGGCCCCAGCGGCCGAGCCTGCGCCGCCGACCGCTCGAGAGCGGCCAGGCCGCGGGTGATGAGCAAGCGATCCCACCGGCCGCGATCCTGGTCGAGCAGCAGCACCGGCGCGCCATCCCTGCCGCGCCGAGCGCGCGCGCGGGAGGCGTGCAGCTCCATCAGCGCCACCAGGCCGTGCGCCTCGGCCTCGTCGGGGACCAGGCCGACCAGGATGCGGCCCAGGCGCAGGGCGACGTCGCACAGCTCGGTGCGCATCCAGTCGTCGCCGCTGGTGGCCGCGTAGCCTTCGTTGAAGATGAGATAGATGGCCTCGAGCACCGACGGCAGGCGCGCCGACAGCGCCGCGCCGCGCGGCACCTCGAAGGGCACGCGCGCCTCGGTCAGCGTGCGCTTGGCGCGCACGATGCGCTGGGCCACGGTGGCCTCGGGCACCAGGTAGGCGCGGGCGATCTCGGCCGTCGACAGGCCGGCCAGCAGGCGCAGCGTCAGGGCGACGCGCGCCTCGGGGCCCAGCACGGGGTTGCAGGCGATCAGGACGAGGCGCAGCAGGTCGTCGCCCACCGCGTCGTCGAGCGCGCCCTCCACGTCGGGCACCCGCGGCCCCGGCGCGCCCGCCGCCTCGGCGGCGATGGCCTCGTGCTTGCGCGCCTGCATCTGGCGGCGGCGCAGCCGGTCGACGCCACGGTTGCGCGCCGTGGCCGCGAGCCAGGCCCCCGGGTTGTCGGGGATGCCCGTCCGCGGCCACGTCTCGAGGGCGGCGACCAGCGCCTCGTGCGCCAGGTCTTCGGCCAGATCGAGATCGCGCACCCGGTGGACCAGGCCGCCGACCAGGCGGGCCGACTCGATGCGCCACACGGCCTCGACCGCGCGGCGCGTCGCGCCCTCGGCCGCGGTCACGACTTCTTCTGACGCTCGATCTCGTCGCGCAGACGATCCTCCTGCGCGCGCAGCTCGGGGGTCATCGCCTCACCGAAGTCCTCGGCCTCGAAGACGGGCCGCAGCTCGAGCACCGCTTCCTCGCCGGGCATGGGGTCGGGGCAGCGGCGCGCCCACTCGAGGGCCTCGTCCATGGAGTCGACCTGCCAGAGCCAGAAGCCCGCGATGAGCTCCTTGGTCTCGGCGAAGGGCCCGTCGACCACCGCCTTCTTTCCGCCCGCGAAGACGACGCGCTTGCCCCGCACGCTCGGGTGCAGGCCCTCGCCGGCCAGCATCACGCCGGCCTTCACCAGCTCTTCGTTGTACTGCCCCATCGCCGCGATCAACCCCTCGTCGGGCATCTCACCGGCCTCGGAGTTCTTCGTCGCCTTCACGATCACCATCACGCGCATCGTCTCTCTCCTCGAGTTGTGTGGTTCGCCGGGGATGGACGCCTTCTCGGCCCGCCCGGTCGCCAGGGCGCCTGCGGCACACTCGGGCACTCGACCCTTCCACGCGCACCCGGCACCAGGGCGACGAACGAGCGGCGCCCCGATCGACACGGCGCCCGATTTTTTTTTCAGGGACGCGCTACCAGCCGGCCGGGGCGTCGTCGGGGCGGTGGATGAGCTGGAAGGCCTTGGCCGCGTACTTCGACCAGATGATCGCCGGGTGGGTCCAGACGCCGCGGTCGCGGCAGACGGCGGCCACCTGCTGGTTGATCTTGCGGTTGCTGCTCAGGCCCTGGGTGGTCAGGCCGCCGCCGCGCATGACGGTGACGGTCTTCGGCAGGTGCGCGACGCGCGGCTTCAGGGTGCGAAACAGGCGCAGCATGAGATCGAAGTCGGCGCTGATCGAGTAGCGCAGGTCGAAGCCGCCGAGGCGCAGCAGCAGGTCGCGGCGCACGAAGGTGCTGGGGTGCGGCGGCATGTGGCCGAAGCGGAACTGCCAGGGGCGGAAGCCGGCGGCCGAGTAGAAGCGGCTGACGCCGTGCGGGGGCTCGGCCGACAGCATGATCGTGTCGCCCAGGATCACGTCGGCGCCGGTACGCTCGGCGGTGGCGGCGACGGCGGCGAGCACGTCGGGCCCGGCGTAGTAGTCATCGGCGTTGAGGAAGGCCACGTAGTCGCCGGTGGCGCGGCGCAGACCCTTGTTCATCGCGTCGTACAGCCCGCGGTCGGGCTCGCTGACGAAGTGCGCGACGACGTCGCCGAAGCCCTCGACCAGCGCCTGCGTGCCGTCCTTCGAGCCGCCGTCGATGACGAGCGACTCGACGTCCGGGTGCGTCTGGCGGGCGACGGACTCGAGGGTGTCGGCGATGGTGGCGGCCGCGTTGAACGCGACGGTGACGACCGAGATCTTCATGGCGCTACAGCCGCGCGTCGGTGTCGATGTGGTCGCGGAACCAGGCATAGGTGCTGCGCAGGCCTTCCTCGAGCGCGATGGTGGGGCGCCAGCCGGTGGCGGTCAGGCGGCCGACGTCGAGCAGCTTGCGCGGCGTGCCGTCCGGCTTGGTGGGATCGAAGGCCAGCTCGCCCTCGAAGCCGACCACGCGCGCGATGGTCGCGGCCAGCTCGCCGATGCTCAGGTCTTCGCCGACGCCGACGTTGACGTGCTCGGCCTCCTCGTAGGTGCGCATCAGGTGCACCAGGGCGTCGGCCAGGTCGTCCACGTGCAGGAACTCGCGCTTCGGGCGGCCGGTGCCCCACAGCGGCACCGCCGCGTCGCCCCGCCGCTTCGCCTCGTGCATCTTGCGCATCATCGCCGGGATGACGTGGCTCTTCTCGAGGTCGAAGTTGTCGCCGGGCCCGTACAGGTTGGTGGGCATCGCCGAGACGAAGCGCGCGCCGTGCTGCTTGCGGTACGCCTGGCACAGCTTGATGCCGGCGATCTTGGCGATGGCGTACCACTCGTTGGTCGGCTCGAGCGGGCCGGTCAGAAGCTGGCCCTCGTCCATCGGCTGCTGCGCCAGGCGCGGGTAGATGCACGACGAGCCGAGGAACATCAGCTTCTCGACGCCCACGCGGTGCGCGGCGTGGACGACGTTCGCTTCGATCATCAGGTTGTCGTAGAGGAAGTCGGCCGGGTAGGTGTCGTTGGCCAGGATGCCGCCCACCTTCGCCGCCGCCAGGAACACCGCCTGCGGGCGGGCGTCGGCCATCCACGCCTCGACGTCGGCCTGCCGGCGCAGATCCACCGCGTCGCGCGCGACCGTCAGCACCTCGCAGCCTTCGCTGGACAGCCGCCGGACGATGGCCGAGCCGACCATGCCGCGATGCCCAGCGACGAACACACGCTTGCCGCGCAGGTCGTAGCTCATCGGTCGCCCCCGTGGCCCCGCTGCTCCTGCGCGACGGTGGCCAGGTCGGCCTTCACCATGTCGGACACCAGCGTGCGGAAGGGCGTCGAGTGCACCCAGCCCAGCTTCTCGCGCGCCTTGGTGGCGTCGCCCAGCAGCAGCTCGACCTCGGTGGGGCGGAAGTAGCGCGGATCGACCTCGACCAGCACCGCGCCCGTCTCGGCGTCCAGGCCCTTCTCGCCGACGCCCTCGCCCTCCCAGCGGATGCCCCGACCCACCTCGGCGAAGGCCAGCTCGACGAACTCGCGCACCGCGTGCGTCTCGCCCGTCGCCAGCACGTAATCGTCGGGCCTGTCCTGCTGCATCATGCGCCACATGCCCTCGACGTAGTCCTTGGCGTGCCCCCAGTCGCGGCGCGCGTCCAGGTTGCCGAGGAACAGGCGGTCCTGCAGCCCGAGGTGCATCGCCGCCACCGCGCGGGTGATCTTGCGCGTGACGAAGGTCTCACCGCGGATGGGGCTCTCGTGGTTGAACAGGATGCCGTTGCTGGCGTGCATGCCGTACGCCTCGCGGTAGTTCACCGTGATCCAATAGGCGTACAGCTTCGCGGCGGCGTAGGGGCTGCGCGGATAGAAGGGCGTCGTCTCGCGCTGCGGCGTCTCTTGCACCAGGCCGAACAGCTCGGACGTGCTGGCCTGATAGAAGCGCGTCCTCTCGGTCAGCCCCAGGATGCGGATGGCCTCGAGCAGCCGCAGCGTGCCCACGGCGTCCGCGTTGGCGGTGTACTCCGGCGTCTCGAAGCTGACCTGCACGTGGCTCTGCGCGGCCAGGTTGTAGATCTCGTCCGGCTGCACCTCCTGCACGATGCGGATGAGGTTGGTGCTGTCGGTCAGGTCGCCGTAATGCAGGAAAAGCCGCGGGCTCTGCTCGTGCGGGTCCTGGTACAGGTGGTCGATGCGTTGGGTGTTGAAGGACGACGAGCGCCGCTTCACGCCGTGCACGACGTAGCCCTTCTGCAGCAGCAGCTCGGCCAGATAGGCGCCGTCCTGCCCGGTCACGCCGGTGATCAGCGCGGTCTTGGTCGGGTTCAAACCAGGTCCCCCCTCGCGGCCACGGAACGGGGCTTGGACCCCGACCGCCGGGAGGGTATCCCCGCGCCGGGCGGGTCACAAGGTCGGGGCGCTCGGGGGCAGCGCGCGCACGAAGGCGGCGTGCTCTTCGCTCGCCAGGCCGGCACGCAGCGTCTCGATCACGCGGGGCTCGCGAGCGAGCAGCGCGGGCGCGTCCAGCCACAGGCCGGGGAACACCGCGCTGCGGTAGACGCCGTCCTCCGGCTCGTCACGATCGACGAGGCGCTCGGCCACGAGGTCGAAGTACCGCACGCGGCGCTCGTGCAGAACGAGCACCACGTACTCGCGCACCCCGTTGCGGCGGTAGGCCTCGCGCTTCTGGTTCAGGTCGTAGGCGGCCGACGTGTTGGCGACCTCGATGACCAGCTCGGGCGGCCCTGCCAGGAAGCCATCGGGCGTCTCGAGGCACGCGCTGGCCGGCAAGCGCAGCAGCCCGTCCGGCTGCACCTCGTTCAGATCGTCCAGCACCACCGTGGCGTTGGCCGCCATGCGCACGCCGGGCGTCGAGGCGCAGTAGAGGTACAACCAGCCGTGCAGGTGGCTGTCGAGTTCCGCGTGTCGATGCTTCACCGGCGACGCCACGTAGACGACCCCCTCGACGAGCTCGGCCTTGGTGATGTGCGGGCTGGCGCGATAGCGCCGATGGAAAGCCTCGCGACGCAGGTTGTCTCCCGCCTCGAGCGGCGGCACGTCCGATGGTGGAGTCGAGGGCGGGTGCACGGCGAACCTCCTGGGGCGCAGGGTAGCGCAGCGGGGACGGGGTCGAGCCCTGCGGTGACTCTTCGCTGCGTCTCAGGGTCGTGCCACACTCACAAACCTACGTGCACACATTTCCACTTTTTGGCGCGGGCGCGCCCCCGACCTCAGTCTCCCCGCAGCCAGGCCGCGAACGCCTTCGCCGCCTCCTCGTCCGCCAGCAGGGCGCGGCAGCGGCGGCGCAGGGCGGCGTCGTCGGTGATGGTCTCGCCGGTGAGGCGCTCGAGGTAGCGGGCGACGGCGAGCAGCTCGGGCACGGGGGGGCCGGCGCTGCGGCCGGGCGCCGGGCCGCTCTCGGCCCAGTCGGGGCGGCGGGGCAGTGGGCGCGGCTGCTTGGGGGCGCGGGGGCGCCAGGGGCCAGGAGGGCGCGGGCCGACGTGCAGCGGGCGGCCGTCCTGGGTGGTGGACGGGTCGAGGGGCAGCCAGCGGGGGCCGTCCGCCGTCTCGAGCAACACCATCACCCACATGTGATCGGGCAGGTCGACCTGGCCGCGATCGAAGGTCCAGCCGGTGGCGACGGCGGCGGGCAGGTCGGCGCGGCGCAGCAGCTCGCAGGCGACCGAGGCCAGCTCGTAGCAGACGCCGCGGCCCAGGTGGCGGGCGTCGCGGCCGGCGTGCAGGGCGGCGACGTGCACGTGGGCGCGGCCGCGGGTGACGCCGCGCAGCCAGCGAGCGACGGCGGGATCCTCGATGTAGGTCGGGTCGTAGCGGTAGCGGCGGCGGACGAAGTCGCGCAGGGCCAAGGCGCGCTGCAGGGGCGGCAGGCCGGCGGCGGCGTCGACGGCCTCGAGCGCCTCGCCGGGCAGCTCGTCGTCGGGCACGGTGGCGCGGCGCAGCGCGGCCGGCGCGGCGGTGGCGATGGTCGCGTCCTCGAAGCGCGGGGCGGGCGGCAGCTCGACGGTGAGATCGAGGTCGAAGGGCTCCGGGTGGCGCAGCAGCAGCGCCCCGCCGGCGGCGGGCACGCGGGCGGCGGGCGCCTGCAGGTCGAGGACGCGGGCGTAGAGCGGCAGGGGCACCGTCGACACCCCGCCGGGGAGCGTCCCGCGCAAGTGGACGCGCGCGCCGCGGCCCGGCGGCGGCGCCGCCCACGCGGCGTCCACCGCCACGGGCGTCCAACGCTGGCCGGCGGGGTCGAAGCGGTCGGCGAGCACCTGGACCCCATAGAGGTAAGGGGGCGGCAGGCGGCCGGGCGCGAACGCCAGCCCGAACAGCGCCGGACGGTGCCGGTCGAGCAGATCGCTCGGCCCGCCCCCGAGCTGTGACTCGATGGTGTCGCGCGGGCGGAACCAGTCGCCGCCCTGGGGCGTGCCGTCCGTCGTGTCGCGCCGCCCGCGGCGATCTGGCGGGGGCGCCGCGCCCGCGCCGCGCGGCGAGGGCGCCCGGCGCGACGCCTCGACATCGTGGTCGTGGTCGTGGTCGTGGTCGTGGTCGTCGTCGTCCTCGCTCCCAAACAACCGCTTCACGCGCGACCAAAGCCCGCCGGAGGCGCCCGCCGACTCCCGGCGCTCGTCATCGCCCGCAGAGGTGCCACCCAAATCTCGGCGGCCCCCGCGCTCCCCGTGGTCGTCGTCGTCATCGGCGTGGTCGACCTCCGCCGCGCCGCCCTCCTGCCCCCGAGAGGTGCCACCCAAGTCTCGACCGCGCGGCGCTGCGTCCCCATCCCCAGAGGTGCCACCCAAATCTCGGCGCCGGTCCTCCTCGCCGCCCCGACCCGACGCGCCCCGCCCCGCCGAACGCACCCGCCGCGCGTCGGCCGCCTCCGCCCGCGCACGCTCCACCGCCCGCACCCGCCCCAGCAGGTCCGGCAGCCCCCAGTCCGCGAGCGCCTCCAGCAACGCCTCGGGATCCGCCTCCCCCGTCCACGGGAACAGCCGCCCCCGCGCGTCGCTCACCGCCTCCGCCGGCCGCGGCAGCGCCACCGCCGCGTCGCCGGCCCGCCGCAGCGTCAGCCGCCCCGCCGCGTCCTGCACCGCCAGCGCCCAGCGCGCGGGTGGCCGCCCGCCGGCCTCGGCCAACGCCTCCAACATCCGCGGCAGCGCGTCGAGCAGCGCGGGCTCGGCGCGCGCCAACGCGTCGCCGCCCGAACGCTCCACGTCCGCCGCCACCTCACCCAGCACCGCCTGCAGCGTCGCCCCGTCGGGCCGCCGGGGCACGCCCAACGCCGCCGCCAACCGCGGCCGACTGCGACCCTCGCTCCAGGTGCCCCGCCGCCCGCCCAGCAGCCCCGCCGGCACCTCGACACACACCCGCGAGGGTGGCAGCACGCGCCCGTCGTCCGCCGCCAGCGCGGCCCGGTCGCCCCAGGCCTCGCGCACCGCCCGCGCCGTCGTCCGATGCGCCTCCAGCGCCCCCTCCAGCCAATCCAGCGCCGCCGCGGGCGCCGCCTCGCCCACGGGCAGCCCGGCCACCACGCCCTCGGGCCCCGCCTCGTCCAGCGTCCGGAAGGCCAGGTGCGCCCGCGCGCCCGCCAGCGCCGGCACGCTCGCCGCGTCCGGCAAGGGGGCACCGGCCCCCAGCACCGCCCGCACCTCGGCGTCGGGCCAGAACAGCGTCCGCGGCGCCGCCGTGCCCCCGCCCACCGTCGGCACCCAATCCCGCGCGTCCAACCGCAGCCGCCGCGCCAAAGCCGGCTCGGCCGCCACCCGCACCGCCAGGTAGCCCGCGAACGCTCGGTCCGCGTCGGCCCCCGCGCGCCGCCCCTGCCCCTCGAGCGCCGCCGCCAGCCGCCCCTCGTCCAGCGCCGCCGCCGCCCCGGCCGCCACCAGCACGGCCCGCGCCCGCGGCCCGTAGCGCGCGTGCGCCTGCCGCGGCGGATCGCTCAGGAACCCCGCCACCGCGTCCGCCTCGGCGCCGTCCGGCGTCACCAGCAGCGCCTTGGGTCGCAGCCACGTCCCGTCGTCCGCCTCGGCGCGCAGCCGCTTGCGCAGCTTGAACCGCGCCGCCGCCTCGTCGAGCCCGTCACCCACCAGCCCGGCCAGCCCCGCGAGCAGCTCGGCGGAGCGTTCGCCGTCCTCAACCTGCTCCGCCGCCCGGTGCGCCTCGAGCAGCGGCTCGACCACCGCCGCCAGCCGCGCCCGATCCAGCCGCCACGCCCGCCGCAGGTGCTCGACCAGGGCCGCCGGCACGCGCGGCGATGGCTCCAGATCCAGGCCCAGATCCGGCACGTCCGGATCGAGCACGAGCTCGCGCGGCGCGCGCAGCCACCCACCCGCCGTCTCGATCAGCGCCGCCTTGCCCAACGCTCCCCGCGCGTGCTCGTCGGCCTCGATCTCACCGGCGTGCCGCGCCCACCAGCGATACAGCGCGCCCCGCCGCGCCGGCTCGGAGAACGGCGCGAGGGGCGCCGACGCCCCGCTCAGCGACCCTCCGGCCGCCGCCCCGACGGCCCGCTCGGCTCCACCCGCCGGGGCGCCGGAGCTCGGGACGCCCACCGGCGCCTGGCCCGCTCCGTCCACGCCGATGATCGCCGCCTCGCCCGCCGAACCGCCGACCCGCCCAGCGTCACCCGGCCTCGCAACGTCGCGCGGCCCCGCCGACACCACGCCGAGCGGCCCGGCCTCCCCCGCCGCCTCGGCCAGCGCCAGCGCCGCGCGCCGCACGTCCAGGGGCGGCGCCAGGCCCGCGTCGATCGCCCGCGCGCCCTCGGCCCACGTCGGGTCGGCCAGCCGCGCGGCCAGCGGCAGCCCGGCCAGCATCGCCCGCGCGTCGTCGTCCGCGTCGAACAGCGGTGGCGCCGCCAGCCGGCCGGCGGCGTCGACCGCCAGCGGCAGACCCTCGCTCGCGCCGGCCACCGCCAGCGCGGCCAGCACCGCCGGCACATCGCTCAGCCACGGCGGCTGAGCGACGAGCGACGCCCCAACCTTCGCTTCGTCGCGCACCCGCGCCCGCACGGCGGCCGCCGGATCGCGGAAGGCCAGCCGATCCCCCAGCGCCGCGGCCTCGGCCTCGGCCGCCGGATCCAGCACCTCGGCGTCCGGCACGCCGGCCGCGGCCAACGGTCCCTCGAGCGTCGCCAACAGCTCGCGCGCCGCCCGCAGCGCCCCGTCGCGCGCCGGCCACACGGGCAGCGCCGACAGCGTCGGGTCGGCCGGCGCGAACGCTCGGCGCGTCGCGTCGGCCGCCGTCGCCAACGCTCGCCGCGCCGCGTGGCGCGCCTCGGATCCGGCCGCGTCCAGCGCCGCCGCCAGCGCCTCGGGGCCCGCCGGCCGCACGCCCAGCGCGTCGAGCAGCGGGCCCAGCGCGACCTCGTCGTCCGGGTGCAGCAGCCGGCGCGGCCCGCCCGCCAGCGCCGCGCGGAAGGGCGCCACCGCGCGGTACACCCGATCCTCGGCGTGCGGGCGGCTCCACGCGCCCAGCGCGGCCGCCTCGCCCGCCGCGTCCCGCCACAGGCGCGCGTCCATCAGGGGCACCAGCCGGCTGGGCGCCAACGCTTCGACCACCACCCGCAGCGCCGCGACCAACACGTCACGGTGCGCCTGCATCGCGGCCCCGAGCGCGTCGTCCGGCGCCGTCTCGAGCGCGGCCACCCACGCTTCGGCGTCCCCCGCGGCCAGCGGCAGCCCCAACGCCGCGGCCCGACGCACCGTGGGTCCGTCTGCCGTCCGCCAGAGCGGCCAGGCCGCGAGGGCGGCGGCCAGCGCCGGCGCCTCGGGCGGCGCGCGCAACGCATCGAGCGTCGCGCGCCTCCCATCGGTGTCCGACCACACGGGCGCGGCCATCAACGCGCCCCGCTCGGCTGGACCGATGCCATCCGCGTGCGTCGCGAGCCAATCCAGGCGCGCCTCCACCCGCGCGTCGTCCGGCGCCGCGGCGAGCACCGCCACCAGGTCCCGGGCGCCGAAAGCCAGCGCCTCGCCCAGCGCCCGGACGTGCGGCGCGTCGCCCTGCCCCGCCTCCAGCCAGGGCACCTCGGGGCACAACGACACCAACGCCTCGTGGCTCGGCACCCGCGCCCGCTCGGATCCTCGCACCGGCCGGCGCGCGCCGTCGCGGCAGAGGAAGATGGGCGCCCCCGCCACCCGCGCCGCGTCGCGGCCGCTCAGCTCACCGTGCGCCGTCGCCAGCACCGCGTGCAGCGCCTCCCACCAAGCGGGCGCCGCCTCGTCGGCCCCCTCGACGACCTCGACCAGCGTGATCGACCGCGCGCCAAGCCGCGCCAGCACCGCCCCCCACCGCGCCTCGACGTGCGCCGCCGGCCGCGGCGGACCGCCCACCGCCGAACGCACCAGCGCGCCCAGCGCCCCGGCCGGCGTCAGCCGCAGCGCGTCAGGCCCGGTGAGCGGTCGCGGGCGCCCCTGCGCGTCGGGAAAGCGCGGCGCCGCCGCCACCCGCGCCGCCCGCGACGGCGGCTGAGCGTCCAGCCAGCTCAGCACGGCGTCCAGCGGTGGCGTCGGGGGAGCGACCCCCGCATCGAGCGGCGGCGTCGGTGCGTCCCTGTCCCTGTCGGGAGGCGCGCCCGAGACACCGGCTGCAGGCGCCGATCCCTTCGCGCCGACCGGCGCATTCGAGGGGTTCGCGCCGACCGGCGGATCCGACAGGCCGGCGTCCGCGCCGACCGACGAACGCGGCGCGCTGGCACCCGCGTCGGGCGCCGGGCCCGTGGCGGCGGCCTTCGCGCCGACCGAACGGTCCCCCGCCTCGACGTCGGCGTCGCTCGGTGCGGCCGATGCCTCCGCGTCCGCCACCAGATCGTCGGCCACGTCGTCGGGCGTCAGCCGGCGGACGCCGAGCCGCGACCACAGCCCGGCCAGCGCGGCGTCGCCCTCCAGCGCCGCCGCCACCAGCGGGCGCAGCGCGACCGAACGCTCCGCGGGCGCGCACAACCACACGTCCTCCGGTCGCCGCGCGCGTCCCGTCGCGTCCGGCACCACCGGCGCGCGGCGCAGGTCACCCAGATCGTCCAGCCGCGCGACCGCGCGCAGCAGCGCGGGCCACGCCGCCGGCAGCCACGCCGGCGAGGGCGCCTCGACCGCCTCGGCGACCAGCGCGCGCAGCGTCGCGTCGTCCAGCGTCGGCGTATCCAGCCACGCCCACACCGCGTCCAGCCGCGCGTCCCCCGCGTGCGCCGCGCGCCGGCCGGCGGCGTCCAACGGTGCCCTCGCCAATGCCTCGGCGAGCCCTGCGTCGTCGACCCGCCGAGCGTCGTTCGGCCGCCGCCACAGGCCGTCCGCGCAGGCCACCACCGGCGCGTCGCGCAGCGCCGCGGCGCACGCGTCGGCCAGGGGCCGCCAGCCCGAGCGCGTCAGCTGCGCGCCCGTCGGCACCACCCGCAGCGCGGCCGCTCGGTGCGCCTCGCCGCTCGACGCCACCAACCCGGCCAGCAAGCGCCCCGCCGTGCCCAGCGCGCCCCGAGTCTGCGCCCCCGCCAGGTCGACGCGCTCGCGGTCCACGGGCAGGTCGAAGCGCGCCTGCACCAACACCTGCCATCCCGGCCGCTCGTCGGTCGGCAGGAACGCGAAGACCGGCGGGACGCTCTCGGGCAGTGGCATCGGCGCGCCGGCGTCGTCCAGCGCGAGGGCCACGCGGACGTCGCCGTCTCCGGCCATCCGGTAGGCACGGGCCGCGCCACCCGAACGCTCCAGCCGGACGACGTCCCCCTCCATCGCGCGCCGCTCGACATCGACGACCGTCCGACCGCGCCGCCGCTGCAGACACGACAGCCCGGGCAGCGTCAGCAGCACCTCGTCCGGGATGGCGAGCAGCCGCGCCCAGAGCGCCGCCGCGCCCGCGTCGGCGTCCTCGGGCGCGCGCAGCGGCAGCACCAACAGCGTGCCGTCCTCGGGCGCACCCGCCGGACGACCGCCCAGCGGGCGGGGCAGCGACACGTCGGCGATCTCGAAGGCGTAGACGTCCGAGTACACCTGCGGCCGGTCGCAGATCGCGTAGACGGACTTGAAGCCCACCCCGAACGTCCCGATTTGATTGCCGATCTTGGTCGTCTGACCGATCGACAGCAGGCCCACCACGTCGCGCGCGTCGAAGGGCGCGCCGTCGTGCCACACCCAGAGCGCGTCGGCCCGCACCTCGACGCGCCAGGTGGTGGCACCGGCGTCCACCGCGTTCTGCAGCAGCTCGGCCAGGCAATGCGCCGGGTTGGTGTAGATGCGGCGACCCAGCAGCTGCTCGGCGCTCGCCTGCGACAGCGACTTGGGGCGGTCACCGAGCACCTCGAGGGCGCGCGCCGCGAAGCGCGCGCGCCGGTCGCGCCACGCCGCGGGGCGCAAAGCCGCCAGCGCGCGGCCGGGCATCGCCGCCAGCGTCGCGTCGTCGAGCGCGTCCGCCCGGCCCGCCGTCACCGCCGCCTCGACCGCCGCCACCGCCTCGTCCGCCAGCCGCGCCGCCGCCACCGGCGCGTGCCGCCGCAGCCAGCGCGCCACGACCGCCGTCGCCACCAGCCGATCCATGGGCAGCGCCCGGGCGGCCGCCTCGACCACCGGCGCCACCACGTCCGCGTGCGGCGTCAACGCCTCCAGCGCCCGATCGAGCGCCACGTCCCCCAGCGTCGGCAGCACCGCGGCCAGCGCCTCCCGGTCCGCCGACCCCGCCCAACGACCCGCCGCGCCCGCGACGCTCAACGCCAGCGACAACGGTGCCGGATCCCGCAACGCCGCCGTCGCCGCCAGCAGCGCCGCCAGCTCACCCGTCGGCGCGACGCGCTCGATGCACGCCCGCTGCTCGGCTAAGGGCAGGACGGCGAAGTCGGGGGGCAGGGCGTTCATGGCGGGGGAGCATAGCCGCCGGGCGCCGCCGGTGGAACGCGCGGTTGACACCCAGGGGGACGGTGTCGCGCGCGCGTGACACCGCGCGGCGCTCGGTCACGGCCCATCCAGCGTGGCACCCGCCTTGCGAGGAGCCCGTCGCGCGGCGGCGTGAGGGTCGGTGTCTCGCTCGGGGGAGCGTGCCGATGCGCCGCGGCGACGAAGACTCCGCGGCGCGGCGGCCCATTATTGGGTTCCGCGCAGCCCACGGACGGGGGACACCATGTTTCGAGTCGTTGCGGCCTGCGCCCTCGGTGTGTGCCTGTGGCCCCCACCGGCCTCGGCGGACCCGACCGTCATCGGTCCCCCGTCCGGCGACGACGGCGCGATCGGCGGCGGCGAACTCACCCCACCCGACCCCCCCCAGCTGGATCCCCCCGGCACGCCGGAGGCGACCCCCTTCGTCCGCCTCGAACCACCGATCTACGTGCGCGCCTTCATGCACTTCGAGAACTACCAAGGGCTCGAAGACGGCCACGCCTACGTCGAACGCATCCTCGGCACGCTGCGCGATCGCGGACTGCCCGGCGAGCCCAACTTCCACCGCGGCGAGTGGCAAGCCCGCTGGTACGTCGACCACGCGCCCACCCTCGTGGACGACCTGCTGGCCGCGCCCGGCTTCGACATCGGCTACCACCCGCACCCCACGCCGGTCACGGACGCCTGGCTCGGCGCCTCGACGTTGCCCTGCGACGACGAGGCCGCCTGCTGCGACGACGACTTCGAGCGCGGCACCGAGGATCTCACCTGGGGCGACGCGGTGGCGCTGATCACCGACCTGGAGCGTTGCCACCTCGACTTCACGACCGCCGAGCTGGACTGCGCGCGGCCGGGAGGCGCCCAGCTCATGGCGGACCTGCTGGCCGCGCCACACGGCAAGGGGCTGGTCAGCGCGACGCTGAGCGATGGACCGCACGCCGTGACCACCCACGTGCTGCGCGAGGCCTTCGGCATCGCTTCGCACATCGCGACCAACGGCGCGGGCCTGCCCGCCGACTTCCTCGGCGGCGATGCCTTCGCGTACTGGTACATGGGCACGCTGGTGTTCGTGCAGCCCGAGGCGTACGACCTACAACCGTACAACCCCCTCGACGCCGGCCTGCAGGGTACGGCCCACAGCTGCACGCCCGAGCTGGCCGTCGACGACATGGTTCAAAGGGCCGAAGCGACGCTGGCCGCCGCCTCCGGGGCGCGCCCCACCTTGGTCACGCTGCACGGCTCGGACAAGGTGCGCGCCCCGGCGCAGAACGACGTCCCGCTGTGCGCCGATCTCGATCCCGCGCCGGCCGGGTGCTACCGCGCCTACGCGCTGTGTACCACCCGCCCGCCGGACCTGTATCCGCGGCCGTTCAGCACGCCGATGTACAAGAACGACTGCTACGTCGAGAGCTACTTCGACGTGTACGCAGGCGTCGTCGACTTCCTGCGCGCGCAGCCTCGCGTCGAGTTCGTCTCGACGCGACAGCTGCTGGGGCTCGACGGACCGGGCCTGTTCGACGCGGCCCACGTCGAGCTCAGCGCCGCCGAGCTGGACGCCGCGTCGGCGGCGTTGATCGGCGCGCTGGCCGCGAGCCCCGACGGCCTGCCGATGGAGATCGAGCTCGACGCTGATCGGGGCCTG
>JAUHXL010000708.1 GCA_030426945.1 bacterium
AGGTCCCGGGCGGCATCTTCTACCCGCTGCAGTTCACGGGGGCGGTCTGGGTGGCGCGCGGGGCGCTGACCACCTGGGTCGTCGCGCGGCGCCCCGAGGCCCGCGCCCTGGTGGGCGCGACCTGGGGTATCGAGGCCCCCGCGGAGCTGCTGCTCGCCGCGCGCACCCTCGGCGCCGGGCCGTGGGCCCTGCCCTTTCACCTGGGCCGGGCCACGCTGGCGGCGGCGGTGGCCCTGTGGTCGCTCCGGCGGCCGACGCACGACCCGCGTGCCGGGTCTCGATGAACGAAGGAGCCCTCGCGATGCCCGATTCCACCACCAAGCCCGCCCCCCCCGCGCCGCCCGCCGAGCGCCTGGGCATCCTGCTGCAGGGCATGGGTGCCGTGGCCAGCACCTTCGTCGCCGGCGTCTTCGCGGCGCGACGCGGGCTGGGCCGGCCGGTCGGCTCGCTCACCCAGCTGGGCCACATCCGACTGGGCAAGCGCACCGACGACCGCAACCCGCAGATCAAGGACTTCGCGCCGCTGACCCCGCTCGAGGGGCTGGTCTTCGGCGGCTGGGACATCTTCGGCGGGGATCTGTACGAGGCCTGCTCGACCGCCGAGGTGCTCGACGATCGGCTGCTCGAGAAGCTCGAGGACGAGCTGCGCTCGGTGAAGCCGATGCCCGGCGCCTTCGATCCGGCCTACGTCAAGCGCCTCAACGGCACGCACGTGAAGCCCGGCACCCGCCGCGACTGGGCCGACGCCCTGCGCGCGGACATCCGCCAGTTCAAGGCCGACAACAACCTCGAGCGCTGCGTGCTGGTCAACTGCTCGAGCACCGAGGTCTACCTCGAGCTGGGCCCGGCCCATCAGTCGCTGGCCGCCTTCGAGGCCGCCATCGACGCCAACGACGCCTCGGTCAGCCCGGCGATGCTCTACGCCTACGCCGCGCTGAAGGAGGGCGTGCCCTACGCCAACGGCACGCCCAGCCTCGCCGCCGACATCCCCGCCCTGCTCGAGCTGGCCGACGAGCTGCGCGTCCCGGTGGGGGGCAAGGACTTCAAGACCGGCCAGACGCTGATGAAGACCGTGCTGGCGCCGATGTTCAAGGCGCGCATGCTGGGCGTCCGCGGCTGGTTCAGCACCAACATCCTGGGCAACCGCGACGGCGAAGTGCTCGACGAGCCGGAGAACTTCAAGGCGAAGGAGATGACCAAGCTGGGGGTGCTCGACACCATCCTCCAGCCGGGTCTGCACCCGGAGCTCTACGGCGACCTCTACCACAAGGTGCGGATCAACTATTACCCGCCCCGAGGGGACGCCAAGGAGGGCTGGGACAACATCGACATCTTCGGGTGGCTGGGCTACCCGATGCAGATCAAGGTCGACTTCCTGTGCCGCGACTCGATCCTCGCGGCCCCCATCGTGCTCGACCTCGCCCTCTTCCTCGACCTCGCCCACCGCGCCGGCCGCAAGGGCATCCAGGAGTGGCTCAGCTTCTACTGGAAGAGCCCGATGACGGCGCCCACGGTCTACGCCGAGCACGACCTGTTCATCCAGCTGACCAAGCTGAAGAACAACCTGCGCCACATGATGGGCGAGGACCTGATCACGCACCTCGGCACCGAGTACTACGAGGGCTGAGCGTCCGGCAGGGACGACCGGGGGAGGCTCGCATGATGCGCGGTGTGTGGGGGGTGTTGGTCGTCGGGCTCGTCGGCTGCCACCCGGGCGGTGGGGGCGGCGGGCCCTGCGCGCCCGGTCAGGTGTCCGCCTGCGCGTGCCTCGGGGGCGGGCAAGGCACGCAGGTCTGCGACGATCAGGGGCGCTTCGGCGCGTGCAGCTGCGCCCCCGGCTCGGCCGGTGACGGTGGGCCCGGCGCAGGGGGCGAGCCCGGCATGGGCGGCGTCCCCGGCTTCGGGGGCTTCGTGCCGCCGGGCGCGGGCGGGCAGCCGGGCGCGGGCGGGCAGCCGGGCGTGGGCGGTGAGCCCGGCATGGGCGGCGACCCCGGCATGGGCGGCGGCGGCTGCCAGCCCGACTGCGCCGGGCGGATGTGCGGCCCGGATCCCCGCTGCGGTCGGTCGTGCGGCACCTGCGCCGAGGGCCAGTGCGACGACGGCCTGTGCCAGTCGGACGCGCCCGGCGCCCCGATGGTCCTGCGCTTCCAGACGAACGTGCAGCGCATCCGCCAGGGCGAGGACGTCGTCTTCACCGCCGTCGTCACCGACCCCAACGGCATCGACGATCTCATCGGCGGCCAGCTCGAGAACGAGAGCGGGGCCACCTACGGCAGCTTCAGCACCGCGGCCAGCGAGGGCTCGTACTCCCTGCGGCTGACCTGGAACGAGATCCACCGCGTCGAGGCCCTCGACTTCACCCGCGAGGCCCAGCGCGCGTTCATCGCCCGCTTCTTCGATCAGGGCGGCGCCGAGGCGACGGCGCGGCTGACGCTGACCTTCCACTGCGACGGCGCGCCGGTCTGCGACGGACAGTGCGCGGCCGCCGACGACTGGGCCTGCCGATGCCGGGCGATGGACGAAGGCGTGCACTGCGTCGACGACCTGATCATCGTCTGCGGCGCGACGCCGGAGCAGACCGGCCAGGCCTTCGACTGCGGCGTCGAGGGCGGGAGCTGCATCCAACGCCCCGCCGACGGGCAGCCCGTCTGCCTCGTGCCGCCGGGCGCCAGGTGCCTGATCGACACCGGCGACGGCGTCATCATCTTCCCCTGCGGCCAGAACCGCGCCATCGACCGCAACATGGGCTGCGTCCTCACGGGCAACAACCAGGGCACCTGCCGGCGCGACGTGCCGGGCTGTGGCCGCGCCGACGCCGTGCAGGCGTGCGCCAACGACACCTTCGTCTCGCTGCAGTGCATCGACTACGGCGACGGCAACGGGCAGCGCATCGCGTTCGACTGCACGCAAGTCGCCGGCACCGCCACGTGCGACGGCGACCTCTGCGTGCAGCAGGACGAGTTCTCGGCCTGCACCGACGATCTCATCGTCTGTCGCGAGGGCTTGTTCTGCGACGGCGCGGTGCCGGGCGAGTCGGCCGGCATCTGCCAGGCCGCCGAGTGAAGGTGGGCCGGCCCCGCAAGGACGCCCAGCGCGAAGACACGGTCCCCCGCCTGCTGCGCGCCGCCGAGGCGGAGTTCGCGGCCCACGGCTTCCGCGACGCCCGCCTGGGCGACATC
>JAUHXL010000114.1 GCA_030426945.1 bacterium
GTGCCAGGTGCCGAAGTTGGTCCACCCGAAGCTGGCCACCGCGGCCAGCCCCATCAGCGCGGCGCGCTCGGCCCAGAGCCACGGATCGCGCGCCCCGCGGGCGAACTGGCGGATGAGGCCGGCGGCCAGCAGGACCGCGCCCAGGCCGTAGCCGACCCCGGTGTTGCCCCAGGCGCACCAGCCGCCGAAGAGCACGATCACCGCGCCCATCGCCGGCGCCACGTAGCGGGCCCACGGCGTGGTCTCGCGCCGCCCCAGCAGCAGACCGCCGAAGAGGATCAGGCCCATGATGCCCACGGCGATCTTCTGCCGGGCCAGCCGGTGCAGGCGGCTCTGCCGCGGATCGCCGGTGGCCTTCGACGCCATCGTCGTCACCGGCGGCGGCCAGAGGGCGGGCTGCTGGCAGAAGGCCTGGACCTCGCTGAGGCTGAACGCGTTGTCGCCGGCGGCGAACCCCACGCGCAGGTAGCGCGCGCGGCCGTCGAGGCCTTGGGTCAGGCGCGTGCGCATGCCCGGCTGCGGGTGGGCGGGGGCCGTCCACAAGGGGCTGAACGCGGCGCCGTCGAGCGAGACCTCGACCTGGTAGGTGTCATTGTTGTCGCCCTGCAGCATGAGGGCGCGCACCGCGGTCACCTGCTGGAGGTCGTAGGTGATGAAGGCCTTTCCGCCGTCGAAGAGCGCGGTGGCGTTCGACTTCCAGGGATCCCCCTCGGCGGCCACCACGTCGTCGGTCAGGCGGGCGAAGAAGCTGACGCCCTGCTGGGTGGACGGGCGCAGCCCGGCGAGCAGGTTGCCCTCCGGGCAGGCGCTCTCCTGGGCGGCGGCGGGCAGCGCGCCGAGCCCCAACAGCAGGCCGACGAAGGCGACGCGATGGAACATAGGCCGTCCCGTGCTCCGGAGGGGGGGAAGGGAGGGGGGGACTTTAGACAAATGGCCTCGTCGAGACAACCCGGCCGCGGGGCCACTATTGCGGCGGGACCGGCGACCCGTTAAACAGTCGGAGCGGCCCCGTACGCTTTGATCGTTTCGAGAGGGCCGAGATCCTCGGCCACGGTGGGGTCCCTTGGGGGGGCGCCTCGCCGACGGGTGGGAGCAGGGGGTGAGTGACTCACTCGGCGCGTGGGAGGACCGCCCACAGCGCAACTTCGACGCAGACGTCACGGCGGTCGCTCTCGACAACCGGGAGGCCTTCGTGCTCACGCGCATCGACGGTGTGGTGAACATCGCCGAGCTGTGCGCGATGAGCGGCTTCGAGCAGGGAGACACGCTCAAAGCCCTCGAGCGCCTGCTCGAGACGGGGCTCATCGCCATCGAGCCGGCGGACGGGGCGCGCCGCCTGATCGCGCAGAGCCGTCCGCGTCTGGGCACGCGGCGCACCCCCAAGCCGCGCCTGGCCAACGACGACCACCGCCCGGACCTGCCCCCCTTCCACGGCGTCGAGCCCCAGATCGCCGCCTGGCTCGAGTCGCGCGGGCCGATCGGCCACGTGCCCGGCCGCCCCTTCGCGGAGCCCGGACGGGGTCGGTACGGCGCCTTCGAGTTCGACCGCCACGAGCTCCTGGCCCGCTGCGACCTGTCGATCGACCAGAAGCGCGAGATCGTCTTCCTGTCGTCGACCCTGGGCGAGCTCGACCACTTCGAGTTCTTCGACATCGAGCCCACCGATGATCGGAAGACCCTGAAGAAGGCGTACTTCGTCTTCAGCCGGAAGTTCCACCCCGACACCTTCTTCCGCAAGGAGGTGGGCCCTTTCCGCGCGCGGCTCGATCGCATCTTCAAGCACGGCACCGACGTGCACGACGCCCTGGCCGCGGACGAGCCCCTGCGCACCCGCTACGCCCACGCGGTGCGGGCGCGCAACGACGCCTATCGCCAGCTGCTCGAGCGGGATCGCGAGGCGCGGGAGAAGATCCTGCGCGCGCAGAAGCTGCGCCAGGCGGCGCGCCGCAAGGAGGAGCTGCGCGATCGCCTGATGGCGAACACCAAGCAGCGGCGGGCGACGGGCGCCAGCAACCCGGTGGCCGAGCGGCTGCAGAAGGCGGAGCGCTTCTACGATCAGGGCATGAAGCAGTACCAGGAAGAGAAGTTCCTGGCGGCCGCCAGCTCGCTGCAGCTGGCGATGACCTACGATCCGAAGAACGACACCTATCAGCAGGCCTACGAGCGGGTGGCCGAGAAGGCGGCCCAGGTGCGGGCCGAGATGGCGTGGAAGCGCGGCTACATGGAGGAGTCCATCGGTCGTGCGCAGGAGGCCATCCAGTCCTACCTCGAGGCGGTCGAGATCTACCCCCGGCCCGACTACTGTGCGCACGCGGCCGAGGTCATGATCACCTTCGGTGAGGACCCCCACACGGCGGCCCGCCTCGCCCGCACGGCCAGCGAGGCCGACCCGCAGAATGTGGACTATCTGTTGCTTCTGGGGCGAATCTATGCGGAGGTCAACCTTCCGCGGAAGGCGGTCGCCGTGCTCGAGAAGGCGCTGCAGCTCGACCCGAAGAACGACGAAGCCAAAAAGGCCCTCCGGGCCGCCAAGCGCATGTAAGGGAGACGGGAACCGATGGAGCGGATCATCGGCATCGACCTCGGGACCACCAACTCGTGCGTCGCGATCGTCGAGGGGGGAACCCCGGTGGTGCTGCCCAACAAGGGCGGCTACAAGACGACGCCCTCGGTGGTGGCCGTCTCGGAGAACGGCAAGCGGCTCGTCGGGCACATCGCGAAGCGCCAGGCGGTGACCAACGCCACCAACACGGTCTACGCGGCCAAGCGCCTCATGGGGCGCCGCTGGGGCTCGCCCGCGGTGCGCACCATGGTCGAGACGATGCCCTACACCATCGTCGAGGGGCCCAACGACGATCCCCGCGTCAAGCTGCGCGACCGGGTCTACTCGGTGCCCGAGATCAGCAGCATCATCCTGCAGGAGATGCGGCTGATCGCCGAGGAGTACACCGGCGAGAAGATCGAGAAGGCCGTCATCACCGTGCCGGCCTACTTCAACGACGCCCAGCGCCAGGCCACCAAGGACGCCGGGCGCATCGCCGGCCTCGACGTGGTCCGCATCATCAACGAGCCCACGGCGGCGGCCCTGTCCTACGGCTTCGGCAAGGACATCGACCGCACCATCGCCGTCTACGACCTCGGCGGCGGCACCTTCGACATCTCGATCCTCGAGATCAGCAACGGCGTCTTCGAGGTGCTGGCCACCGCCGGCGACACCTTCCTCGGCGGCGAGGACTTCGACGGCCGCATCATCATGGACTGGCTGGTGCTGGACTTCGCGCGCGAGCACCAGATCGACCTCCGGCGCGACAAGATGGCGCTGCAGCGGCTGCGCGACGCGGCCGAGAAGGCCAAGTGCGAGTTGTCGAGCGCGCGCGAGACCGAGATCAACCTGCCCTTCATCATCTCGACGGGCGGCAGCGACGCGCTGCACCTGCAGAAGACGCTGACCCGCGAGAAGCTCGAGGAGCTGACGGTCGACCTGGTCGAGCGGACGGTGAAGATCTGCAAGAAGACGGTCGAGGAGGCCGGCGAGACCATCGACGACGTGCTGCTGGTGGGGGGCATGACGCGCATGCCGCTGGTGCAGCAGAAGGTGAAGGAGTTCTTCGGCATGGAACCCCTGCGCGGCGTCCACCCCGACGAGGTGGTGGCGCTGGGCGCGGCGATCCAGGGCGCGGCGCTCTTGGAGGACAGCCAGCAGGTGCTGCTGCTCGACGTCACGCCGCACTCGCTGGGCATCATGATCCACGGCGGCCTGGTGTCGGTGCTCATCCCGCAGAACACCACGGTGCCGACGGCCAAGAGCCACATCTTCACCACCGTGAAGGACAACCAGACGTCGGTGAAGATCCTGGTGCTGCAGGGCGAGAGCGAGCGCGCCGAGGAGAACGAGCTGCTCGGCGAGTTCATCCTGACCGGCCTGCGCGCGGCGCCGAAGGGCGAGGTCGAGGTCGAGGTCACCTTCGACATCAACGCCGACGGCATCGTGTCGGTCAGCGCCAAGGATCTCGAGACCGGCCAGCAGCAGGCGATCACCGTCACCGCCACCTCGGGCCTCACCGAGGACGAGATCAAGCGGATGATGGAGGAGAACCGCGACTACCTCGTCGACGTGCGCAGCACCGAGGAGCTCGAGAAGCAGAAGCTCGAGGCGCAGCGGGCGATCAGCGAGATCAACAAGATCTTCCCCAAGGTGAAGGGGCTGCTCGAGGGGTCCGACTTCGGCCAGGACGCGCTGCGCAAAGCGGAGGGCGTGCTCGACCGCGCCAAGCGGGCCATGGAGGGTGACGATCTGGCCGCCCTCAAGACCTCGAACGAAGCCCTGGCGCGCACCCTGAACATGTTCAAGGGCGTGGTGCAGAAGATCGGTTGATGACGACCGGTCCCGATACGCGGGCCCAGGAGCTTCTCGAGAAGGGCGCCAGCCTCTACGAGGAAGGCAAGCTCTACGAGGCGTTGTCCTGCTGGAAGCAGGTGCTGCAGCTCGATCCCGACAACGAGATCGCGGCCGAGTACCTGCGTTTCATCGAGGACAACTTCCAGATCGGCGTCGACGCCTTCATCGAGCACCACAACCCGCAGCCGTCGGCGCCCCCGGCGCAGCCCACGCCGCCCCCGCGGACCGGGCCCGCGATGCCGCCGCCGCCGCCGCCCGAGGAGAGCCTCGAGGAGCTCGACTGGTCGGAGATCCTCGAGACCGACGGCTCCGAGGTGCCCGAGCGATCGGCGGCCGTGCCCGAGGTCTCGACCAACGAGGACTTCTTCGCCGATCTGCAGCCCGGCAGCCTGGCGCCCTCGCCCGGCCGCGAGGCCGAGGCCTGGGGCGCGCCGGGCAGCGCCGAGCTCGCGTCGGCGCAGCTGGGCCCCGGGGAGAGCGCGGAGCGCATGCCGGAGGTCGACCCCCTCGACCTGCCGGCGGCCCACTTCGCGGCGCCCTATCAGCCGCCGAGCAACGCGGAGCACGGCTCGATCAGCCAGGAGATCCTGCCCGGCGATCCGCGCAGCCGCCGACGCACGGGTGGGCTGCCCCCGCCGCGCTCCGGACCCCCGCCGCCGCCGCGCGCCGCCCTCGCCACGCCCGCGCCGACGCCCGCGCCCGTCGAGTCCCGCGACATCGCCGACATGAGCGAAGAGAGCATCGAGATGCTGCTCGACCAGGACTTCCGCGCCTGGGAGGACGGCGGCGGCGCGCCCCTGGCGCCGGAGGTGCCCGTCGAGCTGCCCTCGGACGACGCCGATCTCGAGGCGATGCTCTCGGCCGGGCTGGGGGAGGACGCCGAGGTCGCGGATCTGCCGCCGCCCCCCTCGCCGCGCACCCCGGCGTCCGCCGCCTCTTCGCCGCCCCCCGCCGCGGCGGCCCCCAAAGCCCCCCTCCGCGGGGCGAAGATCACCGGCCGGTCGTCGGCCCCGGCGGCGCCGGTGGGTCCAGCGCCCCCCGACGTCGAGGCGCTGCTGCGCGCCGGCCTGGCCGATCTGGACGCGATCGAGAGCACCGGCGCGTCGCCCGCGGCCTCGACGCCGCCCCGCCAGCTGATCAAGGCGCCGCCGCCGGGGACGGATCTGGACGGGCTGATGCGGGAGGCGCGGCGCAAGCAGCAGGCGGGCGACTTCAGCGGCTCGCTCGAGCTGGTCGAGCAGGTGCTGGCCGGCGATCCGAACCACGTCGAGGCGCGGCGCTACCTCGAGGAGAACACCACCCGCTTGCTGGCGATGTACCGGTCGCGCCTGGGCAACATGCAGCGCCAGCCTCGGGTGAAGCTGCGCCCGCAAGAGGTGATGTGGCAGTCGCTCGACCACCGGGCGGGCTTCCTGCTCAGCCAGGTGGACGGCATGACCAGTTACGAGGACATCATCGAGATCTCGGGCATGCCCGTGCTGGAGGCCACGCGCATCCTGGCGCGGCTCGTCGAGCACGGCGTGGTGGGCTGAGGCGCGCGCGGGGCCGGCTCAGCCGGCGGCCGCCTCCTGCCGCGCGGCGCGCTCGTAGGCCGCCATCCAAGCGACCAGGGCGTCGGCGTACACCTCGAAGGGCGGGCACGAGACGTCGGTGTCGGCCAGCAACTCCAGCGTCCCGGCGCAGCTGTACGTGACGTCGGTGGTGAGATCCTCGAACAGGGCGACGGAGTGGGGCGCCAGCCGGTCCAGGCGACCGAGGCGCAGGGCCTGGCGAAGCAGCCGCGAGGGCAGCCCGCCCGCGAAGGGGGCCGAGCGGTTCACCAGGTGGCTCAGCAGGTCGAAGGCCTGGCGGGTGCTGACCGGGTTGGGATCGGTCAGGTGGAACGTACGGCCGGCCGACTCCGGGCGGATGGCCAGCTCCCACGCGGCCTGGACCACGTAGTCGATGGGCACGATGTTGAAGGGCACGACGCCCGAGCCGGGCAGCAGGAAGGGTACCTCGGCGGGCAGCCGAATCATCAAGCTGACCAGGTAGTTGGGCCCATCGGTCAGGCCCAGCGACTCGCCGGTGCGCGAGTGGCCGATGGTGGCGGCCGGGCGCAGCACGGTGATCGGCAAGCGCGGCATGGCCAGGCGGGCCAGCTGCTCGACGGCGAACATGCTGCGCTCGAAGGGGGTGCGCAGGCGCTGGCCGCGGTCGAGATCCTCCTCCTGGATCAGGCCGCTGCGATCGCCGCTGACGAAGGCGGTGGAGAAGACGGCGACGCGGCGCAGGCGCCGCATGTCGCGGGCCAGATCGAGGATGGCGTGCAGGCGGCGCAGGTTGGTGCGGGGCACCGTGCGCGGCGCGCCTTCGTCCTCGTGGGCGGCGTGGAAGATCAGGGTGACCTCGTCGAGCAGCTCGGCCACCTCGGCGCCGGGCAGCCCCAGGTCGACGTCGGTGAGGTGGCCGTGGAAGAGGCGCACCCGCGGGCGCTGCTTCGCGGGCAGCTCCGCGACGAAGGCCTCGGCGGCCTCGAGCTGTGCGGTGTCTACGAACAGCCAGACCCGGTTCTCGCGGCCGCGGTTGAGGCAGCGCTGCGTCACGCCGCGGGCGAGCAGGCGCGGGAACCCGGTGACGAAGGCGGTCTCGGGGCGGTCGGTCACGCTGCACCTCCGACGAGGCGGTCCCAGAGGGCGTCGATCTGGGCCTCGGTGGCGGCCCGATCGCCGCCGTTGTCGACGACATGATCGGCGACGGCGGCCTTCTCGGCGACCGGCATCTGCGCGGCGATGCGCGCCTCGGCGGCGGGCCGCTCGAGGCCGTCGCGCGCCATCAGGCGTTCACGCTGCACGGCCTCGGGCGCGCTGACCACCACCAGCGGGCGGAACAGGTCTGCGCGGCCGCTCTCGACCAGCAGCGCCGCGTCGTACACGACCAGCGGCGCGCCCGTGGCGGCCGCGGTCTGCAGCTGCACCATGCTCTCCTGCGCGATCAGCGGGTGCAGGATGCCCTCGAGGCGGCGCCGGGCCATCTCGTCGCCGAAGACACGGGCGCCCAGCGCCGCGCGGTCGAGCCGCCCGTCCGCGTCCAGCACGCCCTCACCGAAGGCCTCGACGACGGCCGCCAGACCGGGCGTGCCGGGCGCCACGACGTCACGCGCCACCTGATCGGCGTCCACGATCACGGCCCCCCGCGCCCGGAGCGCGTCGGCCACCGTGCTCTTGCCGCAGGCGATGCCGCCGGTGAGTCCGATGAGCATGGGCGCGACGATAGACCATCCCGCGCGCGGTGACCACGCCCGCGCTCACCGTGAACCTCGCCCTCGACCTCGACCTCGCCCTGCCCTCTGCCGCGCCGTCCCAGCAACGCCCGCATGCCGCGCCCGACCTGGCCCTGTCTGGCACCATTCGAGGCGCGTCGGTCAAGGCCGTCACGATTCAGCAGGGGCAATACAACCCAAGGGTGTAGTCCGCCACAGCGACCAGGGCTGCCAGTACACTTCAACCGCCTTCGGCAAACGCCGTGAGAGCCTCAACGTGAGGCCGTCCACGGGCTCGGTCGGCGACTGCTACGACAACGCGATGGCGGAGTGCTTCTTCGCCTCCCTGGAGTGCGAGCTGCTGGATCGCACCTCGTTCCCGAACCAGACCGCCGCCCGCATGGCCCTCTTCGACGACATCGAAGGCTTCTACAACCCCAGACGGCGGCACTCGGCCCGTGGCCATGTGGCGCCGAACGAGTACGAAAGAAGGCACCGTGCGGCCTGAGGCCGCGAAACCCGAGAACCGTCCGCGGAACTGGGTCAACTCCAGGTCGGTCAGGTGCCGACCACACGCTCCTTCGCCACGGTCGTCATCCGTGCGATGAGAGCGGCCTTATCGGAGGCGGCCGCATCGAGCACCCAGGCGGGGGCGTTCCCGTCGGTATGGCGCGTTCCCCAGAGCATCAGCTCCACCATCGCGGGGATCAGCTCGACGGCCGCATGGGTCGGCGAGTAGGTCCAGCGGCGTCCGTCGTCTTCACGGCGACGTCGAACGATGAGGCCCGCCTCCAGCAAACGGTGAAGCCGTTCCGCGAGGGTATTGGTGGCGATCCCCTCCTGGGAAGCGAACTCCGAGAACTCTGACCTCCCGACCAGGAGGAGGTCGCGAAGGATCAGGAGCGTCCATCGGTCGCCGAACAGGTCCAGCGATGCGGCCACGGGACAGTCGGAGCGCAGTTCTGAGGGCTCACGGGCCACGCCATCCTCTCTGATCGTTGGGCTGAACAAAGTAGTTCACTTGCGTAGTGAAAGCAACTCGGCTACCGTCTCGGAGGTTACTTGCAATTTACAAGCGACTTGACCCCGAGAGAGGTTGAAGATGGATTTCAAGCGAAAACGGGTGATCGTCACGGGCGGCAGCTCCGGCATTGGTCTTGCGCTGGCGCAGGCCTTCGCGGCCGAGGGGGCGAGCGTGTTCATCACCGGACGCCGGGCCGAGACACTCGAAGCCGCGGCCGCGAGTCATCCGAACCTCATCCCGATGGTGTGTGACGTGACGGTCGACGCGCAGGTTATCGCCTTGAAGCAGACCGTGGATGCCGCAGGCGGAGCCGACCTCCTCGTCAACAACGCGGGCATCATGGTGTTCTTTGACGTGCTCGACGGCTTCCCGCTCGAAGAGCAGCTGCACGAGATCGAGGTCGACGTCGTCGGTCCCATCCGGATGATCGAGCACTTTCTTCCCTCGCTGCTCGAGCGGGAGGCGACGATCATCAACGTCAGTTCCGGGATCGCCTACGTCCCGTTCGCCCGGGCCCCGGTTTACAGTGGGGCCAAAGCGTTTCTCCACGCCTACACCCGTTGTCTTCGCGAACAGCTCCGAGACACGCCGGTCCGCGTCGTCGAGCTGCTGCCCCCGGTCGTCGACACGCCCCTCGCCGAAGGCATCGAGACACCGTTCGCGCGTATGCCGCCGGAGGATCTCGCGACCGCGCTCATTCGCGGCTTGCGGCGTGGCAAGGTCGAGATCGCGCCAGGCATCTCAAAGCCTTTGAGTTTCTTGGCCCGCCTGGCTCCAGGCCTCGCCTTTCGACAGATGAACAAGACAACCTGAACCAACGAGCCGTCGGGTAACCGCGCTCGTCGCACGACTTCGGCAACGTAACGAAAGGAGACCCATGTCGACCGCAACCCACACCTTTCCTGCCGCGCTCGCGCACGGCCCCATCACTCCGGTCACGGACGACGTCTACGCCGTCCAAGGCTCGTTCAAGATGGGCCCCGGTGTCCATGTCGGTCGGACCATGACGATCGCGCGCACGGGCGGCGAGCTCGTGCTCTTCAACCCTGTACGCCTCTCGAGGCAAGGAGAGGACGAGCTGGAGGCGCTTGGTCGCGTGGCGCACCTGGTCAAACTCAGCGATTCCCACGGCATGGACGAGCCGTATTACCAGAACCGCTACCAGGCAAAGACGTGGGCGTTCCCCGGTGCGAAGCTCGCCTCCATCTCCGCCGACGAGACCCTCGCCGGCGAAGGCCCCATCCCGGGCGGCCGATCGGTTCTCTACCGCGGCAACGAAGGCTGGTGCGAAGGTGCCTACCTGATCCCCGGCGGCGGCGGGACCCTCGTCACGTGTGACGCGATCCAGAACCACGCCGACCACGAGTTCACCAACTTTGGCGGGAGGATGGTGCTCAGGATAGCGGGGGTCCCCAGCGTGGTGGCCGTCCCGAATCTGTGGCGCCGCAGCCAGAAGCTCAGCCGTGACGGCCTCCTCGAGACGCTCGGCCCCCTTCGGTCGCTCCAGTTCGAGCACCTCGTGACCAGACATGGGCCGGCGTCCGTGGGAAAGGCGAGTGAGCTGGTCTGCAAGGCGATCGACGTGGCCGCAGCAGCCGGAGGCCTGCCCAGGAAGAAGTGATGCACCCGATCGAGACCTGTATTGGTTCCCCGTGAATCGGACAGCGGAAGCGCGTGTTGCGCGCGGGTGAGCACTTTCTGCGGATTCCTCCGCGTGGCGTGACGGACCGTCCTCGTGCTCGGTCGTCGTCGTCCTGTCCGTCGTCCTGGGCGCCAGGCAGATGGGGATGGGCGACGTGCCGCCGCCGCGCCCGGCGGGTCGTGGCGGTGCAGGGCGTTCCCCCCGGCGGCCGCCTTTGCTATACCCGCTCGCGATGCGCCGGATGCTGCCGTGGTTGGGGTGCGCGCTGGGGATCGCCGGAGTCGCGACCGTCATCGCGCTGCGTCCGGCGGTCGGTCAGGCCACGGGGCGCTCGGAGTACATCGGCGCCGAGCGCTGCAAGACGTGCCACGCAGAGGCCTACGCGCAGTGGCGCGCGACGCCGCACGCGCGCGCCCACGAGGTGCTGTCGCCCAGCGAGCGGCGCGATCCGCGCTGCGCGGGCTGCCACTCGACCTCGGTGGCCGACGGCCTCGAGGGCGTGCAGTGCGAGTCCTGCCACGGGCCGGGCCGTCACTACTGGCCGGACTTCATCATGCGCGACGCCGAGCTGGCCCGGGCCATCGGTCTGCAGCGCGGCAGCGAGCCGGCCACCTGCGCCGCCTGCCACACCGCCGACACCCCGTCGGTCGAGCCCTTCGATCACGCCGCCGCGCTGCCCGCGGTGCGCCACGGCTCTGGAGATCCTTGATGCCCTTGCCCCCTCCGCGCGGGCCCTTCGCCGCCACCCTCCGGGTGCTGGCCCACCCGACCACCACCTGGGCGCTGCTCGGCTGGGTCGGGGCCGCGGCCCTGGCGGGCCTGGTGACCGAGCCCGGCCTGCACCCGATGAACGGGCTGATGATGCAGGCCCCGCTGGCGCTGCTGCCCTTCGCGGTGCTCGCGCGCGGCATCGCCGGGCGCGACTGGCGGCCGGCGGCCCTGTGGGCGGTGGGCCTGGGCCTCGCGGTCGTCGCCGGGGTCACCGGCGGGCCGGCGGGCGTCGCCGAGCTGGGGGCGCAGGGGCCCGTCACCGAGACGTACACCGTGCAGCTGGCGGGTCAGTCGGTGGACGCGCACCTGGAGGGACAGCTGACCGCGCAGATGCAGCCGGGCGCCGTCGATCTGCGGCTCGGCCTCGGCGCGTTCGAGCGGGGGACCGCGCGGGTGCCGCTCGAGGGCGGGGCCGAAGCGACGTTGGGTCCCTGGGCCGTGTCGGTCCTGGGGCTCACGCCGGGCGACGCGCCCACCTGGGCTCGCCTGCGCGCGACGCCGCGCGGCGGAGACGCCGCCCAGGGGGTGGAGCTGGCGGTGCGCGAGGGCAGCGCCGCCGCGCTGCCGGACGGCACGCAGGTGGCGGTCTTGCGGTTGTCGCCGGACTTCGGGAAGGCGCTGGGCCAGGCGGCGCAGGTGCAGGTGACCGAGGGCGAGGCCGTGCGCGTGGCGTGGGTCTTCGCCGGCTCGCCGGATCTGGACGCGCGCGTGGGTCAGGGCAAGTGGGTGATCGAGCTGCTGGGCGTCGAGAGCGAGCCGCGGCTGCGCCTGTCGGTGCGGCGGCAGGGCGCGCCGACGCTGGCGCTGGTGGGGTGGGGGTTGATGGTGGCCGGGCTGGGCTTCGGGTTCGCGCGGAGGGCCTCGTGACGCCGATCGCGTGGGTGGCGGTGGCCGCGACCGTGGCGCTGGCCGCCGGGCTGTTGGGCTCGGACGCGCTGGCTCGGCGCGCCTGGCAGGCGGGCGCGGCGTGGCTGCTGGGCATCGTGGCGTTGGGCGTCTGGGTGGTCGCCGAACCCCAGGGCGAGGTGGGCGGCCCGGTGTACGCGGTCGCGCGGGACGCGGCGGGCGTGCCGGTGAGCGTGGTGGTCGAGGTGCAGCGCGAAGGGGCGCGTCGCCAGATGCGGCGGGTGCCGCTGCGCGCGGCGGTGCCCGGCAGCGAGGCGGCCCTCGCGGCCCTCCTGGCGCTGGGCGTGGCCGGCGGCGTGATGGTGCTGGTCGGCCGCGCGCGGACCGGCGCGGTCGCCGCCGCGGTGGGCGGTGTCGGCGCGCTGGCCGTGTTCGGCAGCGCGGGCGGGCGCGGCGAGGGGGAGGCCGGCGTCCGGGCCTTCCTCGAGGGCTTCGATCTGGGCTACGTGCAGTCCTTCAGCGTCCCGCCGGCGCCCTGGAGCTACGCGGTGCCCGGGCTGCCCGCCCTGGGCGTCGCCGCGCTGATCGGCCTGCTGGTGGTGGTCAGCGCGTGGCGGCCGGCGCCGGCGCGCGCCGCGGGACCGGCCGTCGCCGGGGGCGCGGCGCTGGTGGCCGCGGTGGCGGTCTTGTGGCAGCTGCTGGCCGTCGGCGGGCTGCCCTGGCGCCCCGTCGAGGGCGCGCTGTGGGGGGCCGCCGCGCTGTTGGCCGGCGCCTTCTTCCAGCGGGACGAGCCCCTGCATGCGGGCACCGCCACCGGCCTCGCGGCGGCACTCGCCGCGCTGGCCTGGTCGCTGGGGTGAGCGCGCCCCTTCTCCTTACCCGCGCGCGCGAGGACTGAACCCATGGCCGAGAACCCCCACGTGCGCAGCGTCCGCTTCGTGAAGAGCGCGGTGCACCCCAAGGATTTCCCCGATCTGGAGGGCCTGCCCGAGGTCGCCGTCGCTGGGCGCTCGAACGTCGGAAAGTCGAGCCTGATCAACGGGTTGGTGAACCGGAAGCGGTTGGCCAAGGTGAGCAGCACGCCGGGCCGGACGCAGCTCTTGAACTTCTTCGTCGTCAACGAGGCCTTCGCGCTCTGCGATCTGCCCGGCTACGGGTACGCGAAGGTGCCGCTGGAGGTGCGCCGCCAGTGGGGGCCGATGATCGAGACCTATCTGGGCGAGCGCGACACGCTGCGCGGGCTGCTGCTGCTGCTCGACGCACGGCGCGAGCCGGGGGACTGGGAGCAGAACCTCATCGGCTGGTGCAGCCACCACGGCATCGCGGTGGTGCCGGTGGTGACCAAGATCGACAAGCTGTCGCCCAGCAAGCGGGCGCCCGCGCAGGCGCAGGTGGCGCGTGGGCTGGGGCTGTCGGCGCGGCAGGTGGTGGGCTGGTCGGCGACCAGCGGCGAGGGCCTCGAGGACTTGTGGAAGCGCACCACCCGCCTGCTGGGCGTCGCGGCGCCGGGCGGCGATGGGGCCTGAGGTGCGGCTGCGGCGGATGACCGCGGCGGATCTGCCCGCGGTCGCGGCCATCGAGGCGGCGGGGCACCCGACGCCGCGCGCCCCGCAGGCCTTCGCCGACGACCTGGCGCTGGCGCACGCCCGGCTTTGGGTGGCCGAGCGCGGCGCCGAGATCCTGGGCTTCATCGACTACTGGGTGGTGGCCGGGGAGGTCGAGCTGATCGACGTCGCGGTCGCCCCGGCCGCACGCCGCCAGGGGCTGGGCCGGCGGCTGGTGGAGCACCTGCGGGCCGACGTGCCGGACGCCGCGGCGGTGCACCTCGAGGTGCGGGCCGGCAACGCGCCGGCCATCGCGCTCTACCGCGCGCTGGGCTTCGTCGAGGTAGGCCGGCGGCGGGGCTACTACGCCGACGGCGAGGACGCGCTGCTCTGGTCCTGGTCGCCCTCGTCGGACGACGGATCCTCGTCCGGCTGAGCGGCCTCGGGCGCCTGGTCGGTCGCTGGGCTGTGCGCGATGGGCCGCGGTGGCCGGCTGAGCCCCTCGTCCGTGCGCCGCACCAGGAAGTAGCCCAGGTCGTCGCGGCGGAAGGCCACCGTCTCGAGATCCACCCCGTCGGCCAGCCGGAAGTGGGTCGTGGGGCGCCGCCCGCCGGCGCGCTGCTCGGCCGTCACCAGGTTCTCCTGCGCGAAGAGGTCGAGGGCGTTGGTGAGCACGGCGGTCGACGCCGCCTCGGCCCGCCGGATGTCACCCTGCAGGAACTCGCGCTCGGCGTGTTCGCGGGCGTGCTCCAGCCAGCCCTTCTTGTCGAGCGCGCTGCCCTGCAGGCCGCGCAGCGCGTCGGCGGCGATCCAGTAGCCCTCGACGAGGTGCAACAGGGTGCCGCGCAGGAAGTCGAGGGTGAGCGGGGCCGTCGGGCGAACGATGTCGTCCGCGTCCACCTGAAGCAGCCCCTCGGCCTCGAGGCGCGCCAGGGTGTCGGCGAAGTTCTCTTCGAAGGTGGTCTGCGTGCGATAGATGAACTCGAGACGGAACCAGAAGCTGAGCTTGCGCACCTCGGCGGCCAGCCGGGCGCGGGGCAGGGGGACCCCGGCGGCGCGCAGGGCCGTCGCGACGATGGCGTCGGGGGCGAGGATGCCGAGGATGGCGTTGCGGTAGTAGTCGAGCTCGATGCGGCTGCGCTCGGGCACGACGTAGATCGGGTCGCCGCCGTGCTCGACCCGCTGCACCAGCTTGCCGAGCAGCTTGAGGGCCTCGTCGACCAGCGGGCGCAGGGCCTCGCCGCGGGCGCGGTAGCCCTCGCGCAGGCCCTTGTGGTCCGAGGCCTCGATGTAGGCGGAATGCGCCTCGAGCACGTGGCCGATGGAGCGCGAGAGGCGCGCGCCGCGGCGGACGAGCAGGTCGACGAGGAAGCCGACGAGCTCGCGCAGGCGCGCGCCGGACAGCCCCCGCCGGTCGTGGCTGAGCAGGACCGCGCCGACGAGTGACGAGGGCGCGACGACCGTGGCCTCCTGGATGCGGCGCATCAGGTGGTAGCCCAGGCGCTTGGTGGCGTCGCGGAAGCCGTCGGCGTCGAGCGTGGCGAGATCGGCGCTGTCGCGCGCGGCGAGGTACTCCGAGAGCTGCACGGGCTCCTCGAAGCTGACGTAGATGCGGCCGTAGCGCGAGCGCAGCACCTTGCCCGCCTTGACCACGCCGGTGACCGACTCGGGCTTCTTCTCGGCGCCGGTGAGCTCGCGCCGATAGGTCGACGTCTCGACGACGCGCTCGTAGGACAGGTTGATCGGGACGAACTGCAGATCCTTGTACTCGCCGCGCTGCACGCCCTCGAGCAGCATCGACAGCATGCCCATCTTGGGGGCGAGCGGCTTGCCGGTCCGGCTGCGGCCGCCCTCCATGAAGAACTCGATGGGGTAGCCCTCGCGCACCAGCTTCCAGAGGTAGGCGCGGAAGGCCAGCTTGTACAGCGGCTGGCCGGCGAAGCTGCGGCGCAGGAAGAAGGCGCCGGCCCGGCGCAGGATGGGGCCCACGGGGAAGAAGGACAGGTTGGCGCCGGCGGCCACGTGGGGGGGGATGAAGTCGTTGCGCAGGAAGACCCACGAGATGACCAGGTAGTCGACGTGGCTCTTGTGGCTGGGCACCAGCACCAGGGGCGCGCTGCGCGAGTGGCGCGCGGCGTCGCGCGTGCGGCGCATGCCCGCCTCGTCGACCTCGACGCCCTGGAACACGCGGTTGAAGACGAAGTCGAGCAGGCGGCCGAGGGTGAGGATGACCTCGAAGTTGAACTGGGCGCTGATCTCCTTGAGGTCCTTCCGGGCTCGCTCGATCGCGTCGCCCGGGCGCAGGCCCGAGCGCTCCGCCTCGATGGCCAGGGCGCGCCGCACGGTGCGGCGCTCGAGGATCTCCCGCCGCAGCATGGCGGCGGGCTTCATCTTCGGCCCGTGGATGGTCATCGCCTCGCGCCCGAGGTGGATGAACAGCACGCG
>JAUHXL010000115.1 GCA_030426945.1 bacterium
CGAGTCAATGCCCGGGCGCGCGGCGGCGCGCTGGCGCTCAGAACGCCCAGCCCAGCGAGGCGGTGGGCCAGGGCACCGGGCGCAAGGTGAAGCCCAGGCGCCAGACGAGGGCGGCGGCGCGCTGATCGCGGAAGCCGAGGAACAGCGCGGGCTGGGCGAGGGCTTCGGAGCCGTCGGTCAGCACCGTGGCGCCCAGGGTGGCCTCGAGGCCGCGCCGACCGACGGGCGGGGCCCAGCCGCCGCCGACGGTGAGGACGTGGACGGGCGCTTCGGTGTCGCGCAGGTCGAGGGGCACCAGGCCGTAGCCGCCGCGGACGAGCCAGGCGGGGGCGACGCGGCGCTCGTACTGGAGGCCGCCGGTGAAGAAGGGGCCGCCGGCCTCGAGGTGCAGGGCGTTGGCGGGCGCGGGCGGCGCGGGCGCGGCGACGGCCGGCGCCGCGCCGGCCAGGACCGCCGGCGCGGCGCCGGCGACGAGCATCAGGACGTGCAAGGGGGCAGCCTCCCGGGCAGCGGACGCGGCGACGGGAGCGACCCGGCCGACGCCGCCGGGCCATCCCAACCCCCCACCCACCCGATTTCGGGGGCGTCGCCGGGGGCGCGAGGGTCGCTTCGCTCTATCGGACAAAACGGGCGCGTGTTGCACAAAAGTGAAGGCCGACCCCAAAAAAGGGCCGCCGGCCGCGTCCGCGGCGCACGGCGGGCCCCCGGGCGCCGCCTCTCGCTGCCCCCACCTCGCCGCGACGCCGAACCGGGCTGGCGCGGGCGGTCGCCAGTCGCCATACTCCCCGCCGTGGGAGACGCCTACCTCCACGACTTCGACCGCGACCAGGACGCCCGCCGCGCGCCGGCCGAGCGCCCCGAGGATCTGCTCGCCGCCTACGAGCAGCAGCGGCAGCACGCGGCCTGGACGGCCTATCTGCGCGGCCTGCTGACCAAGGGCGTCGACATCCGCCCGATGCTGGCCAAGGGCCCGCCGGGCGCGCAGGCCGATCAAGCGCAGCAAGACAACGCCCAGCAGGCCGAGGCGGTCCGCGCGCAGCGGGCCGCCACCGAGGCGCTGGCCGAGGCCCCGGCCGCCAGCGCCGCGCCCGCCAAGGCCGTCGGCGCGCCCGGCACCGGCGCGGCGCCCTCGGGGCCGCCCGCTCAGTAGTCGCGGGCGCCGGGCCCCACGCCCGCCCCCCTCACCGCCGCCGGCCTTGCGCCGCGTCGCCCCCGCGACGTCCAATGGCGGCATGCGCTGCCTGCTGCTCCCGATCGCGCTGCTGCTCGTCGCCTGCGACGACGGCGGCTCCTCCACGCCGGCCGATGCGCGCGCCGACGTGGCCCCGTCCGACGCCCGAGCGGACACCGGACCGCCGCGCGACGCGCTGCCCGCCGACGCCCGCTTCCCCGACGCGGCGCCGCCCGACGCCGCGCCGCTCGACGCCGCGCCACCCGACGCCGCGCCCGACAGCGCACCACCCGACGCGGCCGTCGACGCCGCCCCGCCCGACGCCGCGCCGCCGCCCCCGCTGCCCGTCCGGGCGCCCCTCACCGCGCCCCCCGACCCCCTCGCCGACGCCGCGGTCGACAGCTGCGCCACCTACGAGGCCACCGCCTGCGTCGACGGCCGCGCCTTGCGCTGCGCCCTCTACGACCCCGCCGCCGCGTCCTTCGTCGAGCCCGACCCTCTGCTCCAGCGCGTCCTGCGCGCCGAGCGCCGCTACGACCGCTATCACCAGCCCGACGGCCAGACCGCCCAGCGCGTCTTCGACCAGGCCATGCCGCCCGGCACCCCCGAGGATCTCTGGGGCGATCCCGCCCACTTCCACCGTTACGCCGGCGCCGGCGACGCCGCCATCTGGACCGGCGTGGCCCTCGACGCCTACGCCCTGCGCTACGCCACCACCGGCACCGAGGCCGACTACGCCCGCATGGAGCGCAAGGTCCGCCAGCTCCTCGCCCTCTTCGACGTCACCGGCGTCCCGGGCTACCTCGCGCGCCACCACTGGGGGCAGATCGATCCCGGCCCCTCGCCCACCCCCGATCACATCGTCGACCACCGCGACACGGACCACCGCGATCACGTCTTCCCGCTCGACCGCCTCGAAGACGCGCCCGCCGCTTACGCCGCCCCCGGCGTCACGCCCATGTGGCACGGCAACCCGTCCATCGATCAGTACACCGGCCCCATGGTGTCCTTCCCGCTGGTCTACGGCCTGCTGCGCGACGACGCCCTCAAAGACCGCATCGCCACCCACATCACCTGCTATCTCAAGCGCCTCGACCGCATCGAGGTGCGCAACGTGCAGGCCAACCCCGACGTGCTCGGCGCCCTGCAGGCCTTCCTCGGCGGCGGCCGCCTCGCCCTCGATCCCGGCGACATCGACCTCACCGCCGTCGACACCGCGGTGGGCTATGTCCTGCGCCAGCTCAACGACGCAAGCGCAGACGAGCTCGATCTGGGCTGCCCCGCCGAGGTCGCCCTCGAGCCGTCTCGCGTCATCGACCTGACCGACAACCTCTTCCTCGCCCGGCTGCTCGAGCTCGCCTCCGACCTGATGAGCCGCGACAGCGCCCGCCCCTGGGGCATCGACCACTTCTACGGCCCCAACATCCGCGGCGGCGACGCCGTGCACCTGATGCACCTGGCCGCGATGGCGAGCTGGTTCACCGACGATCCCCAGTACCGCCGCTTCTTCCACGACGAGCTCGTGGGCCGCCTGCAGACCCTGCGCGTCGCCGCCACCGCCGCCGCCCTCGACGTGCCCGACTGGTGCCGCGCCTTCTTCGGCGGCCACATCACCTACCCGGCGTTCTGGAGCCTCATCAACCTGCTCGACGATCCCGCGCTGACCGATCCCCTGCGCGCCGCGATGCACACCGAGTTCGAGCTGCGCGAGCGCGGCAACCTGGACGACCTCAAGTTCGACCTGATGTACGCCGCCACCGCCCCCGCCGAGCACGCCGCCGCCGCCGAGGCGGCCCGCGCCCGCGCCCGCGCCACCTTCGCCGTGCTCGGCGGCAACGGCGGCGTCCTGGACGATCCCCGCCGCAGCTATGCCCTGCCCGCCGACCGGGTCCTCGCCGAGTGGCCCGAGGGCACCGCCCTGCGCTGCCCCACGCCCGACGAGCGCGCCGCCTGCGAGGAGGGCGTCACCCTGCTCGGCGTGCGCATCCCCGGCGAGCCCATCACCCGCCCCTGCACCGGCGGCCCCGCCGAGTGCGTCCTCGACGACGGCGCCTGCACCGACGCCCTCGCCGACGCCCCCCTGCCCCCGCCCCTGCGCGGCTTCACCGACTTCCTCTGGCAGCGCAGCCCCTTCGACGTCGGCCACGGCGGCAACGGCGGCTTCGAACAGTCCCCGGGCCTCGACCTGATCGAGCCCTACTGGCTGGCCCGCCATACCGGCGTGATCACCGAGGGCGAGGGTCGGGTGCTCGCCTGGGAGGACACCGGCGCCTGCGGGGAGTAGGGTTGGCCCCATGGGACGCTCCGCCACCGTCCGGGTCGAGCCCGCGCGCGTCCTCGCCTGGCTCCGCGCCCGCCACCCCGACGCCGAGCTCGTGGCCCTGCGCCCCCTCGGCACCGACGCGCAGGCCGGCCTCAAGGACTACGGCTACGGCCGCCCGCTGCGCGTCACCTTCACCGCCGCCGGCCGCCCCCACGACCTCGTCCTGCGCACCATGGCGCCTGATCCCTTCGGCCACCACCGCCGCGCCGATCGTGTCGCCGAGATGGTCCTCTCCCACGACACCTTCGCCGCCATCCCCCGGCACATCCGCCCCTCCGAGGTCGGCGCCTTCACCGCGGACGGCGACCTGCGCCCCCTGGCCGACGGCGAGCCCTACCTGGTCACCGAGTTCGTCGAGGGCCGCCTCTACGCCGACGATCTGCACCGCCTCGCGCCCGCCGACGAGGCGCCGATCCCCGATCTCGCGCGGGCCGAAGCCCTCGCCCGCTACCTGGCCGACCTCCACCGCGCCCCGGCCCGGCCCGTCGACTACACCCGCGCCGTCCGCGACCTTCTGGGCAGCGGCGAGGGCATCTTCGGCCTCTGCGACAGCTACCCCGCCGACCACCCGGTCGCCCCGCCCGCCCGCCTCCGCGCCCTCGAACACCGCGCCCTCGAGTGGCGCTGGCGCCTGCGCCCCTTGACCCACCGCGCCCGCCGCACGCACGGCGACTTCCATCCGTTCAACCTGCTCTTCCGCGCCGGCGCCGACTTCAGCGTCCTCGACTGCAGCCGCGGCGCCGCGGGCGATCCGGCCGACGACCTCACCTGCCTGTCGATCAACTACCTGTTCTTCGCCCTCGTCGAGCGCGGCGCCTTCGCGGGCGCCCTCCGCGCCCTGTGGGATCGCTTCTGGGCCGCCTGGGCGGACGCCGCCTCGGACCCCGAGCTCTACGGCGTCGTGGCCCCCTACTTCGCCTGGCGCGGCCTCGTGGTCGCGAGCCCCGTGTGGTACCCCCAGGTCGACGACGCCACGCGCGATCGACTGCTGCGCTTCGTCGAGCGCCTGCTCGACGGCGCCCCCTTCCATCCGGACCACGTGGACGCGCTGCTCGAATGACCCACCCGCTGCGCAGCGCGGCCATCTGGCTCACCGGTCCGCCGGCCACCGGCAAGACCACCCTCGCCGCCGCCCTGAGCGCGCGCCTGCAGGCGGTGGGGCTGGCCGTCCTGTGGCTGGACAGCGACGACCTGCGCCCGGTCCTGACGCCCGAGGCGGGCTACGACGACGCCGGCCGCGCTCGGTTCTACGCCGCGCTGGCCCACCTGGCGCGCCGCGCCACCGAGGGGGGCTGCACGGTGCTCGTCAGCGCCACCGCCAGCCGCCGCGCGCACCGGGATCCGCTGCGCCGCGGCGTGCCGCGCTTCCACGAGATCCTGCTCGCCTGCGACCCGGCGATCCTGCGCGCCCGCGATCCCAAGGGCCTCTACGCCCGCGCCGCCGCGGGCGACCTGCCGCACCTGCCCGGCGCCACGGCCCCCTACGAGCCCCCCGACCACCCCCTGCTCACCCTCGACACGGGGCGGCTGAGCGAGGCCGAGGCCCTCGCCCGCCTCGTCGAGGCGCTCGGGCTGCCCGGGTGAGCGCCCGCTCGCCCGTGGCGTTCAGGGCAGCGAGAAGGTCGCGCGGAAGCCGGCCGCGCCGCGCTCGACCTCGATCCTCACGTCCAGCGTGTGGTCGCCGCGGCGCTTGGGGGTGACGTAGGACACGGTCAGCCACTCGCCCAGACGGCTGCCGATGTCGCCGAACACCTCGGCGAGGGCGGCGGGATCGCTGGTCATGGTCACGCGATCACCCCCGGCGAGGCGGGCGAGCCCGTCGGTGTCGACGTCGGCGCCCAGCCCGACGGCGTAGACCGTCGCGTCGACGAGGTCGACGACGTCCAGCGCCGTGCGCAGATCGGCCTCGGCCACGTTGTCGCGGCCGTCCGAGAAGACGACGATCGCGCGGCTGCCCTCGCGCTCGGTGGTCAGGTGATCGGCGGCGAAGCGCACCGCGCCCCAGAGGTTGGTGAAGCGGCCCGCCGTGCCCTCGGCCGGGCGCAGCCGGTCGATGACGTCGAGCACCTCGGCGGCGTTGGCGGTGAAGTCGACGAGCAGCGCGTGATCGGTCGCGAAGCCGACGATCGACACGCGGGCCTCGCGGGGCAGCGACTCGACCAGGGTGCGCGCCGCCGTGCGCAGGGGCTCGAGGGCGTCGGCCTCGAGGATGCTGCGCGAGAGGTCGAGCACCAGCACGACGCGCAGATCCTTGGCGCGCTGCACGTCGAAGAAGGCCTCGGCGCCCAGCGGGACGTCGTCCTCGGCGAAGCTGAAGTGACGCGCATCGGCGGGCACCGGCTCGCCGGTCAGCGGATCGGTGAGGCCGACGCGGAAGAGCAGCTCGCCCTCGTTGACCCAGCGCAGCTCCTCGACGTCGATCTCGACGCCCTCGCCCCAGACGTCGTCGAGGCGAAGGTCGGCTCGATCCGAGGCGGCCGGCGGGCGCGCGTCGGTGGGGGTGGGCGTGTCGGGCGCTTCGGTCGGGGGCTGGCGCGGCGCCGAGGGCGCGTCGCCGCCCGGCGCACCGGGCGCGCCGGCCCCAGGGGGACCGTCCCCCTCGTCGACCTTCGAGAGCGGCGAGCCGTCGTCGTCACAGCCGAAGAGCAGAGCAGTGGCCAGGGTGGCGATGAGCGTGAAGCGGCAAACGTACATATCGCACCTCCACCTACCATCATGGATCGGCGCGGCGCGAAGTAAAGAAAAGGGCCCGTCAGGGCAGGTCAGGGCGTCGCGAGCGGCAGGTCGGCCAGCGTCGGCAGGTGGCTCGGGTAGTCGGCCAGCGGGTTGGGCGCGGCGAAGTCGTCGCAGGCCTCGCCGGCGTGCGGCCCGATGATCCAGGTGTCGGCGGGCGGCAGGCCGGCCTCGGCGTAGGCGCAGATGTCGGTGGGCGAGTTGCCGTAGGCGTAGGTCAGGTGCAGGCCGGGCCCGTCGAACGGATCCCGCAGGTGGCGCAGCCAGGCCAGCTTGTAGGCGCCCACGAAGGCGCGGGTGGGCGCCGTGTCCGCCACGCTGTCCGTCGTGCGCAGGGGCCCCGGCGGATAGCCGTGGCGCTCGAGCCAGGCGCGCGAGGCCGGGTTCAGGAAGTAGGGCCGGCCGGTCATGTAGACCACCAGGTAGCCCTGCTCCGCATAGCGCGCCGTGACGTCGACCCCACCGACGTAGGGCTCCGGGTCGTGGCCGAGCAGGATCTCCTCGAACAGCTCGCGGTCGCTGACGGTCAGCGTGCCGTCGATGTCGAAGACCACCGCCTGCTTGTTGGGCGGCACCACCCAGATGTCGCCCCGCGCGGCGCTGAGATCGCCGCCGACCACCATGCGGTAGGCGTAGCGTCCCGCCGCGAGGGGCTCGTCGACCGGCACCGCCACGCTCACCCGGCCGTCGCCGTCCGTGTCGCCGAAGCCCACCGACGTCCAGTGGCAGCCATCGAAGCGCACCCAGACGTGGATCCGCTCGTGCTGCAGGTCGCGGCTGAAGGTGCCGTAGGCGAACTTGCCGTCGAGGGTGATCGGCTGGTTCGGGTTGACCACCGGATCCACCGCCGAGTGATGGGGCGCGCCGTCGTCCACGATGTCCGGCGAGTCGAGGGGCCGCCGCCACATCTGCACGCTCATCGGAGGCTCGTCGGTGCAGGGTGCCGGGCCCGCATCCCCCGGGGGCGGCGCCGCGTCGGCCGCCGCGTCGGCGTAAGGCACGGCGTCGAAGGGCCCCAGCAGGGCGAGGTCGAAGGGCTCCGCGTCGACGATCGGGCCCCGATCCGGATCGACCGTCGCGTCGAGCGCCATCGCCGCGTCGGGGCGGAGAGGCGCGGCGTCCGCGGCCGCGCCGCCGCCGCCGCCGTCGTCACAGCCGAGCGCGCCCAGCATCACCAGCGTCGCCGCCCACCGCATCGTCGCCACCCTGCCCCTCCGTGACCATCAGGTGTCGGGACTGTAGCGAATCAGAGGCGACGGCGTCAGCCGAGCAGCGCCAGGCGGCTCGACGTCGGCGCCAGCCGCCGCGCCACGTCCAGCGCCGACACCAGCGCGGTCTCCTGCGCGTCGAAGGGCGCGGTCCAGCCGCCGGCGAAGTACAGCCCGCCCTCGCCCTGCAACGCGGCCAGCTGCGCCTGCGCCCGCAGCGTCGCCGGGTTGGTGTGGATGTGCGTGTAGGTCTCGCGCACCCGCAGCGCGCTCGGCTGCTCGGCCCGGTGCGTCACCCAGCTCTTCCACAGGTCGAGCCGCGTGCCGTCGCTCGCCGGCGTCAGCGCCTCGGCCATCGACATCGAGACCTCGCAGTGCGCGTCGGTCAGCGTCGCGTTCAGCAGCGAGCGCAGCCGCTCCTCGGCGGGCACGTAGATCGGATCGTCGTGGAGCGCGAGCGTGGCCTCGTACACCGCGACGCCTTCGAGGGCCGCGCGCGTCGCGTCGACGCCGCCCAGGTCGCCCAGCGCCTTCGCCGCGTGCGGCCCGGGCAGCGCCAGCACAACCGCGTCGACGAAGGTGGGCGCGACGCCCTCGGCGTGAACCCGCAGGCGCGCGCCGCGCCGCTCGAGGCCCTGCACCGGCGCGCCCGCGCGCACGGTCAGGCGGCTGCAGGCGTCCACCATGGCCTGCAGCACCGCGCCCATGCCGTCGGTCAGCGTGTAGTAGATGACGCTCTCGAGGGGGCCGTCGCCCAGCGCGCGGCTGAGGAAGATCGTCGCCGCGCGCGCCGAGAAGTCGAGCGTGCGCGTGACGGAGCCCGAGTTGATGGCCGCGATCCACGGCAACACCAGCCCGTCGATCAGCGGCTGCTCCACGCCCAGCGAGGGCAGCCAGTCGGCCACCGTCAGCGACCAGTCGACGTCGTCGCGCTCGAGCGCGCGGGCGCCCTCGGCCATCTTGGCGAAGGCGCCCACCGCCGGCTGGTTCCACGACTCGGTCAGCGGCCAGGTGCGCTCGGGCAGGCTGGGTGAGACCAGGGTCGGCTGCTCGGCGCCGGCGCGCGTCAGCGTCACCGTGCCCGGCGCCGCGAACACCGCCCCCTCGCCGGCCGCCGTCGCCACGCCCAGGTGCTCGAGCAGGCGCGCGTAGGTCGGATAGACGCGCGGGTTGTAGTACTGCGCGCCCATGTCGATGGCCACCCGACCGTCGGGCCCGTCGACGTGGGCGGTGCGTACGTTGCCCCCCAGCACGTCGCGCGCCTCGAACAGATGCACTTCGACGGTGGGATCGAGCAGCCAGGCCGTGGCCACGCCGGCCATGCCGCCGCCGACGACCGCCACGCGCGCCGCCCCGTCGTCTTCGGGATCGTCCTCGGCGTCGCCGCAGCCGGCGAGCGCCGCGGCGCCCAGGGCCGCGCCCATGCCACGCAACACGGTCCGTCGGGTCGGTCGATCCATGATGGGACTCCTCGGGCAGCGCGATGGGGCGCCCCCAAGAAGTGACCAACGGGTCGGAACCCGTCAAGGGCAAAACGACCGGCGGGCCGGAATCAGCGGGCGTAGACCTTGTCCGAGGTCATGTGCTTGGACGAGCCGCACTTCGGGCAGCGCGTGCCCCCGCACTCGTTGCACGACTTCGTCTTGCAGTCGTGGCACATGAACACCGGGAACCAGTTCGACGAGATCGACTTCTGCGCCTTCCGCCCGCAGCGCGGACACGCGGTCAGACTACCCATGGTCACCCTCCTCGGTCGGCTGTGCCATCGCGAACCGTTCCATGCCGCGCGCCCACCGTCAACCGCGCCGGGTCACAGCCCGTGCTTCTTGATCAGCCGCACCAGCTGATGCCGGCTGCGCAGGCCGAGCGCCTTCCAGGCGGCCGACTGGTTGCCCGCGTGCGCCTCGAGCGCGGCGCGGATCTGATCGACGCTCAGCTCGGCCGGGTCGAGCCGCGCCGCGGGCGCCGCGGCGACCTCGGTCTGCGCCACGACGCCCGGCGTCAGGGCCAGGAAGTCCCCGGGGCTCTCGCCCAGCGCGCGCCACAGCAGCGCGTCCAGCTCACGGACGTGCAGGCGGTAGTCGTGCCGCACCAACCGCGCCATGAGCTCGGGCGCCACCCGCGGGCGCCCGGCGGCGCCCCAGAACCGCGCGCGCAGCCCGGCGTCCTGCGCCCCGACGGCGTCGAGCAGCGCGTACACCAGCATAGGCACGTCCGACCGCCGCGTCCCGAGCCCGGGCAGCTCGATGCGCAGCTTCAACCGGGCCCCCAGGTCGTGCTTCAGCGCCTCGGGCGCCCGGTTCGTCGCCGCGATCAGCCGCAGATCGGCTCGCCGCGCCCGCGCCTCGCCCAGCCGCGTGTACTCGCCCGCGTCCAGCACCCGCAGCAGGTGGGCCTGCAGCGCCTCGGGCAGCTCGCCGATCTCGTCGAGGAACAAGGTCCCGCCGTCCGCCTCGCCACACAGCCCCGGCCGCGCCGGCATGCCCGGGTTGGGGTAGTCCTTCACGTTGCCGAACAGCTCGGCGTCGACGAGCCCCTCGGGCAGGGTGGCGGCGTTGCGCGCCACGAGCGCGCGGCGATCGCGGGGCGACAGGCCGTGCAGCGCCCGCGCGGCCAGCTCCTTGCCGCTGCCGCTCGGCCCCGACACCAGCACGTGGGCCGCATGCCCCGCGTGGAAGGCCAGCCGATCCCGCAGCGCCCAGGCGGCCGGCGACTCACCCACCATGCCGAAGCGATCCGCGGCGCCGAACGCGGGCGTCGCGTTCGCCGGCCACGCGCGCAGGGCGGGCAGGCGCCGCGGCCGCATCTCGCACAGCAGCAGCAGCTGGTTGCGCAGGCCGACGATCTGCCCCGGCCGCACCTCGGCCGACGCGACCTCCGCCCCGTCGACGATCAGCGCGCTCCGGCCCACGTTGGTCACGCGCAGGCCCGCGCCCGACGGCTCGACGCGCAGCTGCCGGCGCGAGACGCCGCGCCCCCCGAGCCCCGGCTGAACCACCCCCTCGCCGGGGCGCTGCCGCACGAACTGCAGCCGCGGCGCGTCGTCGTCGGGCCGCGCCTCGCCGCGACCCAGCACGCGCGACCCCGGGACGAAGGCGACCTCGCCCACCCGCTCGGGCTCGGCCGCCGACCACACGATCACCAGCGCCGGCGCCGGCGCCTCGTCGGCCGGCGGCGCGCCGAAGTCGAGCTCGGCCTCGGTCAGGGTGCGCGTCTCGTCCGCCATCACTCCACCTCGAGCGCCGCGACCGCCGCGGCGCGGTCGAGCTGCCCCAGCCGGGTCCACTGCGCGCCGGCCAACGCGGCGGCGCGCCGGGCACGCAGCGCCTCGCCGACCTCGTCGCACAGCCGCGCCGCCCGCTCCGCCGGCCAGGCCACGTCCTCGACCACCATGCCGGTCCGCACGAGCAACGCCTCGGCCTCGTCGAACGTGCGGTCGTACTCGCCCCAGTCGCGCGCGGCCGCCAGGCAGGGCAGCAGGGTCACGCGCACGCCGGCGGCCATGCCGTCCCGCCCCGCCAGATCGGCCTCGCGGCGGCATTGCGCCAGCAGGTGCCGAGCCCCCGCGTAATCACCCCGCGCCATGCGCACCGCGCCCAGGTTCAGACGCACGATCAGCGCGTCGCTCGAGTCGGTCGCCTCGAAGTGATCCAGCACCTCGGCGAACATCGCCTCGGCCGTCTCGAGGTCGCCGCGCAGCCGCGCGTAGTCGGCCAGATCGGCCAGCAGGTTCATCTCTTCGCGGGGCATCGGGCCCGCGGCGCGCAGCGCCGCCAGCGCGTCGCGGCACAGCGCCTCGGCGCGCGACCGCTCGCCGCGCGCCGACATCACGGCGGCGCGACCCCGCACGGCGCGCGCCTGGCCCTCGGCGTCCCCGCGCGCCTCGAAGTCGGCGGCGGCCGCGGCGTAGGCGGCCTCGGCCTCGTCGAGCCGCCCCAGGTCCGTCAGCGGCCGCGCGAGCGAGATCTCCAGCTCGGCGCGCGTCGGCGCCCCCCGACGCCCATCTTCGTCCCCCGCCGCGCCCTCCAGCGCCTGCAGGGCGCGGCGGAAGCGCACCGTCGCCTCTTCGAAGCGATCCTGCTGCTGCGCCGCGTGCCCCAGCGTGGCCCACGCCGCCGCCTCGAGCCCGGCCCAACCGCGCGCGCGCCCCGCCCGCACGACCCCCATCAGCAGCGCCCGCGCGTCGTCGAAGCGCCCGCGCCGCACCAGGATGCGGCCGCGGTCGACGCGACCGCGCAGGCGCTCGGGATCCTGATCGCCGCGGCCCGCCTCGGCCAGCGCGGCGTCCCGGGCCTCGAGCAGCGCCGTGGCGCGCACCAGCTCACCCGCGTCGACGGCGGCGCGGACCGCCTGCCCGAGCGCCTCCGCGGCCTCCGCCGGTCGACCGGCACCCAGCAGGTGGCGGGCGCGCCGCGCGGCGTCGGGGCATTCCTCGGCCAACGCCGCGTGGTGCGCGCGCAGGCGGCCCGCGGCACGCGCGTGGCGCTCGACGGCCTCGACCAGCGCCGGCGCGAGGGGCGACAGGGGCAGGCCGGCCGCGCGCAGCCGCGCCCAGGCGGGCTGCGCGGGCAGCGGCGCCCCTGCGAGCAGCGCGCGCTCCACCGCCACGACCTCGTCGGGCGCCAGCCCCGCCAGCGCCGCCTCCAGCCGCGCGTCCAGCCGATCGCCCGCCGCCGCGGCTCGGTCACCCGGCGCCGCCCGCAGCCGAAAGCCCGCCGGCGTCTGCTCGAAGGCGTCCTCGGCCACCCGCGCGCCGATCCACCCGACGAGGCGAGCCGGGACGCCCCCGGTGTCGTCGACCACCCGCGCCACCAGATCGCGGTCCAGCTCGAGCAGCGAGCGCGCGAGGCGCCCGGCCTCCACCGCCGCCAGCGGCTCCAGGTGCAGCCGGCGGGTCGGCCGGGCGAGCGCGGCGTCCACCCCCGGCGCGGGCGCCAGCACCGTCAGCAGCGGCCCGACGGCCTCGGGCAGGGCCCGCAGCGTCTCGGCGTCGGCGTCGTCCAGCGCGTGGATCGTCGGCTGCGTCACCGCCGTCGGCGCGTCGCCGCCTCGGCGCACGGTGGCCACGCCCAGCTCGGCCGCCCGCTCGACCAGCCAGGCCAACAGCCGGCTGCGCCCCACGCCGGACACGCCCTCGACCACCACGCGCCGCGGCCGCCCCTCGAGCGCCACCGCGCGCAGATCGCTCCACAGCGCGTCCCGGGCCGCGTCGCGCCCGACGAAGGGCGGCCGGCGCAGGGCGAACAGGCCCAGCCCGGCCCCCTGCAGCAGCCGCTGCCGCGCCAGGCGGGCGACGAGCGCCGCGCGCGCCTCGGGCAGCCGCCACTCGGCCGGGACGGTGGGCCGCTCGGCCTCGGACGCGGCGCCGGCCGCCGCGAGGGGTACCGGCGTCCAGGACAGCGTCTCGGTGATCACCGTCGACGCCTCGGCCAGCACCGGGGCCGCCGACGCGGGCGCCGCCCCGACGCCGGGCGGCGGCAGGCGAACGAGGGCGCGCGCCGCCGCGGCCGCGGTGGCGGGCCGGGCCGCGGGCGCCTTGGCCAGCAGCGCGCGCAGCCAGCCCTCGAAGCCGGCCGGCACGGCGTAGCGGAAACGGGGCGCGGGCGGCGCCGCCTCGGCGTGCCGACGGGCGAGCTCGCCGAGGGTGTCGGCCACGAAGGGCGGCGCGCCGGTCGACAGCGTCCAGGCCAGGCAACCCAGCGCGTAGAGATCGGTGGTCGGGCCCTGCGCGCCGCCGGCGAACTGCTCGGGCGCCATGTACGCCGGCGTGCCCGACACCGGATCACCGGGACCGGCGTCGTCCAGCGCGCGCGCGATGCCGAAGTCCGACAGCTTGGGCCCCAGGCGAAGGTCCTCGGGGCCGGCGATCAGCACGTTGCCCGGCTTCAGATCGCGGTGGACGACGCCGCGCGCGTGGGCGTGGGCCAGCGCGTCGAGCAGGGCGCGCAGCAAGGGCTCGAGCTCGGCGAACGAGGTCGGGAAGCCGGCCTCGTTCAGCGAGCCGCGGCCCGCGCGCTCCATCACCAGGTAGGGGCTGCCGGGGGTCAGCGGCGCGGGCAGGCCCTCGGGCAGCGCGCCGGCGTCGAGCAGCGCGACCACGTGGGGGTGATCGAGGGCGGCCACCAGCGCCACCTCGCGCCGAAACGCCGCGACGCGGGTGGGGGTGCGCGCGGCGTCCTCGAGCAACACCTTGATCGCCACCGGCACGCCGCTGGCGCGATGGCGCCCGGCCCACACCACCCCCATGCCGCCGCGCGCGAGGGGCGCGTCGAGTACGAAGGGGCCGAGGCGGAGGGATCGAGACACGGCGGGATGATGCCGACCGACGGGCGGGCGCGCAACGCGCCGAGGCTGTGCGCGCAGCGACCGCACAGCGCGCGCACAGGCGGCGGGGCGTCCGAAACCGCGCAGCCGCGTCGCTCGGCGGCTGGCACCGCCGTTGCTCTTCGGGACGCCGCACCCGAAAGGAGACCCCATGCGCCCGATCTTCGCCCTCGCCGCCCTGCTGCTCGCCTTGCCGGCCGCGCACGCCCAGGACGTGCACACCTACAACAGCGGCCTGCCCAACGACGCGCACCTGATCCTGCGCGGCCACCGCATCGCCGACCGCCCCATCGACGCGGTGGCCTTCACGCCGCAGAACGAGTGGATCGTCGTCTCGCGTGATCGCGTCGACACCAGCCCCGGCTTCCCCGCCTTCGCCGCCGACAAGGTGCGCCAGTACGTGGCCACCGGGCGTCGGGTGGACGCCATCGCCTTCGATCCCGCGGGCCGGTACGTGATCGTCGCCGAGGACTGGCGCTGGTACAGCCACGCGACCGACCTGGGCGACGCCGGCCTGCGCGGCGCGGTCGACCACTACGTGACGAACGGTCGCCGGATCGACTCGATCAGCTTCGACCCCGACGGCGACGGCTGGGTGGTGGTGGCCGACGGCGAGCTGCGCCACCGCCGCGTGTCGACGCCCTGGTTCAATCGCACGATCGCCGCCTACCAGGCCGGCCTGCTGCCGATGCACGGCGCCTGGTTGAGCCCCGACGACGGCTTCGTGGCCGCGGCCGACGACCACCTGCACGCCCACGGTGTGTCGTCCGGCCTCGACGCCCAGCTGCGCCGCTTCCGCGCCGACGGTCGGCGCGTCGACCAGGTGGTCTTCACGGCGACCGGCGGCTGGAGCATCATCTCGAACGGCATCGGCGGCGCCCGCCGCTTCGACACCGCGGGCTTCATCGAGTACGCGCTGCCGCGCGTCGAGGGCGGCACCACCAACATCTGGGATCGCCTCGACGAGCTGAACGTGCCCGGCGCCGCCATCGCGTTCATCGACGGGGGCGAGGTGCAGTGGGTGCGTGGCTACGGCGTGCAGACCGCCGGCACCCAGGACTTCGTGACCGCGCACACGATGTTCCAGGCCGCCTCGATCAGCAAGACCGTGGCCGCCGTCACGGCGATGCAGCTGGTGGACGACGGCGCCCTTGATCTCGGCTGGGATCTCTTCGGCGACGACCTGGGCAACCTGCCCGCCGACGGGCACGTGGCGCCCTGGGTCGAGGGGCATCGCCGCAGCCTCGCCCTGCGCGCGAGCGCGAACCGCTGGCGCGCGTCCTACGGCCTGCCGCGGTACAAGACCGACCTGCGCGTCGGCGAGCTGATGACCCACACCGCCGGGCTCACCCCCAGCGGCTACGGGGGCTACGCGGCCGGCGCGGCGCTGCCCTCGCTCGACGACCTGCTCGACGGCGTCGGGTTGAGCAACACCGCGGACGGCTACTCGGGCGGCGGCCTGATGGTGCTGCAGGGCGTGATCGAGGATCTCACCGGCCAGCCCTTCGAGCAGTACGCCTGGTCGCGGGTGTTGGCGCCCACGGGCATGATCTACAGCGGCTTCGAGGTGGGGCTGCGCGCCGCCTGGCTGCGCGAGTACGCCGCGTCGGGCCACGACGCCGCGGGCGCCGTCGTCGCCCCCTCGCCCGGCCTCGCTTATCCCCAAGCCGCCGCCGCCGGCCTCACCACCAACGCCGCCGAGCTGGCGCGCTTCGTCGCGCACATGATGGCCATCTCGCGCACCACCGCGCCGCGGCAGGACGGCGTCCTGCGCCCGGCCACCGCGCGCCAGACGACCATGCAGCGCAACGCGTCGAGCTACGGGCGCGGCTTCCGCGTCTACGACACCGACCGCGACCTGGTGACCACGGACGATCGTCACTTCCAGCACGGCGGGACGAACGCGGGCATCCGCGCCCACTTCGTCGGCCTGCCCGACGCCGGCCGAGGCCTGGTGGTGCTGACGAACGGCGAGCTGGGCAAGGTGCTGGTCAACGACGTCGCCGCCGCCACGCGGCGCTACTTCGGGTGGCCCCTGCTGCGCTGGTCGACGGTGAACGGCACCGACTGCGCGGCCTTCCAGGCGAACGCGGCGAACCGCGGCTTCGCCAACGCGGCCTGCGCCTACGC
>JAUHXL010000709.1 GCA_030426945.1 bacterium
CACGGCCACGGGCACTGATCGCCCGCGCGCTCACAGCAGCAGGCGCGCCACCAGGAACACCCACACCCCGAACATGATCGCGGCCACCGCGTAGGCGGCCGGATCCATGCGCAGCGCGCGATCCAGCGCCGCGGCCGTCCCCCGGTCCGGCTCCGCCAGCGCGTCGCGCGGGATCGTCGCCAACGCCTGGCGCGCGATCCGCAGATCCCCCGCGTCGAAGGCGGCCAGGGCCCGCGCGAGTCTCTCGTCCGCGGGGGGTGGCCGCCCCAGCGGGCCCAGCGGCGCCGGCGCCTCGTCGGCGGGCGCAGCCGCGGGACCGGCCGCGCCCTCCAAGCTCTCGTCCCCTGCCGTCTCGTCGCGTGGCGTGTCGCTCATGGTCCGGTGATCTAGCACGGCGGGCCCTGGGTGGTCACGACCCCACCTTGGGGCAAACCGGTCAAACAGAAATAATAGAAGCCGAATCGTAGGGCGCACGGGGCCTGCCCCGGACAAAGGCAAACCGGTCGCGAGGCCGGGACGCAAAGCCACGGGTCTCCGCGGGGAGACAGCCGGGCTGCCCAGGCGAGCCCCCGTCTCCGGGGCGACGCCCGCGGTGGAGACCCCCGATCCTCGGGGCGCCGCGGGGCTGGAGATCGACGATGCTGCCCCTGCTCCCCCGTCTCGCGGTCCTCGCGGTGCTGACCGGCGCCGCCGCCACCGCTCACGCGGACAACACCAGCTGGTTCACCCTCGGCGTCGGCGCCCAGTACAGCTACGTCTCGGGCGGCGCCGGCGCGGCCCCCGAGATGCCGGCCCACCAATACGGCGTGGTCACCCGGCTGAAGCTGCTGAAGTTCCTGGGCGCCGAGTTCACCGCGCAGCTCGATCAGGATCCGAAGACCCAGCCGCTGCGCCACCTGTCGCCCCGCTACCAGCTGGGCGCGATGGTCAACCTGATCCCCACCCAGTACTTCAACGTCTTCGTGGTCGGCGGCCTCGCGGCCCACGAGATGAGCGATCTGGTCGACGTGGCGGGGCGTACCACCAGCTTCCACGCCGGGCCCGGCCTCGAGATCTACGTCGGCGACCACGTCGCGATCGGCGGCGACGTCCGCTGGCGCGCCGCGGGGCCGGAGTACATCGAGGCGCGCGTCCTCGACGAGCTGAGCACCCGCTCGGTGGACTCGCTGGTCGGCCTCGACCTGTGGCAGGCCAACTTCACCCTGTCCTGGTACCTCTGACCGCGCCGCCCGCCGCCGGATCCGCGGCGGATCCCGCCCCGATCCACCGGATCCCCCAACGCCGTCCCCGGATCCCGCCGATCCCCCCTCGATCCACACCGATCCACGGTCCCTCGGGTCCGGCCCCGATCCGCGCCCGCTTTCGGGCCCGCCGAAGACCCCCTCAGCGCCCAGTGAAGGAAGTTTGCGCCGCGCGTGAAGGGGGGGTACAACCCGCACCACCCGGCCTCACCACCTGATACCACCTCCCCTCGCCTCCGGCGGCCGGCCTACATCTTGTGCCGTCAACATCCGATCGGCCCATATCTTGGGCCGCCAGCGCGCGCCCCCCCGAATCCCACCCCAGGCCGAAAAGGCCGTTGACTGAGATCCCCCCCCGACTACGATGGGGCCAGGTGGAAGCAGGTGGTACCGCTTCCCATGGAGTCCGACGATGGCCGAGCCCGTCGACAAGCCGCGCGCTGACGTTCTGCTCGAGGGGCAGCACGAGCACACGGTCGACGACAAGGGGCGCGTCAGCGTGCCGGCGGAGTTCCGCGGCGCGCTGGGCCTCGTGGAGGGCGACGAGCTGGTGCTGACGCGCCACCTCAAGGAGAGCTGTCTCCTCGCCTTCTGGCCGGACGCCTGGGAGGCCTTCAAGGCCGAGTGGACCCGTCTGGGGTCGCAGACCGAACAGATCCTGCGCCGGGTGGTCGGCGGCTCCGCGAGGCGGGCCAAGGTCGACCGACTGGGGCGGATCCAGGTGCCGAAGGTGCTTCGCAACTATGCGAAGTTGGAGGAAAAACGCACCGTGTTCGTCATGGGCCAGGGCAGCCGAATCGAGCTGTGGTCCATGGATGTCTGGGACGCCACGCACGGGCCCGACGTCCACGCGGACGTCGATCTCGACGGTCTGATGTAGCGGCGAGCCGGCGCGCCGGTTCGTCGCGGCGGGCGCCTCGCGCCCCGTCGACGGGACGGGTGCGTCGAGCGTGGGGGGGGAGCGGACGTGACGACGGCGCACCATGTGCCGGTCCTGGCCGACGCGGTCACGCGCCTCGCCGGGGTGCGCCCGGAGGAGCGCTGGGTCGACTGCACCCTGGGCTTCGCCGGGCACGCCCTGCTGCTGCTCGAGGCCGGCGCCCGCCTGTGGGGCGTCGACCAGGATCCCGAGGCCCGCGACCACGCCGCCCGGTACCTCGCGCCGCACGCCGACCGCGTCACTTTGCTGCCGGGCAACTTCCGCGATCTCGAGGCCCTGCTGCGCGACGCCGCCGTGCCCCCGGTCGACGGCCTGCTCGCCGACGTCGGCGTCTCGTCCTGGCAGCTCGACCAGGCCCACCGCGGCTTCTCGTTCACCCACGCCGGCCCCGTCGACATGCGCATGGATCCGAGCCGCGGCGAGACGGCGCTGGAGCTGCTGCGCCGCCTCGAGGTGCCCCAGCTCGCCGGCCTGCTGCGGACCTACGGCGAGGAGCCCTTCGCCGGCCCGATCGCCCGCGCCCTGAAGGTCTGGGCCACGGGCGACGGCCCCCACGACACCGGCGCGCTGGCCGCCGTGGTGCACGGCGCCCTGCCCCGCAAGGCGGCCGCGACCCGCACCCGCCACCCGGCGACGCGCACCTTCCAGGCCCTGCGCATCGCGGTCAACGACGAGCTCGGCGCGCTCGAGGCCCTGCTCGACGCGATCCCCCGCGTGCTCGCGCCGGGCGGCCGCGCGCTGATCATCACCTTCCACTCGCTGGAGGATCGGCTGGTCAAGCGGGCCTTCGCCGCCCTCACCCAGCCGACGGCCGCGCCGCGCCGCGGCCTGCCGCCGCCGCCGGACGCCGCGCCCACCTTCGCGCTGCTGACCCGCAAGGGCGAGACGGCCGACGAGGCCGAGGTGGCCCGCAACCCGCGCGCCCGCAGCGCCCGCCTGCGCGCCGTGCGCAAGCTGACCGACGCCGAGCGGAGGGTCGCGTGAGGT
>JAUHXL010000116.1 GCA_030426945.1 bacterium
TGCCCGTGCCCACCCAGGGCGGCCTGGGCGGCAAGCTGCTCGTCGCCCTGGGCGCCGGCCTCGGCCTCGGCGTCGACGCCACCTGGCAGCCGGAGGCGCTCAACGACGGCCCGGGCTATCGCCTCGGGGCCGGCGTCACCTACGAGCGCGACTGACGCGGGGCAGCCCGCCCCGGCGCGACGACCGACCGGGGCAGCGCGCGACGACGAGGCGCCAACCCGCTGATTCAAAAAGGCATTCGACGCCCGTGGAATGCCGCTTGCCTCCCGCGGTGGCCAGGACGCTCAGCCAAGGAGGCACCCCATGAAGCGACGCATCCCACTCCTCACCGCCCTGGCCGCCAGCGCGCTGGCGCTGCCGCTCACCGCGGGCCAGGCCAAAGAGCACAAGGAGCCCGCCGACGGGGCCATCACCCGCGCGCTCAGCGCCGAGCTGTTCCTCGACGAGGGCGTCCGCTCCCAGAAGATCGACGTCAGCGTCGACCACGGCATCGCCACGCTCACCGGCACGGTCGACAACGTGCTGGCCAAGGACCGCGCCGTCGAGCGCGCCCGCAGCCTGCGCGGCGTGCGCAGCGTGGTCGATCGCATCGCGGTCGTACCCGTCGTGCGCAGCGACGCCCAGATCCGCCAGGACATCGAGTCGGCCCTCGTCGCCGATCCCGCCGCCGACGCCTACGAGCTTCGCGTCACCGTCGAGGCCGGCAAGGTGACCCTGCAAGGCACCGTCGAGTCCTACGGCGAGCGCAGCCTGAGCCAGATGGTCGCCAAGGGCGTGCGCGGCGTGCGGGCCGTCGACAACCAGGTGATCGTGAAGTCGCCCGACACTCGGCCCGACCACGAGATCATGCACGACGTCAACGGGCGCCTCGCGCGGTCCATCGAGGTCGACGCCGACCTCGTCGACGTGAAGGTGAGGGACGGCGTCGTGACGCTGTCCGGCATCGTCGGCAGCGCCGCCGAGAAGGCCCGCGTGGCGCGCATGGCCTGGACCGCCGGCGTGAAGAACGTCGACTCCGATGCCATCGAGGTGCGTGCCATCGCCCGCGACGACGACAAGCGAGCGGCCGGCATGCCCGCCCCGACCGATGACGCCATCGTCGCGGCCATCCGCTCCGCCCTCGGCGAAGACCCGCGCGTCTCGACCTTCAGCCCGGTCATCGAGGTCGAGAACGGCGTGGTGACGTTGACCGGCATGGTCGGCAGCCTCGCCGCCAAGCGCGCCGCCGGCGACGACGCCCGCAACACCGTCGGCGTCTGGCGCGTCCGCAACCTGCTGCGCGTGCGCCCCATCGCAGCCGTCGCCGACAAGAGCATCCGCCAGGCCATCACCCAGGCCCTGCGCCGCGACCCCTACGTCGAGCGCTACGCCGTCGGCGTCACCGTCACCAACGGCCACGCCTACCTGCAGGGCCTCGTCGGCACCGACTTCGAACGCACCCGCGCCGCCGACATCGCCCAGACCGCCAAGGGCGTCGTCAGCGTGCAGAACCTGCTCCGCACCCGCGAGGAGCCCACCTGGGTCGACGACCTGCAGGTGAAGCAGGACATCGAGGACGAGCTGTTCTGGAGCCCCTTCGTCGACGAAGACCAGGTCGACGTCAGCGTGGAGAACGGCGTCGCCACCCTGCGCGGCACCGTCGACACCGTCCGCGAACGCTACAACGCCGGCAGCAACGCGCTCGAAGGCGGCGCCCAGGCGGTGATCAACCGGCTGGAGGTCGAGGGGATGGAGCAGCGGGAGCTGTGATCGCCTCCGGACGCTGACCCTCTCCTCTTCGCCGCGCGACCGTCAGCGGCGCGGCGTATCCTCCTCCGACGTCGTGACCGAGGAGGCCCCCCTTGCTGTTGCCCCTGTCCGTGGAGGCCGCCGAGCGCGGGTTGGTGCCCGATGTGGCGGTGCGTTGGGGGATTCGGCGGCTGTTGCGGGCGCGGCTGAGGGCGGAGCGGGCGGCGGGGGCGGACGACCTCGAAGCGTTCGTGGCGTGGATGGCGCAGGGGCCGGTGGCCGAGGCGACGGCGGCGGCGAACGCGCAGCACTACGAGGTGCCGGCGGCGTTCTTCGAGGCGGTGTTGGGGCCCTGGCTGAAGTACAGCAGCGGGTACTGGCCGACGGGCGTCGAGACGCTGGCGAAGGCCGAAGAGACGATGCTGGCGCTGACGGCGGCGCGGGCGGGGGTCGAGGACGGCATGCGGGTGCTCGATCTGGGCTGCGGGTGGGGGTCGTTCACGCTGTGGGTGGCGTCGCAGATGCCGGGGGTGCAGGTGCACGCGGTGTCGAACTCGGCGGCGCAGCGGGCGTACATCGAGCGGGCGTGCGTGGCGCGCGGGCTGCGGAACGTGCGGGTGTCGACGGCCGACGTGAGCGTCTTCGACCCGGGGGAGCGTTACGACCGGGTGGTGTCGGTCGAGATGTGCGAGCACGTGCGCAACTGGCCGACGCTGTTCGAGCGGGTGGCCGAGTGGCTGGAGCCCGCGGGGCGGTTCTTTCAGCACGTCTTCTGCCATCGCTCGCTGGCGTATCGCTTCGAGGCGCGGGGCGAGCGTGATTGGATGGCGCGCCACTTCTTCACCGGCGGCGTCATGCCCGCGTTCGAGCTGCCCGGGTGCGTGCCGGGGCCGCTGGTGGTCGAGCGGCAGTGGCGGGTGGGCGGTGAGCACTACGCGCGGACCTGCGAGGCGTGGCTCGCGAACCTGGCCGCGGCGCGCGACGCGGTGCTGGACGTGCTGGGGCCCGACCCCGTGCTGGCGCGCCGGCGCTACCACCGCTGGCGGCTGTTCTTCCTGGCCTGCGCCGAGCTGTTCGGCTATCGCGGCGGCGCGGAGTGGTTCGTGGCGCACACGCTGCTGGCGCGCCGCTGATGGGCGCCTGGCGTGACGCGTGGAGCGTTCACCTCGAGGGGCTGGCGCTGGTCGCCGGCGTGTTGTCGCTGGTGTGGGTGGTCAGCGTCGTCAAGAAGGACGCCAGCATCATCGATCCCTGCTGGGGCCCGGGGTTCGCGCTCGTCGGCTGGTACTGGCACGCGCGCTTCGGCGCCGACTCGCTGCGCGCGGCCGTGCAGCTGGGGGCCGTGACGCTGTGGGGCGCGCGGCTGGGCGCGTATCTGACCTGGCGCGCCTGGGGCGAGGACGAGGACCGTCGCTACCAGGCGATGCGCGCGAAGGCGCCCCGAGCGTTCCCGTGGGTCAGCCTGTTCAGCGTGTTCTGGCTGCAGGCGTTCATCCTGGCGGTGGTCGCCGCGCCTCTGTTCGCGGTGCAGGGGGCGACCGCGCAGCCGGGGTGGACGTTGCTCGACGGCCTGGGGGTGGGCCTGTTCGCGGTGGGTCTGACGTTCGAGAGCGTCGGCGACTGGCAGCTGGCGCGCTTCAAGGCCGATCCCGAGAACGCGGGTCAGGTGTTCGACCGAGGGCTCTGGCGCTACACGCGCCACCCGAACTACTTCGGCGACGCGCTGGTGTGGTGGGGGCTGGGGCTGATGGCGGTGAGCGTTCCGGGCGGGCGGCTGGCGCTGGTGGGGCCGGCGGTGATGACCTTCTTCCTGATGAAGGTGTCGGGCGTCGCGCTGTTGGAGCGTTCACTGGAGAAGACGAAGCCGGCCTATCGCGACTACGTACGCCGCACACCGGCGTTCTTCCCCTGGTCTCCGAAGCGGTCGGAGCAGACGCGTTCCTAGAGCGTCGCCCGCGCCCACCGGGGGCTGGGTAGGCGTCGTCCGGTCCCCTGCCCCGGTGGCTGGCTGCGCGGCGCTCGGGCGGCCGGCCGCGGCGTGGCGCGGCCTCTCCTGCGGCGCGGCGTCATCGCTTCACCGTGACCATCGGCTCGAGCGCTGCGATCCGGCGCGCCAGGCCGGCGGCCTCGAGGCTGGCGACGATGGGCTCGATGGGTTTGTAGGCGCGGGGGTGCTCGGCGAACAGGAGCTCGGCGTCGTCGCACAGGACGTGGCTGCCGTGATCGGTGCGGCGCAGGTCGGCGCGGGCGTGGCGGTGCTTCATCTTGGCGATGGCTTCGCCGCGACCCATGCGGCGGCCGGCGCCGTGGGCGACCGAGCAGAGGGTGTCGGCGTCGCCTGCGCCCTCGAGCACCCACGTCCAGGCCCCGCGGCTGCCCAGGACCACCGTGGGTTGGCCGGCGTCGGCGGGCGCGGCGCCCTTGCGGTGCAGCCAGACCGCCTCGCCCGCGTGAGTGAAGGGTTCGACGGTGTTGTGGACGCGGTCGAAGCCGCCGCCGATGCGGTCCGGGCGGGCGCAGCCGAGGGCGACGAGGGCCCGCCAGGCGATGATCAGGCGGTTGGCGCGGGCGTAGCGGACGGCCCCCTGCAGCTCGGCGCGGTAGGTGGCCTGATCGGCTGGGTCCTCGAGGGCGCGCCCGGCCCAACGCTGGGCGACGACGCCGCCGAGGCCGCGGGAGCCGCTGTGGGCCAGCACCGCGACGCCGCCGCGGTGCAGCCCGCACGCGGCGGCCGCGGACTCGTCGACGACGTCGGCCACGCGGGACACCTCGAGGAAGTGGTTGCCGCCGCCGACGGTGCCGAGCTGGGACGCGAAGTGGGCGGCGTCCGGCGGTGGCGGGCCGCTGGGCGGGCCGTCGTCCGTGGGCTCGAGGGCGGCGAGGGCCTGCAGGTCGTCGGGCGCGCCGAGCAGACCGACGAGGCCCCGCGGACCCGCGTGCCACACGGCGTCGAGCAGCGCGGCGTCGTCGGCGTCGGGCAGCGCCGGGCGGGCGGTGAGCGCGTCCAGGCGACGCAACAGCGCGTCGCCGCGGCGCCGGGCGCGGGGGACGCCGATCACGCGCGCGCCGCACCCGGCGTCGCCGCCGACCAGCGCGGGGTGCACGACGCCGGCGAAGGCGAAGGCGGCGCCCACCGGGATGCCGCGGCCCGGGTGCAGGTCGGGCAGGCCCACCGCGCGCCGGCAGCCGAGCCTCGCCGCGACCTGGGCGAGCTGGTCGAGTGCTGTTGTCTCCATCCACACGTCCGGGGTCGCGACCACGCGGGCGTTGGGGGGCAGGGTGCTCATCGTCGGGCTCCGTGCGCGGCGCGTCGGCGGCCAGCTTCTGGACGCCGTGGACACTCGATACACCTTGCTCGACGCCGCACCGACCCGCAACCGCTTGATTTCGTTCGAATCACCTGCCCGGCATGGTCCTCGCTCTGCGTCCCCCCGCGACGTGACCCACGGAGGCGAAGACAGTGCCCTCGGTCCTGCACGACACGCTGGTGGACCTGTTCCGCCATTGCCCAACCCTGGCGCTGATGCTCGCGGGCGACCGGATCCCCGGCGCGACCGGCCGAGCGCCGGTCGTCGAGGTCGGCGATTCGACGCTCTCGCGCCTGGCGCCGCCGACCTTCGAGGCCGATCTGGTGCTGGGAGCCTGTTGCGCATTCGGGGCACTTCGCGGTGCACGCCCCCGAACGCTCGTCTCAGCGTTGCGAAGGCAAGGCGATATCTTCGGATATCGTCATGCCTTCGCGCCTTGATCCGAGCTTTCGGTGACGCACCCCGCTCGACCCCTCTATGCGCAACAGGCTCCTGGTCGTCGATCCGAGCCGCGACAAGTATGGGCGGGCCATCGCGAGCGGCATCGTGGTGGTCGAGGCTCAACTGAGGGAGAACACCCTGAAGCGTTTCTCGTGGCCGGCGTACGTCGGCTCGGCGCGCTTCCTCTGGCGCTGCCCGGTGATCGTCCTGGTCGTCGCCCCTGATCCGGGGGTCGCGCGCTGGGCCCGACAGCCCATCGAGCTGGGTGCGGGCTCCGTCATCCATCCCGTCGTCCTCGATCCCCACGACATCCCGCGGGTGGCGGATCCCGAGGCGGCGCGGGCCCGTCCCGAGCTCGCCGTCCTGTCGGCGCTGATGCACAAGGACCACGGCGCCGACATCGACGTCGTGTTCGCGGGCGCGGTCGCGGCCGACGCGGTGGCCGCGGTCGACTACGAGCGGGGCGCTGTCTACTATGACTTGGTAACGCGCGACCTGGACGCGATCGCGCGCGCGGCGTTGGAGGCCATCATGCGAAAGGAGAAGCACACTTTCACCTCGGAGTTCGCCCGCGAGTACTACGGGAAGCTGCTCGCGGAGAACTTCGAAGAGGGGATGGAGAAGGGCATCGAAAAGGGCATCGAGCGGGGTGCACAGCAGGGCGAGCTCCACGGGCGGCTCCGGTCGCTCTGGATGGTGCTCGACGCCCGAGGGTGGCAGGCCGACGCGGCGCAGGCCGCGCGCATCGACGCCTGCGCCGATCTCGACCAGCTCGCCACGTGGCTGCGCCGCGCGGTGAGCGCGAGCACCCTGGACGAGGTCCTCGGCGACGACGCGTAGAGCGGCACGTCGGCCGCGCGGTCGGGGCTACGGTCCCACCACCAGCCGCCGCTGCAGGTAGGCGCGATTCGGCGCGTTGAAGGCCGGCGTGCTGCTGGCCACGTCGGCCAAACTGAAGCTGGTACCGGACTGCATCAGGTTGAAGCCCTCGGTGTCGATGTGGGCGCCGTCGACGTCGGCGCTGACCCAGGGGCCGTCGACGCCGGCGAGCAGGCCCTCGGGCGGGAGGCCCGGCTTCACGAGGCCGAGCGAGTGCCCGATCTCGTGGGCCAACACCGAGGCCATGGCCAGCGCCAGGGTGTCGAGGGCGAAGCGGAAGCGCAGGGCGCGGATCTCGGCCTGCCCCTCGAGCTGGTTGGGGTCGAAGTCGGCGTCGAGGAAGTCGGCGTCGCTCGGCAGGCTGCCGAAGGGCTGCCCGCCGGCCGCGGGCAGGTAGTCGCGCAGCAGCGTGACGGTGACGCGGTTGGCGAGCACGAAGCGCACGAACGACGTGGTGAACACGCCGCGGTCGGGCGCGGTGTTGTCGTCCACCGCCTGGTTGTTCCAGTCGATGGCGGCGCGGCCGAAGAAGGTGCGGCCGCCCGGGGCCCACTCGGCGTCCTCGCCCCCGACGGCGATGACGCTGAAGCCGGCGGCGGCGGCATCCTCGGGGGCGTCGACGTCGCCCTCGAAGACGAAGCGGATGCGCACGCTGTCGTCGTCGCGCGTGCCGTCGGGGCGCAGCAGGTAGAAGGCGTGCAGTTGGTCGCGCACGGCCTCGCGCAGCTGGCGCAGCACCTCGGCGTCCCAGGCGTCGTCGCCGCCGAGCAGGCCGAGCGCCTCGACGGCCTCGTCGAAGTCGGGGCGCCCGTCGGGCTCGGCGACGCTGGTGACCGCGAAGCCGTCGCCCGCGGCGCTGACCTCGAGACGGCCGCGGTCGCGCGAGAAGGTGACGAACCAGGGATCGACCTCGACGAAGGGATCGAGCTCGGGGGTCAGCTCCCGGCGCAGCACGGTGACGAGGTCGGTGGTGGTGCCGGCGACGGCCGCCTGCAGGGTGAAGCGCCCCGGCTCGCCCGGCGGCGGCGTCACCACACGACCCTGCCAGCGGTGGCCGCTCTCGACGCGCTCCCACCGCCCGCCAGCGGGCGCGACGTGCGCCGGCTCGATCACGTGCCGCGGTTGGTCGACGTCGATCGCGCGCCACAGCAGATACGGGGCCTCGGCCGGGGGCTCCCAGGCGCCGCCGTTCTCGGCGTACACCTCGATGGTCCAGCCGGCCTCGGGCAGCGCCCACGCGAAGGTCGAGCGCGCGCCGTCGACGCGGCCCGGCTCGAGGCCGCGCATGGCCTCGGGGATGTCGTTGACGGTCACCCACAGGTGGCGCAGCACGTCGGGCGGGCCGAGGTCGGGCGGCGCCGCGTCGAAGCGGAAGGTGGGCTCGCCGTCGGTGGCGGCGTCGCCCGCGGCGTCTGCGTCGCCGCTCGGGACGGCGGCGTCGAGGTCCTCGGCCCCGGCGTCCATGAGGAGCACGGCGCCGTCGGCCCTCGGCGAAGCGCCGCCGCCGTCGTCACAGGCGGCCATCAGCAGGGCGCAGGACAGGATGATCGGGGTACGCACGCCGCGAGGGTACGAGCGCGGCGTCGGCCGACGCAACGGTGCCCGCGCGCTCCCCTTGGCGCGGCCCCCCCGACCGTGGTACGAGCGCACGCTCGCGCCCAGCCAGGAGCCCCCATGAGCGACGTGACCCCCGAGCCCGAAGACGCCCTGCTCGAGCTCGGCGCCTCCTTCGACGACCTGCACGCCATCGTGGAGGCCCGCGCCGTCCACGCCGGCGACGTCCACGACGCGACGGTGCGCGCGGTCGAGGGCGACACCCTCGTCGCGGAGATCGACGGGCAGACGGCCCGCGCCCCCGCCGTGGACTTCGCGACGGCGCCGGCGGTCGGCGACACCGTGCGGCTGTACGTCGAGCAGGTGCTGGCGGACGGTCTGCAGTGCTCCCACCACAAGGCGCTGCGGCTGGACCTGTTCGAGCGCCTCGAGGCCCTGGCCGCCGAGGGCGAGACCATCGAGGGCACCGTCACCGCCGAGATGAGCGGCGGCTGGGCCGTCGACATCGGCTTGAAGGCCTTCCTGCCCCGGCGCCAGCTGGACGCGCCGCAGGGTGACCTGGAGACGATGCTGGGCAGCACCGTCACGGCGCGGGTCCTTCGCTGGGATGATCGGAAGAACTGGTTCGTCCTGTCGACGCGCGCGGCGCAGCCGGCCGTCGAGCAGGAGCCCGTCGCCCTCGACGAGATCGAGGAGGGCGAGGTGCGCAGCGGGCAGGTGGTGCGCATGGCCGACTTCGGCGCCTTCGTCGATCTCGGCGGCGTGACCGGGCTGCTGCACATCAACGATCTGAGCTGGGGCCGCCCGAACCACCCGAGCGAGGTGGTCGAGGTGGGCGACACCGTCCAGGTGAAGGTGCTGAAGGTCGACGAGAAGAAGCAGCGCGTCGGCCTGGGCCTCAAGCAGCTCCAGCCGCACCCGTGGACGAAGGCCGCGCACGCCTATCCCGAGGGCAGCAAGGTCAGCGGCAAGGTCATCTCGCTGACGAACTACGGCGCCTTCGTCGAGGTGGCGCCGGGCATCGAGGGCCTGGTGCACGTCTCGGAGCTGGCCTGGGACCGCCGCGTCCAGCACCCCAAGGAGGTGCTGACCGTCGGCGAGAGCGTCGACGCCGTGGTCGTGCTGTGCGATCCGGAGCACCAGAAGCTGAAGCTGAGCGTCAAGCGCACGCTGCCCAGCCCCTGGTCGCGCCTGCGCGAGGCCCTGCCGCCGGGCACCCGCATCGAGGGGCCCATCCGCAGCATCACCGACTTCGGCCTGTTCGTGTCGATCGCCGAGGGCATCGACGGCCTGGTGCACCGCAGCGACGTGTCCTGGGAGCGCGACGACAGCCCGCTGACCGATCGCTTCCGCCGCGGGCAGAAGGTGGAGGTGATGGTGCTCGACATCGACGACGAGCGGGAGCGCGCCAGCCTGGGCATGAAGCAGCTTCAGGCGCGGCCCTCGCCGGACGCGGAGCCGGCGGCCCAGCAAGAGCCGGCGCCCGCCGAGCAGGCCGAGCGGCAGGACGCGCCCGAGGCGGCCCAGCGCGCCGCCCAGGCCGCGCCCGCGGATCCGGCCCCCGCCGCCGCGAACCCCGCGCAGGCCCCGGCCGCCGACGCGCCCCCCGCCACGGATCCCTCGCCCGAGGGCTGACGCAGCCCCGAGCGTCCCCCGGGACACGAAGATCCGTCGTCCCCTCTCGGACTTCCGAGGCATTCGGCCAACGCTCCCTCGTCGTTGCGCGCTTCGGCGCGTGGCACGCACGATGCACTCGCCCCCTGCCACTCGACACTCGACCGGGAGAGGGACGGATGCACGCGCCGCGACGATGGCTCTTTGCGTTCTCGACACTGTTGACCGTGACGGCGCTGCTGGCGCTGAGCGGCTGCGACGGTGAGACCAGCGACCCCTCGGCGGGCCAAGGCCCGAGCGAGCCGGCGCCCCCCGAGCCCCCCATCGTGCAGCCGCCCCCGCCCAGCGGCGCCGCGCCGGGCCTCGACCCGACGATCTTCCCCGCCGAGGGCGCCCGCGACTTCCTCACCGCCAACGAGAACGAGGAGCTGTCCGACGGCACCCGCCGGGTGAACGCCGCCAACGGCCGCGGCGCCCTCGACGAGGACGCCGACTTCGCCGCCGATGGGGCCGGCGAGGCCGCTCCCGGCGCCCCCGCCGCGCCCCCCGAGGCCGAGGCGGTGCCCGACCTGACGCGCGAGATCGTGGAGGCCGACATCTACCGCCTCGAGGGCGATCTGCTGTACGTGCTGAACCGCTACCGCGGCCTGGTGATCATCGACGTGTCGGATCCCGACCGGATGCGCCTGCGCGGCCGCCTGCCCTTCCAGGCGGTGCCCATCGAGATGTACGTGCGCGAGGGGCGCGCGTACATCATCAGCAGCGACTACTTCGTCTACTGGCAGTACGATCCCGAGGCCGATCCCCACGGCTTCCACGGCAGCCAGGTGATGGTGGTCGACGTCGACGACGCCGACGCGCCCGAGAAGCTGGGCAGCTTCGCCGTCGACGGCGAGGTGACCGACACCCGCATGGTGGGCGACGTGCTGTACACCGTCAGCAAGCGGCGCCCGGACTATTGGCGCTACAACACGGCCGACTGGGAAGATCGCACCTGGATCCTGTCGATGGACGTCGCGAACCCGGCCGACATCCGCGAGGTGGCGCGGCTGGAGTTCAAGGGCAGCAGCACGCTGATCCACGTCGCCCACCACGCCATCTTCGTGGCCGCGTGGGATCCCAACTTCGTGCTGGTCGATCCAGAGCACGAGCAGGAGACGCTGGTGACCTACGTGGACATCAGCGATCCCACCGGCGCCCTGCGGCAGCGGGGCAGCGTCTACGTGCCGGGTCACATCCCCGATCGCTTCAAGATGGACTGGCACGACGGCTACTTCCGCGTGTTCAGCCAGCGTTGGTACGGCGACGACGCGCTGTCGCTGTTCGTGGTGTCGACGCAGCACCCCGACGACCTCGACATCGACGCCACGCTCGAGCTGCAGGACGTGCGCCCGAGCGGCCTCCAGGCCACGCGCTTCGCCGGGGAGCGCGCCTTCGCCGTGCGCTCGGAGTGGCGCTCCAACACGCTCCGGCGCTGGCTGCACGCGGTCGACCTGAGCGATCCGCTGCACCCCCGCATGGCCGGTGACCTCGAGCTTGGCCTCGACTTCAACCACCTCGAGGTGCACGGCGACCGCCTGCTGGGCATCGGCCGCCACAGCGCGCGCAACCAGGGATCGGGCACGGCCGTCGCCCTGTACGACGTGAGCGATCTCGACGCGCCGGCGCTGCTGAACTGGCAGCGCCTGGGCGAGGGCTACAGCAGCAGCGAGGCGAACTACGACGACAAGGCGTTCAAGTCCTTCCCCGATCTGGGCCTGCTGCTGATCCCGCTGAACTTCTGGACCCACAACACCCGCTTCCAGGGCGTGCAGCTGGTGGAGTGGGCCGACGACCGCCTGACCGAGCGCGGGCGCGTCGAGAACGCCGGCGGCGTCCGCCGCGCCTTCCCGGTGGGCGACCGCCTCGTCGCGGTGGGCGAGACCACCCTCGCGACGATCGACGCCACCGACCTCGACCGCCCCCGCGTCACCGAGAAGCTGCAGCTGGTGCGCACGGTGCACGATCTGTTCGCCGTGCAGGGCCAGCAGGTGCAGCTGCTGAGCGATCCCTACACCAGCGGCGTGCGCCTCGAGGTGCGCCCCTTCTCGCGCGACGACGACACGCCCGCCACGGCGACGCTCGAGCTGCCCTTCAGCTACGTGCCCTATGTCCTGCGCGACGGGGATCGCCTGCACCTCATCGGGCACGTGCGTGACCGTGGGCAGATCGTCACGACCGCCGATCTGAGCGATCCCGCCGCCCCGCGCCTGCGCGGCGACCTGCGCCTCGACGACGCGCTGGAGTTCGTCTACACCCAGCAGGGCTATTACACCCACTACTGGAACCCCTACGCGGGCCTGCCCCTGCGCAACCAGATCCTGCCGGTCACCTTCCGCCGCATCGTCGAGGCCCCGGACGGCCGCCGCGACTGGCACAGCGAGCTGCGCTTCCTCGACCTGCGCGATCCCGACGCGCCGCGCGTCGCCGAGGGCGCCGTGCCGATGAACGACTATCCCTTCGTCAACAAGGTGACCCACGGCGACGTGCTCTACAGCACCCACGTCGAGCAGGCGAAGAGCGAGGCCGGCGACAGCCTGCTGTACCACGTGCGCGCGTACGTCGATCGCATCGACGTGAGCGATCCCGACCACCCGGTGACGCTGCCCAGCCTGAACGTGCCGGGCTACCTGGTGGACGTGAGCGACGACGGCGCGCTGCTCTACACCATCGACTTCCAGTGGGACGACTTCGGCCGCCGCCGCAACAGCCTGAACGTGCTGCGCGTGGTCGGCGACGACGCGGCGGAGCTCGTCACCGTGCTGCCCGTGGCCGATCAGATCCACCGCGCGGCGCTGCGTCCGGGCAGCCTGAGCGGCGACGAGGCCGGCCGGCCCATCGGCTGGCACGACCGCACGCTGTGGCTGACCGCGCACAAGTACCCCTGGTGGGGCGTCCAGAGCGATACGGTCGCCAGCCGGCAGCCCTACACCGTGATGCGGCGCCTCGACTTCGGCGAGGCGGGTGACGTCGTCGCCGAGCGGACGGCGACGCTCGCCGGCTATCACTTCGACCTGCTCGACGTGGAGGGCACCCGCCTGTACCTGGGCAGCCGGTTCCCCACCGGCCTGCTGGTGGTCGACGTGGCCGACGCCGCCGCGCCGGTGGTCGACCACGCCGCCCGCACCATCGGCTACCTGAGCCGCATCGTCCTCGACGAGGGCCACGTCTACGCGCCGATGGGCAGCTTCGGCGTACACCGCTACTGACCGCCCGCCGCGCCGCCCCTCGGCGCGGTTGCGTCGGCGTCGCTGCGCGGTGTTCAATCGCGCCATGCTGCGCCCCGCCCTCTGCGCGCTCGTCGCGCTCGCCTCGTTGACGCCGGTGCCGGCGCCAGCGGCGCCGAACGACGAGGTCGTCGCGGTGCAGCGGCAGCCCTTCAGCCGGGCGGGGCGCTGGACGCTGACCCCCTTCGTCGGCGTGGTGGCGAACGACCCCTTCCTCACCTACTTCCCGGCCGGCCTGCGCCTGGGGCGGTTCTTCAACGAGAGCTTCCAAGGCGAGGTGTCGCTCGCGTATCTCGACCAGCTCTCGGTCGACCGCGACCTGCGCGCGCGCGTCGACAGCGAGGTCGCGCTGCCCGATCACCAGGTGGGGCGCGCGCAGGTGAGCGCCGCGTGGACGCTCCTGAGCGCCAAGGCCCGGTGGCTGGGCGACGACATGCTGTACCTGCGTGGGCACCTGCTGGGCGGGTTCGGCGCGGTGCTCACGCGCGACACGGACGACGCCCTCGAGCCCCGCCCCGAGGGACTGTTCGGCCTCGGCTTCGAGGCGCACACCGGCGAGCGCGGATCGCTCCGGCTGGAGCTTCGCCAGGCCGTCTTCCAGCGGGCGTCCGGCGGCGCGCTGCTGCCCACCGAGGTCTCGATCGGCTACGCCTTCTACCTGGGCGCGCCCCTGGCGGGGGCGCGATGAGGGCGCTGCCTCTGCTTCTCTTGCTGGTGGCCGCGGCCCACGCGGCGCCGCCGCCGGCCGACGTCCTGCAGGGCGGCCTGCTGGGCGGCGTCGGCCCGGCCGAACCTCTCTACACCCACGTCGTGCTCGGCGGCTGGGTCGGCGTGGGCCTCGGTGATACCTGGCGCCTCGAGCTGACCGGCACCTGGCAGGACGGCCTCGAGTCCGAGACGGACATCAGCACCTTCCTGCGCACCGAGGCGCTGCTCGACGAGGACGACGCCCTCGCCGACCGCACCGTCTGGACCGTCGACCTTCTGCTGCGCGCCGAGCCTCTGCGCGGCAAGGTGGCCGCGCTGCAGACGACGCTGGGCGGCTTCACCGCCCACGTCGGCGGGGGGGCCGGGCTGCGGGCTCAACGCTCCCGAACCGACGACGACCACCTCGCGCCCAGCGTGCTGGCCGCGGCCGGGGCCGATCTCCGGCTGCTCGACTGGCTGTTGCTGCGCCTCGACCTGCGCGCCTTCGCCCTGCTGCGGCGCGATGACACCGTCGGCGGCGGCGCCGAGCTGCTGCTGGGCGCGGGGGCGCGCTTGTGACGGCGCTGCTGGCCCTCGTGATCGCCCTCGCGGGCGTCGACACCGGCGACCTGGTCGCGTGGGCCCGCGCGCCGGACGCGGATCCCATCCGCCTCGCCCGCGCCCTGGCCCGGGCGGACCTGCCGATCTTGTCCACGGCGACGCTCACCGAGACGCTGGTGCTGAAGCGGACCGATCCGGTCATCGTCGCCGCGGCCCTGGATCTGTATCCGTTGTCGCTGCGCGGTCAGCCCCCGGTCGATCACGTCTTCGCGGGCCTCGCCGCGCAGCCGACCACGGGCCTCTCGCCGCGCCACGCCGCGCTGCGCGCGTTCCTGATCGGGCAGGCGCTGCTGGTGGACGGCCAGGCGGTCGCCGCCCTGCGCCACCTTGCGCGCGTGGCGCCGGGCAGCCCGGCCTACGCGCCGGCGCGCTACCTGATGGGCGTCGCCCACGTCACCCCGCCGCTGGACGACCTGAAGGCCGCCGCGACGCACCTCCGCGAGGCCATCGTCGAGGCGGAGTCCAGCCCGCAGGCCCCGCGCGGCGTGGTGCGCGAGGCGCGCCGGCTGGCCCTCTTGGGCCTGGCCCGGCTGTCCTTCGAGGTGGGCAACAACGAGGTCGCGCTCTATTACGACCAGCAGCTGCCGCGGGGCGCGCCGGAGCGCGTCGAGGCCAACTTCGAGGCCGCCTGGGCGCACCTGCTGCGTGGCGACATGCAGCGCACGCTGGGGGCGGTGTACGGCGCGCGCTCGCCGGATCAGCCCCACCCGCTGCAGTCGGAGCTGCACCTGCTGGCCGGGGCGGCGCTGGTGGGGCTGTGCCAGGTGGAGCACGCCCGCGCGGAGCTGGACGCCCTGAAGCGGGATCACACGGCGCACCTGCCCGCGCTGGTCGCGGCGGTGGCGGCGCTGGACGCGGGGGCGAAGCCCCGAACGCTCCTCGGCGCCGCCGGGGGCCTGCCGGAGGCGGCGCGGGCGGCGCTGCAGGCCGATCCGCGCGTCGCGCGCGCCCTGGCCGCGGAGGCCGCGCTGACGGTGGAGCTGGCCCGCGTCGAAGCCATCGCCGCCGACGCGGCGGTGGACCTGAGCGCGTTGGGGCGTCGCGGGGTGGCGCTGCTGAGCCGAGACGGCGCGCGCGTACACGCGGCCGTGCGCGCCGCGGCGAACGATCTGATCGCCACCTGGACGCGCCTCGACGAGGCCGCCGACGCGCTGCTGGTCGACCTGCTCGAGGCCGAGGGTGAGACGCTCGAGGCGGCCATCCGAGGGCGCGACGACGGCGGCCCCGCGCGCGCCGGCGAGGTGACCGTCCTGGGCGAAGACTGGCAGCGTTGGGCGGTGGACACCGTGTGGTGGCCCGACGAGCTGGGGACCTACCGCAGCACGCTGCCGAATCGATGCGCGAAGGGGGCGGAGTGATGCGCCGAACGCTCACCGGGCTCGTGCTGCTGCTCGTCGGCGGCGTGGCGCAGGCGCAGGACGCGCCCAGCGGGGGGGCCGAGGCGCCGCCGGACGACGCGGCGCGCACGCGCTTCTACGACTTCGAGGAGCTGGAGCTGCAGGGCCGCAAGGTGAAGCCCAAGGTGCTCTACACGGACGCGCGGCAGCGCGCCCAGTTCGAGAAGCTGCTCGAGCTGAAGCGCTCGTTCATCCCGGAGCTTCGGCGCTCGGCCGACGGCGCCGCGGCGGTCGAGGGGGCGCGGTGAGCGGCGGCCTGCCCTTTCTGATCGCGGCGCTGCTGGTGCCGTCCGTCGACCCCTGCGGCGCGCGGACCGATCTGCGGGCGAAGGCGCTGACCGTTCAGGACGCCGCGGCGCTGTGGCAGATCGAGGCCGCGCT
>JAUHXL010000710.1 GCA_030426945.1 bacterium
GCGATGATCTTCTGCGACTGCTCGAAGAAGCGCTCCATGTCGGACTCCTCTCGGCGCCCGGCGGGGGGGCGCGACGTGTTCGTCACCGTGCGACATTGGATATAAGTCCGCGTAGCGCGGTCGTCAATGCTATTTTTGTGCAATGCACAAATCTGTGAATCAGGGCGCTGCCGCCAGCGGCCAGCAGCGGGCGCGCCCCTCGTCGTCCAGCGCGCAGGCCCGGCCGTCGTCGATGGCGAGCGCGGCGAAGGGGCCGGCCGCCCCCGCCACCTCGACCGCGGGCCCCCAGCACCGCATCGTGCCGACCGCGTCGAGGGCGCAGGCGGCGTCGCCGTCCACGGCGATGGCCTCGTAGGCGCCGGGCGGCGCGCTCATGCCCGGCGCGCCGGTGCAGCCGACGGTGCCGTCCGGGGCCCGCGCGCACAGCACGTCGCCGCCGCTGGCGAGCTCGAGCACGGGGGTGTCGAAGGGGCGGGTGGGCGGGCCGTTGCCCCAACACTGGGGGGCGCCGTCGCCGGCCACGCAGACGTGGGCGCGCCCGGCCGACAGCAGCCGCCATGGCCCGCGGAACCAGGCGGGCACGCCCGGCGGCCGCTCGCCCCAGCAGCGCAGGTCGCCGCCGGCCTCGAGACCACACGCGAAGTCGGCGCCCGCGGCCAGCCGCTCGAAGGCGCCGGGCGGCGGCGCCAGCGGCGCGGATCCGAAGCAGCGGGGGCGCCCGGCGGCGTTCAGCGCGCAGACCACGTCACCCCGCGCGGCGACCTGCGCGAAGCGCCCGGGCGTCGCGGGCAGGGGCACCGCGCCGTAGCAGCGCAGCACGTCGTCCTCGTCCAGGCCGCAGCGGGTGCCGCCCCCGGCCGTCACCGTCACGAAGCGCAGGTCGTCGCAGGCGGGATCGCCCAGGTCGGCGCAGGGGGCGCAGTCGGGGCCGGTGAAGCCCGGCGCGCAGGCGGCGCAGTCGTCGCCGGCGAAGCCCACCGCGCACTGGTTGCAGTCGTCGCCGGCGAAGCCGGGACGGCAGCGATCACAGGCCTCGCCGACGAAGCCGGCCTGGCAGCGATCGCAGCGCACCCCCGCGAAGCCGGGCCGGCAGAAGGCGCAGTCGGGGCCGGCGAAGCCCGGCGCGCACTGGCGGCAGTCGGGCCCGTCGAAGCCGAGGGCGCAGTCGCGGCAGGTGGGCCCGGCGCGGTGGGGGTCGGCGCAGGCGCGGCAGTCGGGGCCGGTGAAGCCGGGCAGGCAGACGGCGCAGTCGTGGGTGCGGTTGGCGGCCAGGCAGCACTCGCTGGGCGGGCGGCAGGCGGCGCCGTCGGCCAGGCACGCGCCGTCGGCGCTGTCGGCGCAGGCGCGCACGAAGGGGGCGGTGGGGGCGCAGACCCAGCAGGGGGTCGGGCCGGCGGGCTCGAGGGCGTCGTCGTCGCCGGCGTCCGGGGCGCAGGCGTCGGGCCCGGCGCCGGGGACCGAGGCGACGGGCACCTCGCAGGCGGCGAGGGCGAGGGCGAAGAGCAGCGGGGCGAAGCGCATGGGGGACCTCCCGAGTCGGACCGGGGGGTCGAACGCGGCGGGAGAGGGCACCGCGGAGACCACCCTGGCGAAAAGCGGGGGGATCCATCGGACAGCGGAGGCGCGTGTTGCGCGCCGCCCGCGTTTTTCTCGAATTTTTCTTGGAGACGAGCGGGGCGATCAGCCGAATCATCCCGTGAATTCGGTCACATAGCCCTTCACGTTCATCTTGCGCCGGGTACTGTCGCAGGTCATGTAGCGCACCTTGCCGAAGACGTCGCGCTCGGGGCCCCAGGCGCGGTCGAAGCGGCCCAGCACCCACATGATGCCGCTGTACGAGTTCGGATCGCGGCCGTCGGTGGCGTACTTGTTGTTCAGCTCGATCATGATCTCGAGGGCGGCCTCGGGGCTCTGAGACCAGTGGAGGATCTTCTTCCCCCACAGCATGCGCAGGTAGTTGTGGATGGTCCCGTCGCGGCGCAGCTGGTTCTGCGCGGCGTTCCACAGGGGCTCGTGCGTCTCGGCGGCCTCGAAGGCGGCCAGGTCGTAGGTCCAGGGGCGCGCGTCGCCGCGGTGCTCGGCGAGCGTCTCGCGGGCCCAGTCGGGCAGGGTGTCGAAGCGGTCGTAGTCGGGCTGCGCGTGGCAGAACTGGAAGCCCAGCTCGCGCCAGGTGACGACCTGATCCAGGAAGCCCTCGGCGCTCTCGCCGAGCCCCCACCAGCCGCGACGGGCGCCGCGCGTGTCGTCGCCGAGAAGGTCCGGGCGCCAGCCGCCGTGGTCGAGCACGGCGCGCACCACCTGGTGGGCGCCGACGTGGCCGTAGTGCAGGGCGGTGGAGAGGCCGCTGGTGCCCTGCTGCCCGACGTCGTTGCGATCGTCGGCGTAGCGAGCGAGGTGGTGCGCGACGAAGCCGGCCAGGCGCGCGGCCGCGGCGCGCCATCCCTGGGCCTCGTCGACCGGGGCGACGGCGTGGTCGATGGGCAGATCGGCCAGGCGCAGGGCCCCGAGATCGGTGGGCGTCCACCGGCGACGGAAGGCCGTGGGCAGCTGGGGCAGGCGGGGCAGGTCGAGATCGTCGAGCGGCGCGGGATCGGGCGCGTGGTCGAGGTGGTCGGGCAGCCGCTTCTGCAGCACCCGGCGGAAGCTGTGCGCGGTGGGGTAGGCGCGCGGCGCGGCGCTCAGGGGCAGCAGGCCGTTGCCGTCGACCACCTCGAGCCGCGCGTCGATCTGGCGCGCGGCGGCGTCGAGCATGCGGGGCAGGAAGAACGCCGGGAAAGCGTCGGTGATGACCACCGCAGCGTCGCGGGCGAGCGCCGCCAGCAGGCCCTTGCCCGCGCCGGCCTCGGGCTCGACGAAGGGGACGTAGGTCACCGGGCCGTCGGCGAAGGCCGCGGCGTTGTCGCGCATGCCCTCGATCACCACGTGGTGGTGGCGGTCGTTCGCCCAGCGATAGCCGGCGCGCAGGGCCTCGAACACGACCAGCGGTTTGCCCAGCCGGCGCGCCCAGTCGAGGGCGTGGTCGAGGGCGAAGCTCCACACCGGGCGGCGCGCGGCGGTCATCCAGTAGAGGACGAAGGGGCGGTCGGTGGCGGGCGCGCGGTCCACGCGCACCTCGATGCGGTCGTCGGGGCAGGGCACGGTTTCCTCCGAATCCGGGGG
>JAUHXL010000711.1 GCA_030426945.1 bacterium
GCCGACGCCGGGCTCGCCGCCCATGCCGCCGCCCGCGCCGCCCGCGCCGGGCTCTCCGCCCGCGCCGCCCGCGCCGCCGACGCCGGGCTCCCCGCCCATGCCGCCGCCTGCGCCGCCGACGCCGGGCTCGCCGCCCATGCCGCCGACGCCGGGCTCGCCGCCCATGCCGCCCGCGCCGCCGGCGCCGGGCATGCCGCCCATGCCCGGCGTGCCCTCACAGCCCGCGGCGAAGTCCTCGCTCTGCCCGCTGATGAAGCCGACCGTCTCGGCGCAGGTCGTGTGGTTGCTCACCACCACCGCCAGCGCGGGCGTCGCCTCACAGGTCGGGATGCAGCCCTCGTAGATCGCCTGGCGCTCCTCGGCGGTGGCGTAGCCGTCACACTGGCCCTCGCACACGGCGCAGTCGGCCAGCCAGCCGCATTGGATCTCGCAGTTGGTGCCCTCGGCGGCGCGCTCGACGCCACAGGCGTCGCCGCCGCCGCCCATGCCACCCTGCCCCGGCTCTCCGCCGACGCCGGGCATGCCGCCCTCGCCACCCATGCCGGGCGTGCCACCCATGCCGGGCGTGCCGCCCATGCCGGGCGTGCCGCCCATGCCGGGCGTGCCACCCATGCCGGGGGCGCCGCCGGCGCCCGCGTCGGTGGTCGTGCCCCCGCCGTCGTCGTCGTCACAGGCCACGCCGCCCAGCGCGAGGCTGAGGGCCAGAAGTACGCGCGCGACTCTCGTCATCGGAACCCCCGGAGGATACGAGTCAGGACATGACCCAGGCGCCGCTGCCTGGCGTCTTCGATTGGCTCGATTCGGCCGAGACCCTAACACACAAGGCCGATGTCAGGCCCCCTCGGTGCCGCCGCGCTCGGCCTTTTCGGCGGGCTTCGGGGGCGCCTCGTCGAGCGCCCCGCCGAGCGCGCCGGCCAGCATCGGCCACACGTCGGCGCCGCTGGGCAGGAACAGCTTGGTCGAGGGGCTGTCGGCGATCCGCTCGATCGTGTCGAGGTACTTCAGCGCCAGCAGGTAGCGCCAGGCGCGCGCCTCGCCCATCACCTCGGCGGCGCGCCGGTAGGTCGCCAGATCGCTCTCGACCAGCGTCTCGAGCCCGCGCGCCGTGCCCTCGGCCCGCAGCAGGCGCGCCCGGCGCTCGCCCTCCGCCCGCGCGACGGTGGCTTCGCGCTGCCGCTCCGAGGCCATCTGCTGCAGCATCGCGCCGCTGGCCTCCTGGTTGGCAGCGCGCAGCTCCTGCAGCTCGACGCGGTTCACCCGCACGCCCCACTTGCGGCAGGTGGCGTCGATCTCGGCCAGCAGCCCCTCGTTGATGCGGCCGCGCGCGCCGAGCGCGTCGTTCAGCGTCAGCGCGCCGAGCAGGTTGCGCAGGGTGGTCACCGCCAGATCGGCGATGCTGCGCGGCAGGTTGTCCACCTCGTAGACCGCCCGCACCGGGTCGACGATCTGCCAGAAGACCGAGGCGTCGGCGAGCATCTCGACGTTGTCGCGGGTGATGATGGTGCGGGGCTGGGTGTCGCTCTGCTGCTCGCTCAGCTCGATGAGCACCGGCAGATCGCCGTGCCGTCGCACCGCCGAGGTCCACTCGTCGAGGCGCTTGGGCGCGTCCAGAACCGGCAGCCGGAAGCGCAGGCCGCTCTGCGCCAGCCGGTGGAAGCGTCCCATGCGCTCGAACACGATCACCGTGGCCTGAGGCACCTGGTACACGAGCCCCATCTCAATCCTCCACGGCCTGCACCACCGGCACCTGGTCGACCAGCGCGACGACCTGCACGGTCTGCCCCACCGCCAGCGGCGCGTCGTCGAGCGCCCGCGCGGTCCACAGGTCGCCCTCGATGATCACGACCGGGGCGCCCTCGCGCAGCCCGTGCACCTGGCCCCGGAGGCCGACGAGGCGGTCGACGTTGGTGCGCACCCGCGCGGGGAACAGCCGCTCGCTGACGCGCTCGCCGAAGCGGATGGCCAGCCCCACCGTGATGAGCATGCCCAGCCCGGCCAGCGGCCAGCGCACGATCGCCGCGACCCCCGCCCAGTTCAGCACCCGCTCGATGATCAGCGCCAGCCCCGTGCCGCTCAGCACGCCGCCCGAGGGCACCACCAGGTCGAGCAGCACCGCGACCGCCGCGACGCAGAGCAGGACCAGGGTGGTGTCGCTCACCGGATCACCGGCTCCAACGAGACGCAGGCGCCGAAGCCCCAGTCCACCTGCTGCTGCTCGGGCTGCACCGGCAGCAGCACCAGCACCCGCCGATCCGGATCGGTCAGCGCGACGCCGTCGGGCAGGCCGAAGAAGTTGCGCTCGGTGGCGAGGGCGATGAGCCCGCCGTTCCGCGTGAGCGCGGCGGAGCGCCCGTCGTCCCAGGTCAGGGTGCGGCCGGCGTCGCCGAGCTGGGCCCAGAGCCCTCGGACCCGGAGCGCGCCGTCCTCGAGGTGGACGCCGGCGCAGTAGAGCGCGCCGGGGGGCAGATCCGCGTCGAGCGCGAAGGGCGACCAGGCGAAGGCGAGGCCCTCGACCTCTGCGACGTCGTCGAAGGTGCCGACCGCGGCGCGGCCGTTCGTGCTGAGGGTGCGCTCGTTGCCGGCCTCGTCGACGAGCTGGAAGCGCTCGCCCACGGCGGTGGCCGCCAGCGTGCGATCAGGCAGCAGCTCGCCCGTGGTCGCGCGCGGGGCGCTCTCGCGGAAGACGTTGCCCAGGCGGGCCATCGCGCCGTACTCACCCGTGCCCAGGGGCTCGAGGCCGGCGTGGACGTAGAGCGCGTTGCTCGGCAACCCCGCGTCGGCGACCCGCACCGCCACGACCAGCCGCGTCGGCGCGCCGGCCGCGGGCTGCTGCACCAGCACGCCGAAGCCAGCGAGGGGATCCAGCGCGCCGACCAGCGGATCCTCCAGGTAGCCGGGCAGCGACAGGGCGGTCCGCCGCGGATCGGCAAGGTCGGCGGCCAGGGTGGCCACCACGCCGAGCTGGGTGCCGTCCAGCGCGGAGAACCCGGGCGTGCCGTCGGCGCCGATCGTCAGCAGGGCCTCGAAGGTGTCGGCGGCCGAGACACCGTACAGGTGCCAGCGGCCGGCCACGTCGCGGGGCTGGAAGGGCACGACCGCGGGGCCCATATCGGGGGCGGCGTCGGCCGCCGCGTCCGGGCCGA